>JAQCEO010000014.1 GCA_027729805.1 Actinomycetota bacterium
CACCGGGCGAAGTCAGTCGGGGGGTTGGTGGTCGCCGGGAATTGTTAAGCGTTTCGCTATTGCTTTTTGTGTTTTTTTGGTGTTTTCCTTTTTGTACCAAGTGACTTCACAAAATCGCCACTCAAATCCGCTATTGGCCGGCAACCCTTACCCGCTAATTACACCTTGCACGAAGGGCCACTTACGCCCATTAGGATTAACGGGATTGGTGATGTTGTCGAACTCCACTACTAGGTGGTAGGACCCGACCATCAAGACGAAAATTGATGCAACTACGCCCGGCATTCACCAAACCGAGCATGTCGCCATGATCACCTTTCGCCATGATCACCTTTCGCCTTAGTCGAATGGGTAGGTGACACCCGTTAGTTGTTCACTAATCTGCCAAAGGCGTCGAGCATCGGCGGTATTCAGCGCTGTTTTGGCACGACCGACGATCTCTGGATGGCCGCGGGTTTCCATAAACCCATCCGGGCCGATGTAGGTGTCGCCGGCTAGGCCGGGTGTGGTGGCGGCAAATAGTGTTGGCAGTGCGCCCATTGCTGCTGATTGCGAAATCAGATTTACACTCATTGACGTCAACTTTGCTTCGATCAAACTTCCGCGCATACTCGGGCCGACGCTTTGCAGGTTGGTGGACGCGAACCCTGGATGGGCGGCGAGCGCGAGGATCGACAGGTGGGCTTGGTCAATGCGGCGTTGGAGTTCGGCGGTGAAAAGCAGATTGGCGAGTTTGCTCTGACTGTAGGACCGCCAATGGCCATAATGCCGGTCGCCCATCAGATCCTCGAAATTCATCCGCCCCATGCGATGGGCCAGCGAGGCGACAGTGACGATGCGGGAGTTGGGCACCGCGACCAAGGCGGGCAGCAGCAGGCCGGTCAGAGCAAAGTGTCCCAGGTGGTTGGTGCCAAGTTGCATTTCGAAGCCGTCGGCCGTGTTCCGCTTTGGGATGGCCATGATGCCGGCGTTATTGATGAGCAGGTCCAAGCCTTGGGGGTTGGCGGTGGACCAGCTTTGGGCGAAGGCGCGTACGGAGGTTAGATCCGCAAGATCTAGCCGGGCTAGATCTACGTGCGCGGCCGGGGCGGTGGCGCGAATTTGGTCCGCTGCCACCTGGCCTTTGCCCAGATCGCGGATGGCCATAGTGACTTTCGCACCATGTGCCGCGAGGGCCTCGGCGGTACAAAAACCGAGGCCGGAGTTGGCCCCGGTGACGATGGCGGTGCGGCCGGTCAGGTCTGGTAAATCGATCAGCTCCCATTTGGTGTTCCGGGCTGCCCGCATTGGCCAAGTGTCGCCGATTCGGGTAAATCCTTCAGTTCGGGTACCATTTTTTCCCTGGGCCGCCTTTCTTGTACGCTTGCGGGGCTTTGTGCCCCAATAGCTCAGACGGCAGAGCGTCTCCATGGTAAGGAGAAGGTCTACGGTTCGATTCCGTATTGGGGCTCGGTTGGTGCACCCGCCCCCGCGGAGGCACCCCAAGGCGGGGTAGCTCAGTTGGTAGAGCAAGCGGCTCATAATCGCTGTGTCGCCGGTTCAAGTCCGGCCTCCGCTACTTCGCAAGGAGAAGGACAAGGGTCACGCGACCGCGTGGCTGCTAGGGGAGTTGCTCAAAGGAAAGAGGAAGTGCCGTGGCCAAGGCCAGCGACGTACGACCAAAGATCACCATGGCGTGCGAAGAGTGCAAAGACCGTAACTACATAACCAAGAAGAACCGCCGCAACGATCCCGATCGCCTTGAGGCCAAGAAGTTCTGCCCGAAATGCAAGAAGCACACCGTGCACAAAGAGACCCGCTAGTTTTGCGCCGCTGACCAATGGCGCTTAACCCGAATTTCATTGGCCGCACCTACCCGTCGAGTGAGCCTTATCTCGTTGGGCGCGAGAAGATTCGTGAGTTCGCGAGCGCCACCTGCGACTTCAATCCTGCCTACCACGATATTGCGGCAGCCCAAGGCCTTGGTTACCGCGACTTGGTGGCGCCGCCGACCTTCGCATTCACTGTCGTATTCGCGTCATCGAGGCTAGTAGTCATGGACCCTGATCTTGGGTTGGACTACACCAAGGTCGTTCATGGCGAAGAGTCGTTCGTGTACTCCCGACCAGTAGTTGCAGGTGATGAACTAGTCGTCACAAACACGATCGAAAACATTCGCGCCGCCGCTGGAAATGACATGATCACCGTTAAGAGTTCGGTCAGCACTACCTCTGGGGAGCTGGTGGTTGTTACCACAATGGTTATCGTCGCTCGCGGAACGGACTCCCAGTGACCACGAACTTGAAATACGCAGATGTCGAAGTCGGCACCAAATTGCCTGCTCTGTCGGTTCCGATTCAACGCCTGAACTTGATCAAGTACGCGGGTGCCTCGGGTGATTTCAATATCATCCATTGGAATGAGCGTTTTGCGACCTCGGTTGGCCTACCGAATGTGATCGCCCATGGGATGTTCACGATGGCATCAGCGATTCGGGTCGTAACCGATTGGGCCGGTGACCCAGGTTCAGTAATCGAATACGGAGTCCGTTTCACGCGACCGGTACCCGTTCCCGATGATGGGGTAGGTGCGCTGCTCGAAATAAGCGGTGAGGTCACCGAGCTACTCGATGCACACCGCGTACGAGTCACCTTGACAGTAAGCAGCGCCGGACAAACTGTGCTTGGTAAAGCGCAGGCTGTGGTTCAGCTCGCGTGAGCGAGGCCCCGCGCGAGATCATCGATCTGGCTGAACGCCGGCAGGTCGCGCGCGCCGCTCGTGATTTTCAGCTCGCTGATCTCCTGCGCGATCAGATAGCAACTGCGGGCTGGGTCCTGGCCGATACCGCCGATGGCTTCCAGCTGGCGGAGAAGCCACCGTTTCACGTATATGTCACGCTCGCTGATGCGCTCATTGACCCACCACCGGTCGGCCGTGAGGGATGTGGTGTCGGGCTCATCGTTGACGGTTGGCCAGAAGATGTGCGCACCTGCTTGACCGCCCTCTTGGAGTTCGCTCCCAAAGAGGTGCGGATTATCGTTCTCGATCTGGGCAATGTTGATGACGCCGGCTTAGTCGCGCATGAAATCTCGTTGGAGCAGCAAGACCGAGTGCACGTCATCCATGTGGGGCAATCCCTGGAGCAGGTGGGTTGGGGTAGAGCTTGCGGTGCATTGATTGAGTTGGATCCAGCCGCCGCACATGTGGTCATGGACCTGTCATCGGTGCTGACCGGTGATGCGATAACGCCTTTGCTCGCCGCGCTGGCGGAGCCAGGAGTGGTGGCGGTGGGCTGGCGGGGTACAAATGTTGATATCGCGGATTGGCGGTCGGTGGTAGATGCCGGACCAGGTGAAGTCGATGTGCTCTTGGGTTACCTCTTAATCGTTGACGGGGCAGCAGCTCGCGCCACGTTGCCGAGCCCAAAGGCAAAGTTCTACCGCAATGGTGATCTTGAGTGGTCATTGCTACTGCGTGCCGCCGGTGGGCGGTTGGTCGTACCGACCGGGGCGCTGCCTGTCGAGCAGGCCCGGCACCGCGGGTACCACGACTCAGACCCAGAACTTCGAGATCGTGAGTCGAAAAAGAACTATGACCGACTCTTGCAGCAATTTCGTGGCCGTGTCGAGATTCTCGCACCGCGATCCTCATAGGCTGACGACCATGCGCTTAGCAGACCTCACCACGATGGGGGTTGGTGGTGCACCGGATGTGCTGCGGACGTGCATGGCCACCAATGAGCTCATCGAGCGGGTGCGTGGGTTAGACGATGCCCGTGAGCGGGTGCTCATACTCGGCGGTGGCAGCAATATCTTGATGAGCGACGACCCATTCCATGGCACCGTGCTTCAGATTGCAACTCGGGGCATCGAAATTGAAGTGGGTGATGGTGTCGTGCGGCTAACCGTGGCCGCCGGTGAGCCGTGGGATGCCTTGGTTGAGCTCTGTGTCGTCAACGGCTGGTCCGGAATTGAGGCCCTGTCGGGAATACCTGGTCTTGTCGGGGCCACCCCCATTCAAAATGTAGGTGCTTACGGTCAAGAGATTTCGCAGGTGATCGAATCCGTCCGTGTACTTGATCGCGCCAATGGGTCAGTCGAAGTCTTCGACAATGCTGAGTGCCTGTTCGAATATCGATCCAGCATCTTCAAGCGTCACCCGAATCGTTGGTTGATTGTCGCGGTCACCATCGAACTTCGTGATTCCGGGAATTGTCTTGTGCGCTATGCCGAACTCGCTACTGCCTTAGGTATCGAGGTAGGTGGGGTGGCCGCTCCGGGAGCGGTCAGGTCCGCGGTGCTCGCGCTGCGAGCCGCAAAGGGCATGGTGCTTGATGTTGATGACGAGGACAGTCGCAGTGTTGGGTCATTTTTCACCAACCCGATAGTTACCGGTGAAATCGACGCAAATATCCCACCGGCCTGCCCAAGGTATCCGGCCACCGGTGGCATTAAGTTAAGCGCGGCTTGGTTAATTGAGCAAGCCGGTGTGACAAAGGGTTGGTGCCTTACTAAAAGTTCACGGGCACGGGTGTCCAATAAGCACACCTTGGCCATCGTTGCGAAAAGTGGAGCAACGGCAGCGGAGGTCATCGAACTAGCAGCGCATATTCAACAGTTGGTGCTGGTAAAGTACGCGATTTTGCTTGAGCCTGAGCCGACCTTGGTGAACTGCTCGCTCGCCGGCGCGAAAACTTAAGCCAGTCACTCCGCCTCACCGAGAAGCTTGGCCATGCGGGTGACTCCTTCGACGATCTCATCGTCACCAAGTGCGTACGAAAGTCGCAGGTAGCCGGGGGTGCCGAAAGCTTCGCCCGGGACGATCGCGACCTCCGCCTCGTCAAGAATCAAACCGGCGAGATCGACCGACGAGGTGATAACGGTGCCGCGAATTGTTTTGCCAATTAGGCCCTTTACCGACGGGTATACGTAGAACGCACCATCGGGTAATGGGCAGGTAACACCCGGTATGGCATCGAGCATGCCGGTGATCAATTTGCGCCGCCGGTCAAATGCGAATTTCATTTCATCGACCGCGGCCAGATCACCTGAGACTGCGGTGAGTGCGGCGATCTGCGAGATGTTGGCAACATTTGAAGTCGAGTGTGACTGCAGATTGGTGGCCGCCTTGATCACATCAAGTGGCCCGATCATCCAGCCCACCCGCCAGCCGGTCATCGCATAGGTTTTCGCGACGCCATTTATGATCACGCAGGTGTCGGCTAGTTCGGGGACGAGGACCGGCATGGACGAGAACTGCGCAGCACCATAAACCAGGTGTTCGTAGATCTCGTCGGTGACAACCCAGATGCCGGCGGCGAGTGCCCATTCGCCGATGGCTTTAACCTCGGCGGGGGAGTAAACCGCACCGGTGGGGTTCGAGGGTGAGACGAAAACCAGAATCTTGGTACGCGGGGTGCGGGCGGCCTCAAGTTGGGCCACGGTGGCCCGGTAACCGCTGGTCTCGTCGGTCATGACTTCAACGGGCACCCCACCGGCCAGTCGGATTGCCTCCGGGTAGGTGGTCCAGTACGGGGCCGGCAAGATGGCCTCATCTCCTGGGTCCAGCAGGGCCGCAAAGGCGTTGTATAAGGCTTGTTTTCCGCCATTGGTAACCAAGACCTGGGCCGCGGACACCTGATAGCCCGAGTCACGCAGAGTTTTCGCGGCGATGGCCTCCTTCAGCTCCGGTAGCCCACCGGCCGGGGTGTAACGGTGCCACTTGGGCAAGTTGGCCGCGGTGACTGCCGCCTCGACGATGTAACCCGGGGTTGGAAAGTCCGGTTCACCGGCTCCGAACCCAATAACCGGCCGCCCGGCGGCCTTTAAGGCTTTGGCCTTGGCGTCGACCGCCAGCGTGGCCGACTCGGTGATAGCGGCGATCCGGCGGGAAACTCTGGGTGCAGGCGAGGAGGTCATGAACCCAGTATTTCAGGTGGACCGGCGCCCGGATTGGACCCCTCCGCGGGTGGGACCGTAGAATCTGGTCGCGGTTAGTCCGTTGGCGTTAGCCTGCCCGCAGGTTGACACTCGGTGGGCCGAAGGGTCGTAGCTCAATTGGTAGAGCACCGGTCTCCAACACCGACGGTTGGGGGTTCAAGTCCCTCCGGCCCTGCGCAGAGGTACGAGCAGCAATGCCAGCACGAAAAGCACCACCAGCTCCAAAAGTAGTCAAGCCAGAAGTTATGCGACGACCTGAAAGCGAGCAATGACCGACACCGACGTCTCCCATGGTCGCGAAAGCGGATCGGGTGACCGAGGGCGCCCCGGATTTTTCGGGCGCCTAGCGTTGTTTGTCCGCCAGGTCATTGTGGAACTTCGAAAAGTAATTTGGCCCACCCGAAAAGAACTTATTGCTTACACCATCGTGGTTATCGCATTTGTAATTCTTATGGGTGCGATTATCGCGGGCTTTGATTACATATTCACCCAAGGTGTCTTGTTCATCTTTGGCTGACCAAGAACTTTCTGACCACCGAACTAGGAGATAGCCCACCGTGTCCGACCAGGACCAGCAACAGCCCGCACCCTCGGCGGATCCATTTGCGATCGCGGCCCCCAAGGCGCAAGACGACGCGGTAGCAGACGCTGACGCGCTCCTTGCCGCTCTGCTAGAAGGTGAGAACGCTGACGCAGCAACCATTGAAGTGGCTGTTGAATTAGCTGTTGAATTAGCTGTTGAGGAAGCCATCGAAGCGGCAGTCGAAGAAGCACTTATTGAGGAACTCCTCGAAGAAGAGGAAGAAGTCGATTTAATTGCGCAATTTCGCGAGCAGATGCGCTTAGCGCCCGGCGACTGGTACGTCATTCACTCGTACGCGGGATTTGAGAATAAAGTTAAGATGAACCTTGAGTCGCGCATCAGCTCGCTGAGCATGGAGGACTACATCTTTCAGGTCGAGGTGCCGATGGAGGAAGTCACCGAAATCAAAAGTGGCGTGCGCAAACAGGTCCGGCGCAATAAGTTCCCCGGGTACGTGCTAGTCCGACTTGACCTGACCGATGAATCCTGGGGTGCGGTTCGCCACACCCCAGGGGTTACCGGCTTCGTGGGCCATGGGCACCAGCCGTCGCCACTTTCGGTAGACGAGGTCACCGCGATTCTCGCCCCGGTTCCGGAGAAGAAGGCCGGCGTACCCGGTAGTCCCAGCGCAGGGGGCGTGGCCGCGGCGGAGGCCGTTTATGTTGATTTCTTGGTCGGTGATTCGGTCACGGTTGTTGATGGGCCGTTTGCGACTTTGCATGCGACTATCTCCGAGATTAATATCGAAGGGCAAAAAGTCACCGGTTTGGTCGAGATTTTCGGTCGCGAAACTCCGGTCGAACTCGCATTCAGTCAGATCGACAAGAACTAACCGCCAACTCCCGGGGGCGCCGTCTCCGGGTCACCACAACGAAGGACCTAACACACCATGGCACCGAAGAAAAAAAAGGTCACCGGCCTGATCAAGCTGCAGATTCAAGCTGGTCTGGCAAATCCGGCACCGCCCGTTGGCCCAGCACTTGGCCAGCACGGTGTAAACATTATGGAGTTCTGCAAGGCCTATAACGCGGCCACGGAGAACCAGCGTGGCAATGTGATTCCCGTCGAGATCACGGTCTACGAAGACCGCAGTTTCGATTTCACCCTTAAGACCCCGCCGGCGTCGCGGTTGATCCTTAAGGCTGCCGGCCTGGAAAAGGGCTCGGGCAATCCGCCAAAGGTAAAGGCTGGCTCAATCACCAAGAACCAGGTGCGCGAGATCGCTGAAACGAAAATGCCTGACCTAAATGCCAATGACGTCGATGCCGCGATGAAGATCATCGAAGGCACCGCACGTCAGATGGGTATCACCGTTACCGCATAGCAATTGAACCAAGTGGGAGGGCCGCGGTGGCCCGCCGACCACAACCTGCGAAGGAGCAGAGATGAAGCGCAGTAAGGCATATTTGAAGGCCGCAGAGTTAATTGATCAAGACGCCCTGTATTCACCCCTTTCGGCCGTCCGCATTGTCAAAAAAGGGATCTCAACTAAGTTCGATCCAACAGTTGAGGTTGCGATGAGACTCGGTGTTGACCCCCGAAAAGCCGATCAAATGGTGCGCGGCACCGTTAACCTGCCGCACGGCACCGGCAAGACCGCGCGGGTCCTAGTTTTCGCCAATGGGGAAAAAGCAGATGAAGCCCGTGCCGCGGGTGCTGACTTTGTTGGCTCCGACGAACTCATCGCCAAAGTGGCTGGCGGCTGGACGGATTTCGATGCGGCCGTGGCGACTCCCGATCTCATGGGTAAGGTCGGCACGCTCGGCAAGGTGCTCGGCCCCCGTGGCTTGATGCCCAACCCAAAGACCGGAACGGTCACCATGGACGTCGCTAAAGCAATTGACGATATCAAGGGCGGCAAGATCGAGATGCGGCTCGACAAGCATGCGAATATGCAATTTCCGATCGGCAAAGCTTCCTTCACCGAGCAGCAACTGGTCGATAATTACGCGGCCGCTTTAGATGAGATCCTTCGCTTGAAGCCAGCGTCGGCCAAGGGTCGCTATGTCAAGAAGGCCACGATCTCGTCCACGATGGGCCCGGGGGTGCCGGTTGATCCCAACCGGGTCAAGAACCTCAGCGCTGAGGACGATATCTAGGATTTGCCAAATGTGGGGCAGGCGCCCTAGCCTGCCCCTACCAAAGACCGCTGGTCGCGCTCACCCCGGAACCCCGGGGCAAGTGTCGAAGGCCTCGCTCAAGCGGGCGGCCCGCGCAGGATAACGAAGCTAGGCCGCCAGTTGCGGTTCCGAGCCCCGTGCGCCTGCGCCGGGGCGTTTTGCTTGACCGGGACCGCAACGAAAGGAACCCAATGGCCCGGCCGACAAAGGTGACCACCGTCGCCGATCTCGCCGACCACTTCCGCACCTCGAGTGCGACTGTGCTCACCGAATACCGCGGACTCACCGTGGCGCAGTTCAAGGAGCTGCGCCGTTCCCTCGGCGATACCGTTACTTACGCGGTAGTGAAGAACACCCTGACCAAGATTGCGGCCAAAGATGCCGGAGTTACCGGTATCGATGGCCTCCTAAGCGGCCCGAGCGCTATCGCCTTCATCAAGGGCGATGCGGTTGACGCGGCCAAGGGCATTCGTAATTTTGCCAAGGCCAACCCGGCACTGGTTATCAAGGGCGGGGTGCTGGACGGCGTATTTCTAAGTGCGCAGGACATCGTTCGGCTCGCCGATCTTGAGTCCCGCGAGGTATTGCTTGCCAAGTTGTCCTACGCCATGAAGGCCAAGCAATCGCAGGCCGCCGCGTTGTTTTCGGCCTCGCTGGCCAAGACTGCTCGGGCCCTGGGCGCACTCCAATCCAAGTTGGCCGCGGGCGCACCGGCTGACGAAGCGCCAGTTGCCGAGGCAGCCGCTGACGAAGCGCCAGTTGCCGAGGCAGCCGCTGACGAAGTTGTTGCTGACGAGATTGTTACCGAAGTAGTTACCGAGGAAATCCCCGAGGGCTAAAGCCCACCACCACCCGGCCCTACGGGGTAATACCCCACCGGAAAACCGAAAGGACGCCACCATGGCGAAGATGAGCACCGATGAATTACTTGATGCATTCAAGGAAATGACCCTCCTGGAACTCTCTGAGTTCGTCAAGGTCTTCGAAGACACCTTTGACGTAACCGCGGCAGCACCTGTTGCCGCCCCGGTTGCCGCTCCCGCGGGCGGCGGCGGCGACGCCGGCGGCTCAGCTGACCAAGATGAGTTCGATGTGATTCTCGAAGTTGCGGGCGAGAACAAGATCCCCGTCATCAAGGAGGTGCGCGCGCTCACCAGTCTTGGGCTCAAGGAGGCCAAGGATCTGGTTGAGGCGGCGCCCAAGGCCGTGCTGGAGAAGGTCAACAAGGAGGCCGCCGACAAGGCGAAGGCCGTCCTTGAGGCCGTCGGCGCCACCGTTTCAATCAAGTAGTTTTCATCAAGTAGTTTTCGCCGGCCGCGGCCGCGAATCAAAGCGGCGTCCCTTCGGGGGCGCCGCTTTTGGTTAGCCGCCGGTTCTGCCAAAATGGACATTCCGGGCGCCTAGGTTGCGTTCTGGTCACAGTCTAGGCGGGACTACTTGACTCCGAGGCCAAGGGCCGGCACCATTTGAGGGCACGCAAAACCCGCATAGAACTCGTTTCACGATGACGTACTTTGGGCAGGCCGGCTAGGGGTTCAGGATTAACCGCTGTCGCTGCTAGGCCACCTGGGTACCTCGATGGGGAGCGAAGGTCTAGGGGGGTTGGACAGCGGTTTGCCCAAGGGGTATACTGCGGCTCTGCGCTGCCATCCTTTAGACCCAAGGCCTGAACCATCATTTGACGGTTCAGGCTAACTGGCGTGGACCAAGGCGCAAATTTTCCAAACTGCTCCAGCAAAAAATGTTCCGAAAACGAATGTTTCATCCAATAGCAGCGCCCTCGGAAGGATCTACTCTTGGCCGCCACGCGCACTTTAGAAGTCACTCCACTTTCCCCCGAACTACGCCGGGCCTCCTTCGCCAAGATTCGCGAGCCGCTTGCGGTCCCGGATCTACTGGCATTGCAAACCTCCAGTTTCCAATGGCTACTCGGGCGCCCCGAGTGGCAAGAGCGGGTGGCTGCGGCGATTGCCGCCGGCAACACCGAGATCCCGCAGGCCTCGGGTCTGACCGAAATCTTCGAGGAGATAAGCCCTATCGAAGATTTCGCCGGGATGATGTCGCTGTCCTTCCGCGATCATCGCTTCGAGCCGTCCAAGTACACCGTCGACCAGTGCCGTGAGAAGGACTTCACCTACGCCGCACCGCTGTTCGTGACCGCTGAATTCATGAATAACGAGACCGGTGAAATCAAGTCACAGACCGTATTTATGGGTGACTTCCCGCTGATGACCGATAAAGGCACGTTCATCATCAACGGCACCGAGCGTGTTGTTGTTTCGCAACTGGTGCGCTCGCCAGGTGCTTATTTCGAGCGGTCCGTGGACAAATCGACCGACAAAGATGTTTATGTAGGCAAGTTGATCCCGAGTCGCGGTGCGTGGCTGGAATTCGAAATCGACAAAAAGGATCTCGTCGCTGTCCGCGTTGACCGCAAGCGCAAGCAGCCGGTAAGCGTGCTGCTAAAGGCGCTAGGCATGACTACTGAGCAAATCGTTGAGCGGTTCGGCCAATACGAAACTTTCATGGCGACGCTGGATAAAGATCACATCGCCACCCAAGAAGACGCGCTGCTTGATATTTACCGCAAATTACGTCCAGGCGAACCGCCCACGGTTGAGAATGCTAAGAACTTGCTCGACAATTTCTACTTCAACCCCAAGAGGTATGACCTTGCCAAGGTCGGCCGTTACAAGATCAATAAGAAGCTCGGTCTTGATCTGCCGTTGACCCAAAGCGTCTTGACCCTAGAAGACATCCTGGCAGCCGTTGAGTACATAGTGCGGTTGCACGCTGGGCTGCCCACCATGGAAGGCCCCCGCGGCGAAGTTTCCAGCGAGACAGACGACATCGATCACTTCGGTAATCGGCGCCTGCGTACCGTCGGCGAACTGATCCAAAATCAGATTCGTACCGGGCTATCGCGCATGGAACGGGTTGTTCGTGAACGCATGACCACCCAAGATGTCGAAGCAATCACCCCGCAGACCCTGATCAATATCCGCCCGGTGGTCGCGTCAATCAAGGAGTTTTTCGGCACCTCGCAGCTTTCGCAGTTCATGGATCAGACCAACCCGCTAGCGGGCCTGACACACAAGCGACGGTTGTCGGCACTGGGTCCGGGTGGGCTTTCACGCGAGCGCGCCGGCTTCGAGGTTCGTGACGTGCACCCCTCCCATTACGGCCGCATGTGCCCGATCGAGACCCCTGAAGGACCGAACATCGGCCTGATCGGGTCGCTGGCAACTTATGGTCGCGTAAATGCCTTCGGCTTTGTCGAGACGCCTTACCGCAAGGTGATCAAGGGCAGTGTCACCGATCAGATGGATTATCTGACCGCTGACGAAGAAGATCTCTACGTCATCGCTCAGGCCAATACCCCGATCGACGCTGATGGCAAGATGCAGGAGGATCGCGTTCTCGTCCGCCGCAAGGGTGGCGACGTTGATTACGTCTTGCCTAACGATGTCGATTACATGGACGTCTCACCGCGGCAGTTGTGGTCGGTCGCAACCGCGATGATCCCCTTCCTGGAGCATGACGACGCGAACCGCGCGTTGATGGGTTCGAATATGCAGCGCCAAGCGGTGCCATTGCTACGTGCCGAGGCACCACGTGTAGGTACGGGCATGGAGTTTCGCTCGGCTTATGACGCCGGCGATATCGTCACCGCGTTGCAAGACGGCGCGGTTACCGAAGTTTCGGCCAACTCGGTGACCATCGCCTACGACGATGGCGGTACCTATACCCACCGCCTAGAGAAGTTCCATCGATCGAACCAAGGCACCTGCTTTAACCAGCGTCCGATCGTGGACGAAGGCGAGCATGTTGTTAAGGGCCAGGTCCTCGCCGATGGTCCTTCGACAGATTTGGGTGAGATGGCTCTGGGCAAGAACCTGCTCGTGGCATTTATGCCATGGGAGGGCCACAACTATGAAGACGCCATCATCTTGAGCCAGCGGTTGGTTCAAGACGACGTCCTATCTTCAATTCATATTGAAGAGCATGAAGTTGATGCCCGCGACACCAAGCTGGGCCCCGAGGAGATCACCCGCGATATTCCAAATGTGTCCGATGAGGTTCTCGCCGATCTGGACGAGCGCGGCATCATCCGCGTCGGTGCCGATGTGGTGCCAGGTGACGTCCTTGTCGGCAAGGTCACGCCAAAGGGCGAGACGGAGCTAACCCCTGAAGAACGCCTACTTCGTGCGATCTTCGGCGAGAAGGCCCGTGAGGTGCGCGATACCTCACTGAAGGTGCCGCACGGGGAGTCCGGCAAGATCATTGAGGTTCGGGTCTTTGACAGCGAGGAAGGTGACGAACTCCCGCCGGGGGTCAATCAACTGGTCCGCGTTTATATTGCGCAAAAGCGCAAGATCACCGAGGGCGATAAGTTGGCCGGCCGGCACGGCAACAAGGGCGTCATCTCCAAAATCCTGCCGGTCGAAGACATGCCGTTCCTCGATGATGGCACGCCGGTCGACATCGTCCTTAACCCACTCGGCGTACCCGGCCGCATGAACGTCGGCCAGATCCTCGAGACCCACTTGGGCTGGGCGGCAACCGCCGGCTGGAAAGTGGATCCAGCCGATCCACGCGCTATGCGGCTTCCGGAGCAGATGCATTCCGCGCCTCGCGTTAGCAAAGTCGCCACCCCGGTTTTCGACGGTGCCCGCGAGGATGAACTCGCACTCTTGTTGGAGTCAACGCTGCCGACCGATGATGGGTTCACCCTGGTCGGTGCTGATGGCAAGGCGCAGTTGTATGACGGACGAAGTGGCGAGCCATATCCGGGCCGCGTCTCGGTTGGCTACATCTACATTCTCAAACTGCTGCACTTGGTCGATGACAAGATCCACGCTCGCTCCACCGGCCCGTACTCGATGATCACCCAGCAGCCGCTGGGCGGTAAGGCGCAGTTCGGTGGCCAGCGATTTGGTGAGATGGAGGTCTGGGCCCTTGAGGCGTATGGCGCTGCCTACGCACTACAGGAGCTCTTGACCATCAAGTCCGATGACGTACTTGGCCGCGTGAAGGTCTACGAGGCCATTGTCAAGGGCGAGAATATCCCGGAGCCAGGTATCCCTGAATCCTTCAAGGTTCTCGTCAAAGAAATGCAGTCGCTGTGCCTAAACGTTGAGGTGCTATCCAGTGACGGTATGTCCATCGAGATGCGAGATTCTGATGATGACGTGTTCCGCCGCGCCGAAGAACTTGGTATCGACCTGTCCCGCCGCGAACCCAGCAGCGTTGACGATCTCTAGACCCGCTTAGGCATTTCCAAACTCAGTTCGAACCGAACGAAGGACACCAAAGTGTTAGATGTCAACTTCTTCGATGAATTGCGCATCGGCTTGGCAACTGCCGATGACATTCGCGCTTGGTCATTTGGCGAGGTAAAGAAGCCCGAGACGATCAACTACCGCACGCTCAAGCCGGAGAAGGATGGCTTGTTCTGCGAAAAGATCTTCGGCCCGACCCGGGACTGGGAGTGCTACTGCGGCAAGTACAAGCGTGTGCGCTTCAAGGGCATCATTTGCGAGCGCTGCGGGGTCGAGGTCACGCGAGCCAAGGTGCGTCGCGAGCGGATGGGTCACATCGAGCTTGCCTCTCCTGTCACTCATATTTGGTACTTCAAGGGCGTCCCAAGTCGGTTGGGGTACCTGCTCGACCTAGCGCCGAAGGACCTAGAGAAGGTCATCTATTTCGCGGCCTACATGATTACCTGGGTTGACGAGGAAGAGCGCCACAAGCAACTGCCGAGCCTGGAAAATCAACTTGGGGTTGAAAAGAAGCAGATCGCCAAGCGCCGTGACTTAGACATTGAAACCCGGGCCAAGAAGCTTGAAGCCGATCTGGCCGAACTAGAGGCCGAGGGTGCTAAATCCGATATCCGGCGCAAGGTCCGCGAATCCGGGGAGCGCGAGATGGCGGCTATTCGCCGCCGCGCCGACGCGGAGATTGATCGACTTGATCGAGTGTTCGATCGCTTTAAGTCACTGAAGGTCCAAGACCTTGAAGGTGACGAAATGCTGTTCCGCGAAATGCGCGACCGCTACGGCCGCTGGTTCGACGGAGGTATGGGCGCTGCGGCGATTCAAAAGCGACTTGAGACCTTTGATCTCGAAGCCGAGTCGGCCATTCTGCGCGACATCATCACCAATGGCAAAGGACAAAAGAAGACCCGCGCCCTGAAGCGTCTGAAGGTGGTGCAAGCATTCCTGAGCACCACCAACTCACCTTCGGGAATGGTGCTCGATGCGGTGCCGGTTATCCCGCCGGATCTGCGCCCAATGGTGCAATTAGATGGTGGCCGGTTCGCGACTAGTGATCTCAACGACCTCTACCGCCGTGTCATCAACCGCAATAATCGGTTGAAGCGACTATTAGATCTTGGCGCACCCGAGATCATCATCAACAACGAAAAGCGCATGCTGCAAGAAGCGGTGGATGCACTCTTTGACAACGGCCGCCGCGGTCGCCCGGTCACGGGCCCGGGCAACCGGGCACTTAAGTCACTATCCGACATGCTCAAAGGTAAGCAGGGGCGTTTCCGCCAGAACCTACTTGGCAAGCGCGTTGACTACTCAGGCCGCTCGGTCATTGTGGTCGGACCGCAGTTGAAGTTGCATCAATGCGGACTCCCAAAGCAGATGGCCCTTGAACTCTTCAAGCCGTTCGTGATGAAGCGCCTCGTTGATCTCAACCATGCGCAGAACATTAAGAGCGCCAAGCGGATGGTCGAACGGTCACGCCCGGTGGTTTGGGATGTACTTGAAGAGGTCATCTCCGAACATCCGGTGCTCTTGAACCGGGCACCGACCCTGCACCGATTGGGGATTCAGGCTTTTGAACCACAACTGATCGAGGGTAAGGCGATTCAGATTCACCCACTCGTGTGCACCGCCTTTAACGCGGACTTCGACGGGGACCAGATGGCGGTGCACGTGCCGCTGTCTGCTGAAGCGCAAGCCGAGGCCCGCGTACTGATGCTCTCGAGCAACAATATTTTGTCGCCGGCCAATGGTCGTCCGATCACCACACCGACCCAGGACATGGTGCTTGGTATCTACTTCCTGACATCAAGTGCGGTTGGCCCGCTTGGCGAGGGGCGCGCATTCTCCTCAATTGCCGAAGGGATTATGGCATTTGATGCCAAGTCACTTTCGTTGCAAGCCGAGATCAAGGTTCGGATCGAAGGTGGCCTGCCACCTGAAGACTGGGAAGCACCGGCGGGTTGGGCTCCGGGCGATCCGTTCATCATCACCACCACCCTAGGTCGCGCCCTGTTCAATGAGGCGCTGCCGAGTGACTACCCCTTCGTCAACGTTCGGGTCGATAAGAAAGTGCTTGGCCTGACGGTGAACCGCCTAGCGGAGCTTTATGTCAAGGTTGATGTGGCGGCGACTCTTGATCGACTCAAGGCGCTTGGTTTCTACTGGGCCACGCGTTCGGGTGTCACCATCTCAATTTCGGATGTTGTCACGCCCCCTGGTAAGGCTGAGATCTTGGGCGCATCCGAGGAGAAGGCCGACAAAGTTCAAAAGCAGTACGAACGTGGTTTGATCACCGACTCCGAGCGCCGCCAGGAACTCATTGAGATCTGGACTCGCGCGACGGACGAGGTTGCCAAGGCGATGCAGGAGAACTTCCCGCTGACCAACCCGGTCTTCATCATGGTTGATTCGGGTGCCCGCGGAAATATGATGCAGATTCGGCAGATAGCCGGTATGCGCGGTCTGGTGGCCAACCCAAAGGGTGAAATCATCCCGCGGCCAATCAAGTCGAACTTCCGTGAGGGCTTGTCGGTACTGGAGTACTTCATTTCCACACATGGGGCTCGCAAGGGCTTGGCTGATACTGCGCTTCGCACGGCGGACTCCGGTTACCTAACCCGCCGCCTTGTCGATGTGTCGCAGGATGTCATCGTGCGCGAGGTGGACTGCGGTACCGACCGTGGCACCGTGATGCCGATCGCTGAACCGATCGACGGCAAATTGGTACCACTTGACAACCTTGATACTTCGGTTGCCTCGCGAGTGCTGTCCCAAGATGTCGAAATAGGCGGCAAGGTGGTCGCGCCCGCTGGTGAAGAACTCACGACACCTCGCCTTGAGGAGTTGGTGGCCCTGGGCGTCGAGTCAGTGCGAGCGCGTACCGTTCTAACCTGCGAAAGCAAGGTCGGGACCTGCGCAATGTGCTTCGGTAAATCGATGGCCACCGGAAACCTGGTTGACGTTGGTGAAGCAATTGGCATCATCGCTGCCCAGTCAATTGGTGAGCCCGGAACCCAGCTCACGATGCGCACCTTCCACACCGGTGGGGTCGCGGGCGAGGACATCACACACGGTCTGCCGCGCGTGGTCGAGTTGTTCGAGGCCCGCACCCCCAAGGGGGTGGCCCCGATCAGCGAGGACGCAGGTCGGGTGCGGGTCGATGACACCGATAAGACCCGCAGGCTCATCGTCGTGCCAGATGACGGCGGCGAAGAAATCGCCTACCCGGTTTCCAAGCGGTCACGATTGTTGGTCGAAGACGGCGCACATGTTGCCGTAGGCGACCAGTTAATCGTCGGCGCTGTTGACCCCAAGCAGGTACTTCGTATCTTGGGTCAGCGGGCGGTGCAGATGCACCTCGCCGAGCAGGTGCAGTTGGTCTATCGCTCACAGGGTGTTTCGATTCACGATAAGCACATTGAGGTCATTGTCCGTCAGATGCTTAAGCGGGTCACGATCATCGACTCCGGCGATTCGGAGTTCTTGGCTGGTGAGCTTATTGAACGTCGTGCATTCGAGGCCGAAAACCGGCGGGTGGTTTCCGAAGGTGGCACCCCAGCAGCGGGTCGGCCCGAGCTCATGGGTATCACCAAGGCCTCACTTGCAACCGAGTCTTGGTTGTCGGCGGCCTCCTTCCAAGAGACGACCCGGGTGCTCACCGATGCAGCCATTCACGCCAAGAGCGACCCACTGCTCGGGCTCAAGGAGAATGTCATCTTGGGCAAGCTCATCCCAGCTGGTACCGGGATGCCGCAGTACCGCAATATCAAGGTGGAGCCAACCGAGGAAGCCAAGGCCGCGATGTACGCGTCCTTCTCCGGTTACGACGAAATGGACTACACCGCGTTCGGGGCACCATCTGGTGCGGCCGTTCCGCTCGAGGAGTTCGAGTTCCGCGGTGGGTACAACAACTAAGCACACAGTTTTTGCAGCAAAGTGGGGCAGTGATGCAAATCGCTGCCCCACTGCCTTTTCGGTGACCGAATATGTCACCTGATCGTGCAGCAGACTCCGGCAAGTGGGGACCCTCGGTTGTCCATCATAAATTCGCAGGGGGTGGTGCCCATGGACTTCGGCAGGTATGGTGTGGCCGTGACCCAGATTCCACCCCCCGGTCCAGATCCGAGCGAGCCGACTGAGTCCAGTTGGCCCGCGGCGCCCCCCGGTGCCGGTTCAGTCAACACGGTTGCCCAAGGAGCCACCTCAGGCAATGCCATCGCCGCACTCGTACTCTCGATAGCTTCTTGGGTCGTCTGCCCCATAGTTTTCGCCATCATCGCGTTGATCTTCGCTTCGCTCGGGCGTAAAGAGATCGAGGCCTCGGGGGGCGCACGGCACGGCATGGAGTTGGTGACCGCCGCGCGGATTGTGGCCTGGATAAATATCGGGCTATGGGCCGCGTTGCTGGTTATCGGGCTGATCGTTGGCGTCATCCTGCTACTTGCTGGAGGTATAGCGTCGGTAACTCCTAGTTCGGTGGGGGGTTAGTGCCGGTGGCGGTTAATTAGTGGGCGCCGTTGTTGCTATGGGTTCTAATTTGGACCTGCTGCCTGGGCTTCGGGCCCTGTACGAGGCCACCGCTGGGGGTACCCCAAATGTCACTGTGGCGGTAATTGACGGGCCAGTTGACTTTGCCCACGAGGTGTTTGTGGGCGCGGATCTGCGCACTGCATTGGGTGCGACCGCCATGTCGGCGGAGGCCGGGAACAAGATGGCCGAGCACGGCACCCATGTTGCCAGCATTCTCTTTGGCCAGCCGGGCACCGAAGTTGAGGGTATTTGCCCAGGCGTGCGTGGGGTGATCATCCCGGTCTACGACTCATTAACCGGTAACGCGCCGCAATTGGAAGTAGCCCGGGCGATTGAACTAGCAATCGACGAAGGCGTCGACATCATCAACTTCTCCGGGGGCCAGTACTCAGACACCGGGCAGGCGGACCAGTGGCTATCAGAGGCGGTGGCCAGGTGCGCTAAGGCGGGGGTGCTGCTCATTGCCGCGGCGGGCAACGACGGGTGTGAGTGCCTGCACGTGCCGGCGGCGTCGGGAACGGCGTTGGCCGTCGGCGCCATTGACGAGGCGGGTGCGCCCATGGACTTCAGTAACTGGGGGCACGGGTACGCCTGCAACGGGATCACCGCCCCCGGGGCCGATATTTTGGGGGCCCAGCCAGGTGGGGGTGTGACACGGCTAAGTGGCACGTCATTTGCCACCCCGATGGTGACCGGCGTGGCGGCCTTGTTGCTGTCCTTGGCTAGGGCCAATAATTTGGCGGTAGCCCCATTGAGTGCGCTAGATATTCGCGATATAGTAAGACAAGGTGCAGCACCATGTACTATTAATGATGTAAATGTCTGTCAGCGCCTGCTGTCCGGCACTATCGATGTCGAAGGAGCAGTGGCGGCAATGAGCGACGCAATGGTAGTTGGGGCAGCCAGCGAGTGTGGTTGTGGCGGGGCGAGTTCGGCACCGGCAACTGAGCCGGCGGCTACTTTGGCGGTAAGCCCGTCGATGGCCGATGCTCCCGAGGGCCAGAACATGGTCTACGCACTCGGTAACTTGTCATATGACTTTGGTACCGAGGCTCGTCGGGATTCGTTTAAGCAATTGATGCCGCCGGTTGAAATAAACGGCGATGTGGTGCCGCCTAATCCATATGATGCCCGGCAACTTGTTTCCTATCTCGGGCAAAATAGTTCCGAGGCACGTGCGGTCACCTGGACCTTGAATATCGAGCTCACCCCCGTCTACGCCTTGGAGCCGACCGGCGCCTTCGGTGCCGATATTTATGGCCGCCTGGTCGAGATCTTGGCCTCCGAGGTTCTCGCCGAAGGCGATGAGGACCACATTCAGCGGGTGAGTATTCCGGGCCGCCTTACGGGCAACACGGTGCGCTTGTTCTCAGGTCAGGTGGTCCCCGTGCTCCAGTTGGAGAATCCACGTGGCATGTATGGCTGGAGGCACAATGCGCTGGTCGCGCAGGCCGCGGAGGCTGTCAGCAGTCGTGCCACGGCCGCTGCCGATCTGAATACCGTCAAAGAAAACCTGCGCGGATTCCTCGACCGGGTGTACTACGACCTACGAAACCTTGGTGTGCTCTCGAGTGATCGGGCAGTCAACTTTGCTGCGACGAACGCTTTCCAAGCTGCGATGGTGTTCTCGGAGGCACTGGGCGGCGGCATGCAACTTGAAACCATCGAAACCGAAATGTCGCCATTTGCTCGCGCTGATTCCGATGCTTGGGATGTCAAGATGAAGTTCTTCGATCCCGAGAACACTCGCCGGGCCCGTCGGGTTTACCGCTTTACCATTGACGTCAGTGAACTGATGCCCGTCACCTTGGGCGAGGTCCGCAGCTGGACCACGGCAATCTGATAGCCCGCAACCATGTATCCGATACAGGCGCCACCGGTCCAGCGGCCCGAATTGGTAGTACCGTCTGAAACGCTAGACGTCAGTTCCGGGTCACTGGAGCATTTGGTCGAGGTGTACATGCACTTAACCCACGGGGCAAACTATGACGACCCATCCCCGTGGGTACGGGCCGCCTTCAATCCGAGGAACAGGTCAAGATGAGTGCGGCAAAGAATCCTGAGGTAGGTGAAAATCCACCGCCACGGGCGGCGTTGCCCAAGAAGGCCAAGCCGGCTAAGTCAGCAGGCAAGGCCAAATCGGTGCCGAAGCCAGGGGGGGCGGTGCACCGGGTGAGCGCCGAGGTAAAGCCGGTTGCGTACGATCAACATCCCGGATGTGACCTACACCCGCGCGGGCATAACCCTGACGAGGAAGTCCGGACACTCGCGCATTTGTATCAGCCGTGGGCGGATATCAGAGAAAATGGGTCCGGGGTCTATGCCCTAGCCCATTGGGCGAAGTTTCTGGAGGAGCGAGGGGCAGCAGCGATCGGTGACGCGGCAGGTGCCTCCGTTGATTTCTTGCGTGGCCTCACTCACCGTTAGGACGGTAAATGCCTGACCTGAATACCCTGCCAGGGGTACTACGTCTGCGTGCGCTCACCCAAGGAGACCCGCGGGTTCTGACCGCGGTCATTGATGGCAGTCCGGTTATTGATCACCCGGCCTTTGACGGTGCCGACGTGACTTCGATGCGCGGGTACTGGCTAGATGACCGCGAGAATTCAGATGGCAGTACGGGTCATGCGACCCACATTACGAGTGTGATTTTCGGGCAACCTGGCAGTGAAGTACCAGGACTGGCACCACGAGCTCGTGGACTCTTTATCGCATCGGGAGTCGATGACGACAGTGCCGAATCTGAGATAGGTATCGCACGCGCAATTGAATATGCCCTATCCCAAGGTGCGCAGATCATTCACTGCGCCTTTTGTCACCCGAGTCAGACCGGATCAACCCAGTCGTGGCTAACTGATGCAGTGCGCAAAGCAGAAGACGCTGGTGCCATCATCGTGGCGCCGGCGGGCAATGACTATGGCGAGAACTGGTGCTCCCCGGCAGCAATGCCAACTGTGCTCGCGGTCGGAGCCTTGGCCGATGATGGTGCACCAATGCACTTCACCAACTTTGGTACCCGATATGACGGCCACTCAATCATGGGTCCGGGCGAGAATGTATTGGGTGCGAAGCCCGACGGTTCAGTCGTAAATCAAAAGGGCACCAGCGTTGCCGCGCCGGTGCTCACCGGTTTGATAACTGCTATAACCTCCGCCCTTGTCCAAGCTGGCCAAGCCCCCAACCCGCAGTTGGTGCGCGATGTTTTGATTGCCACGGCGCGACCTTGCACCGGTTCGGGGGCGCAACGGTGCATAGGTGGCGAAGTTGCGGTGGATCGGGCGCTTCAGGTGTTGTTCGACGGGGTACCAATTGCCTCATTCGCGGCTGACAACGCTCGCATTTTGGCCCTGCAGCCCGCACCCGATGCACCGGCGGTGATCCCGGAGCCACCTAACCCGGATAGCCAATACCAATTGCCACCGCATTCATCAGCAACCCACCACACGGGGCAGCCGCCACTGCCGCGTGAGGTGTATCAGCGCGAGGAGCGCATAGGTGTCGGCGTATCACCCTCGGTTGAGCCGTCGCTAATGTACCCGGCCCGCACTTTCGCGATCGGCACCATTAGCTACGACTTCGGTGATGAAATCACTCGCGATTCATTCAATGAGGCGATGGGTGGACGCTATGGCGTGGGCACCGGAATCACCAATGACGACCAAGCGATGGTCGATTACTTAGATGCCAATCCGGCGGAAGCACGCAAGTTGATTTGGGTGCTCTCTATTAATGGTGAGGCACGATTTGCAATCACTCCCGTTGGCCCCTACGCAGCTGATGTCTACGACATGTTGGCAGCGCTGCTGCAGGGCCAGGCCACAGGTGCAATCTCAGTGGTATCAATGCCAGGCAGTGCTGAGCCGGGAATGGCAACTTTGCTGGATGGCACCGTCATTCGAAAGCTCCATCGCAATGGGCTTCGGGGGATCTACGGCTGGCACCCGGAAAATCTGGCTGAACAGTGCTTAGCGGCCGTTCATCGGGATGCATTGACCGGACTAGAGCAAGGTATTGCGGCAGCTGCGAAGGCCGAATCAGGGGTGGCGGGCGCAGATGATGAGGTTTTTGGAATAGATGAGGTCGGCACCGATGTCTGGACCCGCCTGCAGACTGCTCCGTCGCCAGAAGTGCGACGTGCGGTTCAAGATTTCCTAGAGGAGATCTATTTTCGGGCACCACAGGATCCGTCGATTTCGGTCGAAAGAGCTTTGAACCTCGCAGCTACCAATGGCTATCAAATCGCAATGGCATTCTTAGACGCTCTTAATGCTGGCTTTGACTACCTGTCTTATGGCACCGAGTACAGCCCCTTCAGCCGGGTCGGTGGCAACTGCTGGGAAGTTGTCCTCCGCTTCAAGGATCCAGCGCACCTGACCCGCGGAGCGCGCGAATACCGGTTCACGATTGATGTCGCCGACACTTTGCCGGTGGCGGTCGGACGGGTGCGACGCTGGGCGGCCGTTCGGTGAGCAAGCTGGTCGGACTGAGCCCAGCGGTGACAATTAGTCCTGCTGATGCCAGTTGGAGTGAGTTGGTCGGTCCGAGTGGGTCGCTGGTCGTACCCGCTGACTTTGTTAAATCCTTGCCCGCGGGTGGTGCCTCGCCATCGAATGCGGTCGATGATGGGCGCCTACTGCAGAAGTTGGCCGATGGGGGCTTCTTAGCGGTCACGGCTTATGAAAACGACACCCCATTAGCCACCTTGGTGCCGGGGGTGGATCCCTTGGAGTCAATGCCCGTTGATGCATTGCCAACCACCGCCTACCGCCTGTCAAGATTCGCCTACCTCCATCGTGCCAAGCGGGCGATGCTGATTGAGATTCCGACCACCTCTGCCTATCTGGAGATTCACGATCCGAGAGTTGCTGCGATTGCGGCCGGCCTGGCATTTGACCAGACCCCGGTAGCACTGGCTTCGGCCAGCGGATTAACTGTTGCTGGCGTCTGCGAAGTTCTTGGACTCATGCGTTCGATTGGCATCGCAGTCCCGGTCGTTCGCGGCCTGGAGTTCGTGCCCGCGGTAAAGTCCTTGGTTGATTGGGCGCAGCGCGAGGCATTACCAAGTGGATTCTCGCATTCGGGTTTGGTTGTCGGCCTCGACCAGATCCCGGTCGATGGGGCGGATGCTTCGTTCCACTTGATTTTTGAGTTACACCATGACGGCTCCCGCCAGGTCGACATCTCGGTCTGTTTGCCATATTCCGGCCCGGGCACCAGCGGCGATCGAGCAGTCCTTAGCAGCACCGGGTTCTATGAGTTTGACGTAGTTGACGGTGTCGAGTCGCTAATGGGGGTATTCGTACAGTTACTACCCCCGACCGACCTGATTGAGCAAGAAGAGCAGGTGCAACGGCTAGACGACGCCCTTCGAGCGCTAGGCACCCATTGTCGTGCCTCGGGCAACCTAGATGCCCGCGGGCTGGTCGCGGCTTTGGGCTTACCGGCCATGCTCGCGGCGCTGCCGGGTCGAGAAGATGCAGTACGAATGTTGTTTAGCATCTCAGACCTGGCGGCTTTGTCTCTTGCGCAAAAAGTCTTGCTCGATGCTGGATTACCCTTGGCTAGTTTGGGGCACTTCGGGGCGATCGAGACACTGATAGGTGGTATGGCCCCAGTGCGAATCGCTGTGGATCTAACGGAAACCGGCCTGGGTCAGCGCATCGGGTTTGAGGTGTTTAATCCGCAGGCCATTGCAATGCTCGCCACGGTGCTGCCGACTCTTGGCGTTGACCCCCAAATGCAGGCGAGCGTGCTGGCGGCGGTCTCCGAACCCAGTAAAGAGCGCACGGTGTACCAGACAAATCTAGATGGTTCGATAACCGACGTACCGGTTGCGCACCAACGTATTGGTTTGATGCATGTCAAAATTGGCCTCGAGCAAGATGGTCAAGTAGCGGTCAAGACCTACTCCATTGCAGCAAGCAAGCCCTTGAACGAGGTTGGTAAGTCGGTTGAGGATGAGCTAATTCCGCGGTCATGGGAGTTTCATGATCTCCTTTTTCACACGAAGACCAGAAACGGCCGGGTGCGCGGAAAGTTAGGTGGCACCATCCGTTTCACCTTGATGCCCCACCCTGCGGAGCCATCAACTCAACCGGTGCCAGGCGATATCTTGTTGCCAACGGTCGACATCCCAGCGTTGATTGCGGCCGACCCACCATTTGGCAAGGTACTAGAAGAGCGAAAGTCGATTCGCGCTTGGGATGGTGCCGAGTTACCAGTAGCTCAGGTTTCCGAGTTGCTCGCAAGGGTGATGCACTTGATCCCGCGAAGTGACGAATTACAAGGCCAGGTAATTGAGCGTTCTGGGCGGGTGTACCCATCGGGTGGGGGACTTTATGAAATTGACATTGTGTTGTTTGCTAATCGCGTCGCCGGGTTGGCTCCCGGGGTATACCTATACCGTCAAGGGTCGCATTCACTGGGCGCACTAACCGGTGACATCACAAAACAAGAGAAAGTGTTCTTTGGCGCCAGTGAGGCGACAGGTGCTGGAATGTCTCGGCCCCAGGCACTTCTTGTGTTGGCCGCCCGGTTCCCGGATATTGCCACCAAGTATGAGGGCATCGCATATTCGCTAATGCTCAAGCACGTCGGTGTGATGATGGCGACAATTCAATACTCGGCAACGGCTATGGGCATAGGGTCGGTGCCCTTAGGCGCGGGCGACAGCGACGCATTCGCACTCGCCACCGGCCTTGACTACTACACCCAAGGATCCATCGGTGAAATTGCCATCAGCCCGATGGATTAACACCCCCGCCTCGGCTCGGAACTGCTGATGTCGGGGCTGGTAAATACCGACGTTGAGCCATGGGAGTTCAAACTTCCGGCGTTGTGCACTTTCCAGGTGGCCAAGGACGGTTCCACTGAATTGGCCCTGGTTGCCGGTGTCGACGCGCAGGGCGAAGCCATGGTGCGAAATAACTTGGTCGACCCGCTGGTGTGGTGGCGTCGTGGGTATTGGCTACTAAATGGTGCGGTCATGGTTGACCCAAATGGCCAAGCCGTACTGATTTCGTCAGCGCCGGAACTGGCCGAGCGGGTGATCATCGGGTTGGCAAAGCGGGACTGGAGTTGTGTCGGCGATTTCTTGGTCCCCGCTCGAGTAGTTGATGGTGCGGTGCTGGTTTACCCACGCGAGGCGCCAGTAGTTTGCTCGGCGGCAATCGCGGTAATGGAGTCCATGGAAATCGACCAGTTCGTCCGCCCGGGTGGCAATGCGGTTGGCATCTTGGTCAACCGCTGGCGGGAGCCCACCACCTTGACCTCGATGGCGACCTTGCTGCCCGAGCCACCGGAGCCGGTGTCACCTGGTATTGGCCGGGCTCGGATCGCCCGCGGATTGCTTATCGAGGTAGTGGCCAAGGAGCGCACCCCGCGTGAACTACTGGAGATTGTTAGTGGGCTTGCGGTACTACCGGCTTGGGTGAGCAGTGACCCGTTGCGAGCAATCACCGACCCAGACGTCGAATGGGCGTCGGCGGATGCGCACCAGACCAGTACCAAAGCAAAGGAGGCACTAGATGTCGCCCTCGATGAGCTGGCGGGCTGGGTGAGTGCCGGACATGGCTAGCACGCTGGAAGTCGAGCGGCCAGCGAATGTCTGGTTGGCCTCGTATCCGAAATCGGGTAACACTTGGTTCCGTTTCGTTTGGAAGGCGGTCGAGTCCGCACAGGACTTGGATTTGAAGCCACAGGAAGCGCCGCAACCATGTCAGATGGAATTCCTCACCGGCTGGGGCATTGACGCCCGGCGACTAACTTGCGATGAGCTGGACCTAGTCCGGTCGCGCCTTGAGCTGGCTACTGGCGACCGAATGGGTAGGCCAATTCTGCGCAAGACCCATGAGAAGTTTCGCAGTGCCCCGGACGGCTCGGAGCTATTCCCGGCCGCCGCATCACGGGCCGCGCTGGTGATTATTCGCGACCCCCGCGATGTGGTGTGCTCGGCCGCCCGGCACTTCAATATGAGCCTCGATGCGACGGTAGATCTCATCTGCCGACGCGATCCCCAGATTCCAGGTACGCCATCGGTCTTGATGAGTAGGCAACCCCAAGGGTCCTGGTCGGAGCATCTTGATAGCTGGCGCCGGCTCCCCACCTATCCGGTTGCGGTATACCGCTATGAGGATTTTCGGGCCGAACCGTATGACACCTTCGGTGCCGCGTTGGCGTTTGCCGGCCTTGACGTATCAGAAAGCGAACTGGCGCACGCCATTGAAAGTACCCGGTTCGAGAAACTGCAATCGCGTGAACGTGAGTCCGGGTTCACCGAGCGCTCACCCAGCTCCAACGTGCCATTCTTTAGAAAAGGGCAGGCGGGTGGCTGGCGTGATGAACTAAGCGCGGGTCAGGTGACCCGAATCGAACGCAATTGCGGTGCCCTAATGGAGGAGTTCGGGTATCGAATCGAAGGCCGGTCGACTTCTGCGCCAATGGCAACAGCACCACTACGGGCAACATCGGGGGAGCAGTTGTTTAAGGGGGCCGTGCCGCCGAAACAAGATGTGCCGCTGCACCTGTCCACATGGTTGACCAAGGATGATGACGTGATCACCTCGTGGGTCGGCGATGATCTGGTACTAGTTACGCCTGACTATGAGTTGATGGGCTTAGATAAAATGGGGGCCCTGATCTGGGATTTCCTGGATATGCCGATGTCATTTCAAGGCTTGGTAGATGCGCTCTGTGCGAGTTTCGGAATTGACGCCGCCACCTGTATTGACGACACGACGCCGATGCTGCAACTGCTTCTTAACGGCGGTGCGTTAAACGCCACCAACTAAGTCTGCCCTGGGGTGAGACGTGGCTCACCAGAAGATAGGTGTTGGGTTCAGTTCGGCTTCGGTGAGCGCGGTCGCGCGCCACCCCATCTTTACCGGCACTTCATAGAGTCGACCAGGAGCAAACCTTGGCCAGAAGTGGCGAATACCCGGCACCACGACTTTGACAACCGGCATGCCGATATCCGGCTTGGTCATATTCGCAACCGACATCGTCAGGCCATGTTGGGTAAGTAATTTGACCACCGCCTCAACCTTGGCCTTGCCGTCGGTAGTCCAATCATGGGCGTGATCGGCAGGAGTGGTTAAGGGTAGGTTCGGGTCGGGGAGCACATATGGATGCTCGTCCATAGTCGGCGTGTACCACCAATTTACTTCGGGCTTGGATACATCAAGTTCGGTTGGGGCACCGTGGGCTTCCATTGTGCCGATCATGCCGAGCATCTGATTCATCTCGGTTAGTGATCGCAGCAAGGCGCCACGAGGATCACGGTGCGCGCCGAATCCGAGGAGGATGCGGGGGAGGCCGGTGCGGGCTCGCGAGGCCGCAACGAATGCCGGGATACCTAGGTCGCTGGTGACATCAAGGGCCCAGATCTCGCGGTCGAGGATCTCGCTGTAGTGGGTTCGAAGCCGATTGAAATATGAATCGCCATATGCGGTGGCGTAGGCATCAATATCTACCCCGGGCCTGCTGATGGCGTTGTACCACCAGGTCGAGACGGCATCGCGCTCCACCAACTCGAAGAAGCCCTGCAAGATGGCGTCCTCGATCGAGGTACCAGCGGCATTGCCATTTGAGTCGGAATTGCAGCCGTTGCGCGGATATTCACCAACGTAGTTGTAATAGGTGTATGAGGTTGGCAGCCAGAGGCGCCGCTGCTCGGTCAAGGACCAGACGGGTGACCACGGCATCTCAATATCAGGATCGAAGCGCTTAGGTATGACATGTTTGCCGTTGCGCGAGGCATTCCACTCCTCGCGGGTGTCGTACTGGTGATCACTAAATAGCATGCACGACCGCGGATCAATCGCCAGTTCACCAAGTTTGGTCATTGAGTAAACCATGCTGGGTTCATCGCCTGCATAGGTTGCGGCGTAACGTTCGATGGCTTCTGCCAAGGCGCCCGCCCGCGCCTGTTCAGGGGTTGTGCCTTTACCGCCGGCATTTTGCCGGAAGCCACAAACTTTCGCGCCCTTCTTAACGGTAGCGAGGTTTACCCCGGACTCCACCACGTGCGTGACGTCATTGTCCAAGTTCGTGCGTTGTAGGTGTTCAACTACGCCGGTGACGCGGCTGACCTGGTGACCGTAGGTGTCTAGAGTTTGTTGTGGCGTCAGGCGCCGATAACTGCCATCGTCCTTCGCGTCGAGCGCCCCGCTTTCAAGTACTATTTCAACGGGTGCATTTTCGAGGGTTAGTGGCTCCCCGCAGAACTCACACTGTGGTCGCCGCACAACATGATGGGTGCTGCGCTCTCCGGTTAGGTGGTCGACAATCGTCATCATTGAAATTGTTGGATCCGCATGGGCATTTGCGTGCGGGCGACCTGCGAAAGTTCGCAGGAGCTCGAGGGCGATCTCGCCGCCAGCGTGCGAGCTGGTGGTCGGAGTCCAGCCCTTTGCGATCGGACCCATTCGCTCACCTTCACCAAGTAAACGCTTCTCGACCTGCCGATTGAACTGCAGGCGCACCGCCAGGCACTGCCAGCAGGGACCCGGTGCCCCAAGCCACGGGCCAATAGTTGGACGCACACCGCACACATTTGCCATCAGCACCGGTGTACCCGAGTTGTAGGCGGCGGTAGCCACGGCCGCAATATCGGGGTTCAGGTAGTCATCGGCTACCAACACGATTGCGGCGGCAGCGGCCACGTCTTTTGTTATGACCAAGTTATGCGCGGAAATTGCTGACCAGATTTCGGCCGTTGGCACCTCACCGACTCCGACTACAGCAATGGCAGTTTGTGGTGAGCCGTCGACTAGGTGGGCTCGCCACCACATTTGATACACGTCGGTCGGGCCGGTGACTTCACTTGCATCTACCACGAATCCGTGACCCATCAAGATCTCGAGCGCCGCGGGTACCTCCTGTTCGGTGGCGGTGCCCTCGGACACCATTGCCGCGGTGATCGCGCTAACCGTTGATTGGCCGTCAATATGCGGAGCAAGTGCGGTGAACAACTCACCGGTGAGGACCTGCTCATCGCCGTCGGTAATGAGGTAGATCTCCTCGGGCGGTACGACGATGGTGCGGCTATGCGGCTGCCAGAGGGGGATTAATTCCGGGTGCACTGGTGCACTATATGCCAACATTCAGCGGGAATGGAACCCCTTAACAGCTAGAGTGCAATACTGACCCCATGAACCTGCGGATGGACCTAGCGCAACTTTCAAGAATCCATGCGCACCAGGATGCGCCCGCGCCGGACACCGGTGGCAAGACCGACGTTAGTAAGTCGCGGATGGGGATGGCCTCGAACGTCGCACTAATTGCCTTAGCTACCGGTCAATTCTTGGTCGGTCTGGACCTCAGTGTGATGTCGGTTGCCCTGCCAAGTATTCAGAAAGAATTCGGCGTCGGCATGGCCCAGATGGAATGGGCGGTGATGGCGTACATGGTGGCCGGCGCCGCCTTAGCGGTGCCCGCGGGCGCACTCGGTGACCGCACCGGCCGCCGCCGGTTGTATTTGATCGGCACCTCGATTTTCTTAGTCGGTTCGGCAATTAGCGCACTTACCCCAGACATGGGGGTGCTCATCGTGGGTCGGGCAATTCAAGGTGTCGGCTCGGGGTTCATGGGCACCTTGGCGTTGGCGATGTTGACGTCGGCGGTTCCGCGCGACCAGATCGCGAAACTAATTGGGCTTTGGACTGCCGTTACTTCTGGGGCTTCAGCATTTGGGCCCATTATCGGCGGCGCGATGGTGCAATTCTTGGGCTGGCGTTGGATGTTCGGCATCAACGTGATTTTGATGGCGTTGGTTATCCCACTGGTTATGCGCGAGGTGCCGCGTGATGTTCCAGATGGAGCCGCGAAACGCAAGGTTGACTGGTTGGGCTCCGCACTGCTAACCGTCGCGATGATTTTAATTGCCGGCGGTTTGAGCATGCTGGAAACTAATAAGTACTACGAGCCAACCGTTTATGTGCCGGTCGCTTTCGGGTTTGTGGTGCTGTTGATCATGATCATGCAGCAACGACGCAGCATCACTAAATTGACCAACTGGGCATCGATCAAGGTCGCGCCGATCCCGGCAACTTTGATAATTTCGGTTTTGCTTTCGATGGTGCTAGCAGGGGCCTTGATGCAACAGATGCTGCTGGTGCAAAATGTGCTCGGGTTCACCCCGATGATGGCCGGTATCTCATCCTTCGGCGCATCCTTGATGCTGGTTGTCTTCTCCCCGATTTCCCCCCGCATCATGGGCCGCATTGGCCTTGGTCCAACAACAGGTATCGGTTTGGGAATCACCGCAATTGGTCTCTTCGGCCTGCACCTGACCACCACCACGACCGGGTTGGCGCAAATTGCCTTCTGGTTTGGGGTCATGGGGGTTGGCATTGGCGTGGGCATGCCGGCGGTATCCGCTGGTGCCATGATGGCAATTCCGCGTGATCAAATGGGCACCATCTCGGGTTTCATGGCGCTCATCAGTTCGATTTCAGCGGTTTTGGGTATTGCGATTGTTAGTGCCATCTCGGCGGTCCGGGTGACTTCGAGCTGGCTGGTAATCGGGGTGCAGATCCCCGGCTATGAGTCGCTTACCGACGAGGTGGTTTCCGGGGCGATACCAGAGATCTTGAGCACCAATGGGCAGGCGGCGGCAGCCGCGGCCGGGGTTTCTTACACCGCTGGGGTAACCACGGCGTTATTGATCGCGGCAATTGGGGTCGCGATTGCGGCAGCCGCGGCCGTATTCCTGCTGGGTTCGCGGGGCAAGACCACTAAGGCCACCGAGCACCCGGTCGAACCAGCTGGGACGGCGTAGCACCCTTGAGGTAGCGGGGTTTTCGGGCAGGAGGGGGCCCGCTTTGACGCCGGGGCCAGGCTATGGGTAATCTACCGCTTTGTGCCTGATCCGTCAGGTACATCCTGTGGTGCGCGGCTTCCCCCGAAGATGCGCACGGGCGCGAAAGCGCCGGGGATCAACCCACGATTTGGTTGTGGTGGCGCCCTGCCGGCGACGCAACACACCCGACCGCGTGGGTCGTAGATCCGGCAGGGAAATTGCACCACCCGCTCAGTTTTGCCCGAAGCGAAAGCGATCTAGGAAGGTAGGCGAGTGCCCACGATCCAGCAGTTGGTCCAAAAGGGCCGACAGGACAAGGTCTCCAAGAGCAAGGCCCCAGCCCTCAAGGGCAGCCCGCAGCGGCGTGGGGTCTGTACTCGCGTTTACACAACCACCCCGAAGAAGCCGAACTCGGCCCTGCGCAAGGTGGCCCGGGTACGCCTGACCTCCGGAGTCGAAATCACCGCTTATATCCCCGGGGTTGGCCACAATCTGCAGGAGCACTCAATCGTCTTGGTGCGCGGCGGGCGGGTCCGCGACCTGCCAGGTGTGCGCTACAAGGTGATCCGCGGGGCCCTTGATACCCAAGGCGTGAAAAACCGAAAGCAGGCACGATCCCGCTACGGTGCCAAGAAGGAGAAGGCCTAATGCCACGCAAGGGTCCGGCCACCAAGCGGCCGATCGTCAATGATCCAGTATTTAGTGCGCCGATTGTCACCCAACTGATCAACAAGGTGCTACTTGACGGCAAGCGGTCAACCGCAGAACGGATGGTCTACGGGGCCCTTGAAGGCGCCCGGGAGAAGACCGGTACCGATCCGGTCCAGACCCTTAAGCGCGCCCTTGACAACATCAAGCCCACCCTCGAAGTGCGCTCCCGCCGCGTTGGTGGGGCGACCTACCAGGTGCCCGTTGAGGTAAAGCCCAATCGCAGCATCACGTTGGCCCTGCGCTGGCTGATCGGCTACTCCCGGCAGCGTCGTGAGAAGACTATGACCGAGCGCCTGATGAATGAAATCTTGGACGCCTCAAACGGTCTGGGAGCGAGTGTTAAAAAGCGTGAAGACACCCACAAGATGGCTGAAGCCAACAAGGCTTTCGCCCATTACCGCTGGTAACTAGAACTCCAACCCGATAACCACCCGACCCGATAAACGAGAGCAACGGAGAGCAAAGTGTCTACCCAGACCGCACTCGATCTGGCCAAGGTCCGAAACATTGGGATCATGGCCCATATTGACGCGGGCAAGACCACGACAACTGAGCGCATCTTGTTCTACACGGGTATCAACTACAAGATCGGTGAAGTCCACGAGGGCGCAGCCACCATGGACTGGATGGAGCAGGAGCAAGAGCGCGGCATCACCATCACCTCCGCCGCGACAACCTGCAACTGGAAAGACCACACGATCAACATCATTGACACCCCGGGCCACGTTGACTTCACCGTCGAGGTCGAGCGCTCCCTTCGGGTGCTCGACGGCGCTGTGACCGTATTCGACGGGGTGGCCGGTGTTGAGCCGCAATCGGAGACCGTGTGGCGGCAGGCCGACAAGTACAGCGTTCCGCGCATCTGTTTCATCAATAAACTTGATCGCACCGGTGCGGATTTCTACATGTGCGTCGACATGATCGTCAGCCGGCTCGGCGCGACCCCGTTGGTCCTTCAACTCCCGATTGGTTCGGAGTCGGATTTCCTCGGGGTCGTTGATTTGATCACGATGCAGGCCCTGACTTGGCGCGGTGAAACCCAAAAGGGTGACGACTATGCGGTCGAGGAGATTCCACCGGGTCTGGTTGACAAAGCTGCTGAGTACCGCGAGAAACTCCTCGAGACGTTAGCTGAAGCCGATGACGCGATCATGGAGAAGTTCCTTGAGGGCGAGAGCTTCACCGTCGATGAACTTCAGGCGGCTATTCGCCGGGCCACCTTGGCCTACAAGTTGACACCGATTTTGACCGGCTCGGCGTTCAAGAACAAGGGCGTGCAGCCCATGCTCGATGCCGTGATTGCCTACCTACCCTGCCCCCTAGATGTCACCGCGATCACCGGTACCAAGCCCGGTAACAGCGAGGTCGTCATTGAGCGGCAACCCAATGACAAGGAGCCCTTCGCGGCCCTTGCCTTCAAGATCATGACCGATCCACACCTGGGCAAGCTCACCTACTTGCGGGTTTACTCGGGGCGCCTTGATACCGGTACCGCGGTACTAAATAGCGTTAAGGACCGTAAGGAGCGCATCGGCAAGATCTACCGGATGCACGCCAATAAGCGCGAAGAAATCGATTCAGTGGGCGCCGGCGACATCGTTGCGGTGATGGGCTTGAAGGACACCACCACCGGCGAGACCCTGTGCGATCCAAGTAACCCTGTCGTGCTCGAGTCGATGACATTCCCGGCACCGGTTATCTCAGTTGCGATCGAGCCCAAGACCAAAAGTGACCAAGACAGACTCGGGGTAGCCATCCAGCGCCTCGCTGAAGAAGACCCAACTTTCCATGTCCGTACCGACGAGGAGACCGGCCAAACCATTATCGGTGGGATGGGCGAACTTCACCTGGAGGTGCTGGTCGACCGGATGCGCCGCGAGTTCAATGTCGAGGCCAATGTCGGCAAGCCACAGGTCGCCTACCGCGAGACCATCACCAAGGCTGTGCAGAAAGTCGATTACACGCACAAGAAGCAGACCGGTGGTTCGGGTCAGTTCGCGCGCGTCATCATCAATATCGCACCGAACGCTGGTGTCGAAGGCGCAAACGAAGAGGGCTACACCTTCGAAAACAAGGTCACCGGTGGGCGCATTCCACGCGAGTACATCCCCTCGGTCGACGCCGGGTGCCAAGAGGCCATGGAGAACGGCGTGCTCGCCGGTTATCCGATGGTTGACCTAAAGGTGACCCTTACCGACGGCGCTTACCACGACGTCGACTCCTCCGAACTCGCATTCAAGATCGCCGGCTCAATGGCGTTCAAGGACGCGGCTCGTAAGGCAGGCCCGGTCCTGCTCGAGCCGATCATGGCTGTCGAAGTCACCACCCCGGAGGATTACATGGGTGATGTCATCGGCGATCTGAACTCTCGCCGCGGACAAATCCAGTCCATGGAAGAGCGCTCAGGATCCCGTGTCATTGCGGCACTGGTTCCGCTGTCCGAGATGTTCGGTTACGTAGGGGATCTGCGCAGCCGTACACAGGGCCGGGCGAGTTACAGCATGCAGTTTGACTCCTACGCACAGGTTCCCTCAAATGTGTCGCTGGAGATTATCGCGAAGGCTCGCGGCGAATAGTCGCGGATCACTGAAAAACAAATAAAGAAGAACACACCACCGATCCGCGACAACGCCGGACGGCATTAAGAAAAGGGAGAACTCAAATGGCGAAGGCCAAGTTTGAGCGCACCAAGCCGCACGTCAACATCGGCACCATTGGTCATATTGACCATGGCAAGACGACGCTGACCGCTGCGATCACCAAGGTGCTGCATGACAAGTACCCGGACGTGAACCCGTTCACGCCATTCGACATGATCGACAAGGCGCCAGAAGAGCGCCAGCGTGGTATCACGATCTCGATCGCCCACGTCGAATACCAGACCGAGGCGCGCCACTACGCACATGTGGACTGCCCAGGCCACGCTGACTACATCAAGAACATGATCACCGGCGCGGCCCAGATGGACGGTGCGATCCTCGTGGTTGCCGCCACCGATGGCCCGATGCCCCAGACCAAGGAGCACGTCCTCCTGGCTCGCCAGGTCGGTGTCCCCTCGTTGGTTGTCGCACTGAACAAGTGCGACATGGTTGACGATGAGGATCTACTGGAACTCGTCGAGATGGAGGTCCGCGAACTGCTGTCGGCCTATGAGTTCGCAGGCGACGATATCCCGGTTGTCCGCGTAGCCGCCTTCCCGGCACTACAGGGTGACGCCAAGTGGGGTGAGTCGATTATTGAGCTCATGAACGCGGTCGATACCTACATACCGACCCCCGAGCGGGAGATCGATAAGCCGTTCCTCATGCCGGTCGAGGATGTCTTCACGATCACCGGTCGAGGCACGGTTGTTACCGGTCGTATTGAGCGTGGCCAGGTCAAGGTCAACGAGGAAATCGAAATCGTTGGTATTCGCCCCGGACCGGCCCAAAAGACCACCGTTACCGGCGTCGAGATGTTCCGCAAGTTGCTCGACGAAGGTCAAGCAGGCGAGAACGTCGGACTGCTGCTTCGCGGAACCAAGCGCGAGGACGTTGAGCGCGGCCAGGTCTGCTGCAAGCCCGGTTCGATCACTCCGCATACCGACTTCGACGCACAGGTCTACATCCTGTCGAAGGATGAAGGCGGCCGGCACACGCCGTTCTTCAACAACTACCGCCCGCAGTTCTACTTCCGCACCACCGATGTAACCGGTGTGGTTTACCTGCCTGCCGGCAAGGACATGGTCATGCCCGGAGACAACACTGACATGCGCGTTGAACTTATTCAGTCCATCGCCATGGAAGAAGGCCTTCGGTTCGCCATCCGAGAGGGTGGGCGCACCGTCGGCGCCGGCCGCGTTATCAAGATTCTGAAGTAGTTGGGAGGGGGTGGCATAAATGCCACCCCCACTCGGCA
>JAQCEO010000015.1 GCA_027729805.1 Actinomycetota bacterium
TGGCACCTTGGTGTGATTGGTCTTGACGTAACAACCGGAGAATGTCGCGGGAGTAGATACCGCCTCAGCTTTCGTCCGTGCCGTGAACACGCCAACCTCACCGGTGCCTGCTTCGTTAACAGCGACGATCTCAAATGTGTATTCCGTATCGGGTCGCCACTTCATGAATCCTTACTCAGGGATTTTCGAAGGCTAGGGCGCAAAATATTGCCGCCATTTCGACCCGATTACGTATCTAGGTAGCGGTGCGGTTCTTCACGACCCCGGGTCTGTCCTATGCTTCCCCAGCATTGGTCATCTCCCGCTGCGATTCTTTGACCGGCGGTGTGTCGAAGCATCTCCAGAGAAGTAGCCGGGATGGTCCTTCTTTCCTGTCCTTTCCGCTAATTGTTCCTCGACCACTGTTATGGTGCGTACCGGTCCTGGTGGGTTATTCAAGTGGGGGTGTGTGATGGTGCTTGGGAGTGCCGATGGGAACTACAAGGTTGGTGATACCGGTCCCGGTGGTGGGATCGTGTTCTATGACGCGGGCTCCGTGCAGCCTTGGGGTCGGTATTTAGAGGCGGCGCCAGCAGGGTGGTCAGGGGTAGACGACCCGATGGACGTGTGGTGTGACGATTCATCTTTGGAAGTCGCGGGGACGGAGACAACGATCGGGGCGGGTGCGGCGAATACGAAGTTGATAACTGCTGCGTGTGGGTCGGGTGCTGCGAATACGGTTAGAGATTATGACGGTGGTGGGAAGACCGATTGGTTCTTGCCCTCCAAGGATGAGTTGAACGCGTTGTATGAGCAGCGAGACACTGTTGGCGGGTTTGGCACTGGTAAGTTTGGGTACTGGAGTTCCTCGCAGAGCAGTGCGGACGGCACGTGGCTCCAGCTCTTCGCCTATGGGAGTCAGTACCACGGCAACGAGTACAGCACGTACGGCGTCCGTCCGGTGCGGGCTTTTTAACCATTTAACTATTCATCAATTTGGTTTTTAAGTTTTTCATCTAGCACTCGCGGCGGGTGCCGGTGGCTTGCTATACGCCGAGTCAAATGCAGAAGTCGGGCCGCCTCCGGGTGCCTTGGCTTTGGCTAGAAGCTCCCGATTCTTGCGGCGTCACACCCTCTTCAGCTCTTTGGTCAGCTCCTGTTGGTTAAGCCCACGAGTCTTGGCGGGCACAATCCTCTAGGCCCTGGCGATTTGGACGATCGCAGAATTCGTCTGAGTCTGAGTTGACCAGGTGTCAGTTGATTAAGGCTAGATATCTAGGTCGTCAGCGACCGCACGCAGCACCGCGGCGATTTTCTGCGCTGCGGCGTCCGGCGGGAATTTACCGCGTTGGAGTTGATTCGATACCCCGTCGAGTAACTTAATCAGATCCTCGACAATCCCGGCCAGATCGCCGGCATCCTTACGTGAACCCTTGACCACCGATTGTGGTGGCCCAATGATCGAGACGGTCAAGGCTTGCTTACCGCGCTTACCGTCGACAATGCCGAAGTCAACCTTGGTGCCCGGCTTAAGTGCGGGCACCCCGGCGGGCAGGGTTGACACATGGACAAAGACATCCTCGCCATCATCGGAATTGATGAATCCGAAGCCCTTCTCCGCGTCGTACCACTTGACTATTCCCGTTGGCATGGGTGAAGGCTACCCACCCACCCTTAGGGTGGTGCGGGTGAGTCCACGTAGCTTGGCCGATTCCCTAAGGCAGCGCGATGATCTAGCCCTCGCCGCCCTGTTGCACCGGCGCCCCGATCTGCTGCACCCAATCCCCTCGGATATCACCGCCCTAGCCGCCCGATCGACCACCGGGCCCAGTGTTTCGCGCTGTTTGGATACTTTGGACGCCCTGACCCTCTTCGTCTTGGCGGTGGTCGCAAGGCAGTCGGCCGAACTCCCCGCCCTTCCCAAGGAAGTCCTCCGCGCCGTTATCGAGGAATTGGACGAATCGGCCCGCGACCTCGCCGAGGCCGCCCTGCAGAACCTGGTTGAACTCGCCCTAGTTTGGGGCACCGAGGATGAAATCCGAGCCATTCACGCGGTGCGCGAACACCTCGCGGGGGCGACCGCGCCAACTTGGCCACCACCAAGGCTGCCGATCACCACCGGTAAGACGAAAAACGCGATCAGTGACCAGCAGGCCGGGGTGCACGCCCGAGAAGCGATTGCGCAAGTGCGGGACCTCCTTGATACCTGGGCCGAGAACCCGCCGAGTGTGCTGCGGGCGGGTGGTCTTGCCGTTCGGGATTTTGCCGCAACCGCACGTGACTTAAATTCCGACGCGCCAACGGCCGCGCTCTGGATCGATATCGCACACGCGGCAGGTTTACTCGACGACGATGGGGAAGAGCGCCCATCTTGGGTACCAACCGATCGGTTTGACATCTGGCTGGGCAAATCCGCGGCCGAGCAATGGGTAACTCTTGCCCTAGCTTGGCTTACCTCACCGCGCCTTTCGAGTCTTGCCACTGACAAATCAACGCTGCTAGCCACCGACTCCGAGCGTAGAGCGGTTGTCACCTTGCGTGCCCAGGTACTCCAACTGCTGGCAACCGCTACTGACCCAGTCGAACCCACCGCGCTAATCGAGGTGCTTAATTACTCGCAACCTCGGCGCAGTGGCGAACTTCGATCCCAGGTGGTGCACGCGACTTATCGCGAAGCCACGCTGCTTGGTGTTATGGGCGCCGATTCGTTGACTACCCCCGGGCGCGCACTTCTTGGCCCCGACCCCGGGGCTAGCGCAACCGACGGGGCCGCGGCAATCACCGCATTGATGCCTCTGGAAATTGATCATGTACTCATTCAGGCCGATCTAACAATGATCGCCCCCGGCCCGGTGGCCCCAGAGCTCGCGCGCAAATTGCGGCTACTCGCTGATGTTGAATCCCGTGGTCATGCCACCGTCTATCGAATTTCAGAGCACTCCCTTCGGCGCGCATTCGATGCTGGTTGGGATGCGGCCAGAGTGCACGCGGTGTTAGGTGACGCATCTACCACCGGGCTGCCCCAACCACTTAGCTATCTAATTAATGACCTTGCCCGTCGCCACGGTGCCATCAGAGTTGGTGCCGCGTCCGCTTATCTGCGCTGCGATAACCAGGGCACAATTTCAGCGATCCTCGGTGATAGACGGCTGCGAGCACTGCAGCTTTCACAGACCGCGCCAAACATCTTGGTTAGCCAAGCCACCCCGCATGAGTTCATGGCAGCACTGCGCGAAGCCGGCTATGCGCCGGCCGCCGAAACCCCCGATGGCTCGGTGGTGGTGTTGCGCCCGGATGAACGCCGCGTGCGCTCACGGGTGGCGCGCAAAGTCAGTTCAGGACGGCGCGATAGCGATGCTCTGATCGCCAGCGTGGTAAAAGGTTTGCGTTCCGGTGACCGCGCAGCGCGAGCACCACGCGGCGAAGTGGTGGTCGGGCCAGCCGGCACGAACGAGGTGCCTCGCACCAGTAGTGCGGCAACCCTCGAGGCCCTACGGCTTGCGATCGCCGAGACCACACCGGTTTGGATTGGCTACGCCGACGCCGATGGCACCAACACCGAGCAGATAATTGATCCAATCCGCATGGGTGGTGGCTCGGTCACCGCATTTGACCACCGCACCGAGCAGGTTCGAACTTTTTCGGTCTCGCGAATCAGCGGGGTAGCTCCCCTAAATCCCTAAATCTCGTTACTGAGATTTGTCCACTTCTTCACCAACTGATTAATTGATGGGAATCTCCCTAGTCCAGATCCGAAAATCTGCGAGTAACTCTGGGATCGGCTGCACCCCGATACCCGGGCCGGTCGGCACCGGCAGCCGCCCATCTTTGAGCACGAAGGGCTCGGTGATATCGACCGCGTAGTACCGGTTTGAGGCACTGGTGTCCCCGGGCAAGGTGAAGTTCGGCAGGGCAGCCAACGCTAGGTTCGCGGCCCGACCAATGCCGGTCTCGAGCATGCCACCGCACCAAACTGGCGAATTGCGCTGCATGCACATGTCATGGATGTCGCGCGCGGTTAGGTAACTGCCCACGCGGCCCGGCTTGATGTTGATGATGGTCGCCGATCCAAATTCCAGAGCCGACTCAGCCGAGGCCACCGACAAAATTGATTCGTCCATGCAGATCGGTGTTGTGCACACCTCGGTGAGCATCCGATGCCCAAGCCAATCTTCTTCCGGCAGTGGCTGCTCAATGAGCAGCAGGTCGAACTCATCTAGTTTTGCCAACTGAGCCGCATCAGCACGGGCATAGGCCTGGTTCGCATCCACCTGCAATGGCATTTCGGGCCACCGGTCCCGCACGGCAGCGACCGGCTCCACATCCCATCCGGGTTCGATTTTCAACTTGATCCGACGATAGCCGGCATCGACATAAATACCGACTTCGTCCAGCAACTCACTCAAGGTCTCGGTTGTTGGAATTCCAACACTCACTCCGCAATCAACTTCAGTTCGGGTAGACCCCATGAAACTCGCTAAAGATTGTCCCCGCTCACGTAACCAAACATCGAGCATCGACGTCGCAATCGCCGTCTTGGCCATCGGATGGCCGCGGATATAGTCAAGTGCCGCCCGCACTTCTTCGGGATTGGCCGTCAATGTTGTTTCCCGCAATGCCGGGATCAGGTGATCGGTCATTACGTCAATTACCCCAGCTGTGTATTCAGAGCTATAGCCGGGCCAAGAAGATGCTGCGCACTCGGCCCAACCACTGGTACCACTTACTGAGACCGCCTCGACGATCAACACCTCTCGCGCAATCTCAGTGCCAAAACTCGTACGGAAGGGCCGTACCAACGGCATGTTTATTAGGTGAAATCGAAACATCTCAATACTCACGCGCGCTCCCTGTAAAGAACGTATTTACCGGTTCGTTCGACTCCAATAACGCAATACCCGTCAGTTAATGCGGCAGTGAGCGTCTCGCGTAACGACAACCGCCACCGCATGGCCGCCGCTGGATCAACGCCGCGCAATTCGACAATGTCCTCCGGGATCTCGACCACACGAATATCTCGGCCGGCCTGGGTGAGCATCGCGGCGTCCAGCGGCAGCAGTCGACCCGCGATCGCATCAGATACTTTGGCCGACGATAGGTGCCACCAGGCAAATACCCGGTCGGTGGGATCACCCGCATTTATGGCATCTGGCATCTGCCCGTAGAAATCTATTTCATACCCTTTGACATCGACACCAAGTTTGCAGATATTCAAGATGGCGTTGCGCCGCACGAGCGGATCAAATGTCCAAGAAATTGTGTCAATGCCTTGCTCGATAGCCCACATTCGTTGATGCAGTTTCAATGCGGTACCAATGTGCCGGTTTCGAAAGTCGGCCAGCACCGCCGCCATATGCGAGTGCAAGTGCACCTGCCACCCAGCGTCAAGGTGTCGACCGACAACCGCCAGTGCCGCTCCGACTGGCTCACCACCTGAATATGCGACGGCGCAGTACCCACCCGCATGGATTAACGCGGTCAGCAGATTTTGCTGAACCTGTGTGCCCTCACCTGGCCAGACCGTATCGAAAATTCGCCGCGCGGCTGCCAAGTCTGTAGGGTCTACCACTGAGCGGACTTCTACTCCGGCGCGGTCCTGTGCGCGCTGGAAATCGGCCGCCGAACTATCCGCCAAGGTCACACATAACACCGTACCGAACCGACACAGCACGAAAAGGAGTAGCGTGCCCAAGACCCTGGAATCAGCAACCGCTCTGCTCCCCCGCATGATCGAAGCCGTACAACTCCTAGTCCGCATCGAATCACCAACCCACGACCTCGCTGCCTGCGCGAATATTGCCGAAATCGCCGCAGACCTGACAGGTGAGTGGCTCGGGAGCCCGGCCCGTGTCGAAGTCCATGATGGCTGCCCGGTTTTACGCTGGGGCCCAGAACACCCGCAAGTCCTGCTGCTAGGTCACCTTGACACCGTGTGGCCGGTTGGCACCTTGGACCGCCTCCCCACGAAATTTGCCGATGACCAGCTCACCGGCCCGGGTGTCTTCGATATGAAGGCCGGCGTCGTGCAGGCCTTGGCCGCCGTCGCTTTACTCATTGCTGAGGGTACGGACGTCTCCGCAGTTGGACTGCTCCTAACTACCGATGAGGAGACAGGATCGCGTGCCTCGCGCGGAGTAATCTCAGCGGCCATCACCGAAGCCAAAGCGGTGCTGGTGTTCGAGCCGTCAGCGGGTGGCGCCCTTAAGACCGAGCGCAAGGGCACTTCTTGGTACCAGATTAAGTTCCACGGGCGGGCCGCCCATGCCGGCCTTGATCCCGAACGCGGAGTTAATGCAACCGTTGAAGCCGCCGCATTCGTCATCGCAACCCAAACCTGGGGTGATCAAGGTGCCGGTACCACGGTCACACCAACCTTGCTGCACTCAGGGACTACGGCAAACACCGTCCCTGTGCTGGCCGAGTCAACTTTGGATGTCCGCGCCTGGACAGCGGCCGAGCAGCAACGTATCGATGAAAATGTTCGCGCCTGGCGAGTAAGCCACCCCGAGGCACGCATCGAGATCGACGGCGGCATTGACCGACCACCACTTGAAGCAGCAGCATCGCTGGGTCTATTCGCCATCGCGCAAAACGTCGCGCAAGAACTTGGCTTGCCAGAATTAAAATCGTGTGCGGTCGGCGGCGCCAGCGATGGCAACCTAACCGCCGCGGCCGGGGTTGCCACCCTGGACGGCCTCGGCGCGGTCGGCGATGGCGCCCACGCGGATCATGAATGGGCTTTGGCCTCCGCCATGGCCGAGCGCGCCGCCCTTACCGCCGGCATCATCAAAGCCACACTTTATGGAGAGGTAAATGACTGAAGGCCCCTTGATCGTGCAAAGCGACAAAACCCTCTTGCTCGAGGTTGACAATCCACAAGGCAAGGAGTGCCGGCGCGCTATCGCACCATTTGCCGAGCTCGAACGTGCCCCCGAGCACATTCATACCTATCGCCTTACCCCCCTTGGACTATGGAATGCGCGCGCCGCCGGTCACGATGCCGAGCAGGTCGTTGACACCCTTATTCGCTACTCGAAGTACCCGGTGCCGCACGCCCTCCTTGTCGACGTCGCCGAGACGATGTCACGTTATGGGCGCATGCAGGTCAATAACCATCCGGTGCACGGGCTGGTGCTACAAGCCCTTGACGAAGCGGTGCTCGAAGAGGTCCTGCGGAGTAAGAAAGTGGCACCGCTGCTGGGCGCGCGCGTTGACCAGACCACTGTCATCGTGCACCCCAGTGAACGCGGCCACCTAAAGCAGGCACTTATCAAACTCGGCTGGCCAGCTGAGGACGTCGCGGGCTACGTCGATGGCGAGCGCCATGCAATTGGCCTAATCACCGATGACTGGCAGCCCCGGCCCTACCAACAAGAGGCAGCCGAAGGTTTCTGGCATGGTGGCTCTGGCGTCGTGGTGCTGCCGTGCGGTGCCGGCAAGACCATCGTCGGCGCGCTGGCCATGACCCTTGCCCAGGCCACCACGTTGATTCTCGTCACGAACACCGTCGCGGCCCGGCAGTGGCGAAGTGAATTACTAAAGCGCACCACCCTCACCGCCGATGAGATCGGCGAATACTCCGGCGCGAAGAAAGAAATCCGTCCGGTGACAATCGCCACTTATCAAGTCATGACTACCAAACGCCAAGGCATCTACCCCCACCTTGACGTGTTCGACTCGCGGGACTGGGGCTTGATCATCTATGACGAGGTGCATCTCCTACCCGCACCCATCTTTCGGTTTACCGCTGATATCCAGTCCCGCCGCCGCCTCGGGTTGACCGCAACCCTTGTTCGCGAGGATGGGCGCGAGAGTGACGTATTTAGTCTCATCGGCCCGAAGCGCTACGACGCCCCTTGGAAAGATATTGAAAACCAAGGTTACATCGCACCCGCCGACTGCATCGAGGTGCGAATCACCTTGCCAGACAGTGACCGCATGACCTATGCGATGGCCGAGAAAGAAGATAAGTACCGGCTCGCTGCGTCCGCGCCGGAAAAGAACCGGCTCGTCGAAGAAATCATCGCCCATCACCAAGATGACCGCATCCTGGTAATCGGTCAGTACCTTGACCAACTTGCCGAACTCGGTGAACACCTTGATGCACCGATTATCACCGGCGCAACACCGGTCAAGGAGCGCGAGCGCCTATTTGCTGCGTTCCGTGTTGGCGAGATCAAACTGCTGGTGGTCAGTAAAGTCGCCAACTTCTCGATCGACCTACCCGAGGCGGCGGTTGCCATTCAGGTAAGTGGAACTTTCGGCTCCCGGCAGGAGGAAGCCCAGCGCCTCGGCCGCATCCTGCGCCCGAAAGCAGATGGTCGCACCGCCCATTTCTACTCAATTGTCACGCGCGACACCGTGGATGCAGATTTCGCTCAACATCGCCAGCGCTTCTTAGCTGAGCAGGGCTACACTTACCGGATTATCGATGCCGATGACATTCACTCCGGGAAATGGGAAGCAGTTTGAGCCAGGTTGCACCGCCGCCAGCAGCGCCTGAACTCGGCGAGAAACTGCCAGCTACGGCCTTCATCTTGGCAATTGTCCTAGGCATCCTCGGGGCCCTTGGGGCTTCGGTGTTCATCCTCTTCATGGACTCAGCCCAGACCTGGATCTGGAAGGACCTGCCGGCGGCCTTCGGCTTCACCGAGTTACCCATGTGGTGGGTGGTCCTCATGCTGTTAATTGGCGCGGGCATTGTGGCCCTCGCGTGGCGGTTACCCGGTGCTACCGGCAATAGCCCGTTAACGGGCTTTCATTTCGACACCCCGGCCATCAATGCCCCATCGATTCTGCTGGCCGCCCTCGGCACCTTGATTTTTGGATTCGTCCTTGGCCCCGAAGCCCCACTCATCATCATGGGCACCACTATCGGTGCGCTCTTAATGCGTGGGCGAGCACCTCAACTGGTGCAAATGGGCATGCTGCTCGGCGGCGCCGCTGCCATCGGAGCGATCTTCGGTAACCCATTCGTGATGGCTTTCATGTTGCTCGAGTTTGCGGCTCTTGGCATCTTGCCGTCAATTGCACTCATGCCAGCACTTGTTGCCCTTGGCGCCGGCTACCTAGTGCAGATCGGCGTCGGCCCGTGGTCTGGCGTTGGCACCCACTCCCTCGCCGTGCCTGGGCTGCCAAGTTATGACAACCTCACGGTGACGCAGTTACTTGCCGGGTTAGTCATCGCGGTTATCGCATCCATCGTCGCCGCGATCGCGCGCGAGTTCGGCGAACGAGTCGCCGCAGTAGCCGCCAAGCACCGCGCAATAGTTCTATTCGCGGTAGCCCTCCTCACCGCAGCCCTGGCAATCACCGTCAGCGAAATCACCGGTGTCGATGTCAACATGGTGCTCTTCTCCGGGCAACCGGCAATGACATCGCTGATCGCCGAGACCTCTGCCCTCACCGTGGTTTTGGTGCTGGTTGCCAAGATGCTGGCTTATGGCATGGCCCTTGGCGGTGGCTACCGCGGCGGGCCGATCTTTCCCGCCACTTTCTTGGGCGTCGCCGTAGGTGTACTAAGTGCCTTGGTGTTCCCTGATTTGTCAGTCACGGCCATGGCCGCAACCGGTATCGCGGCAACCGCCACGGTGATGCTGCGGCTGCCTTTCACCTCGGCACTACTGGCGATGATCTTGCTGAGTTCATCAGGGGTCGCTGTCGCGCCATTTGCCATCATGGGAGCGGTTGTCGGTTTCGCTGTCCGCCAGACACTAGACAAACGCGACGCCAAGAGGGCAGCAACCAAGGAGATGGAGAAAACATGAAGCTAAGCCACCTTGTCACAATTGCCAGCGCAGCCTTCATAACGGCTACCGCCCTCGCGGCTCCGGCGCAGGCCGTCAAACTCGTACCGTCTGACACCGCCTGCTCATATATCTATAAGAAAGGCAAGCCCACCACCAAGACCTATGCCTGCTTAACCGTGGCCAAGTCGCCGGTCGCAGCGGGCCAACCAGCGACCTTCACCGGAACCTTGAGTTCAAAGGCCATGGCGGCATTGGCTGACTGGACAACAGGGGCAAACACAGTATGCCTAGATCGCTACCCAGCCAAAGCCAATAACGACGGCTCCATTCCGCGTACCCCGCTCACTAAGGCCTGTTCACCCGTCAAGAAGAACGGCGCGTTCACTATCAACGCCGATCTGAGCATCAAAGGCACTTACTACTACGGCCTGAGCATGGGCCCCTGCACCGCGTCTGCCGCCACCTGCGGGAACGCTGACCCTGGGCTCGTCGGGGTCGAAGGGCCCGAGGTCGTTCAACTCAAAACCACGTAGTTGCATTCCCACTAGCTAAGGGTGCCAATGCCCCAAATAGCAATACGCCAAAAACTCATCGCCGCGTGCACCGCGGTTACCTTTATCGGGGCAGCGTGCGTTCTTGCTCCCGGCGCACTAGCCAAGGACGTAACTAATCTGAAGGCTCTTCAAAAGAAGGTCCCCTTCACGATTTACACCCCGAAATTCACAGCGCAGGTGCCACTAACATCGCTCACCCTGAGCAAATACAGCAAACAAGCGGTCGGCTCGAACCCGGGCAAGTGCACCTACTACCTAACCACCCAGTACGGCGGCGGCAAGAGTCCGATGGTGGTACTCGTGCAGTCTTATCGCTGCACCGACCCACCTGCCCCGATGGCCGATGTCGCTAGCTTCAAAGCCTTCGGCCAACAACTGACGATCACGACCGCCTGCCCAAATACCAGCGCAACAAGTGAAGCTGACTGCCTATCCGGCTCAACAGCAACTCCCGCGCGATTACTGGAGCAGCAACCCGGCACCGGCGAAACCTGGATCCCGAAGCTACCGGCAAGTGGCGGACATCTGCCGACCACGGCCAATCTCACAACTAATTTGCTATCCGTGCAGGAGATCAAGAAGGTGGTTAGAAGCCTCGTCAGCGTTGACTAGCTGGCCGAAGCCCGCACTTCGAGCTTTGCGTCAACATCGAACCTGAAGTCGTCGATAGTGCCCAGCCCCGGTATCGGTAAATGCACCGTACCCATACTCGCGCTACCGACGATCTCAATCTCCCCCATCGGTGACGTTGCCGACGCAATGGGGGTAATTGTTAAACCAAGATCAACTTCGATAGTTCCTGCTTGTGCAGCACCGGAGACCAACCAGGTTTCACCCGCTGGACCGTTGCCCGTATAAACCAAAGTGTGCGCTTGATACTGGCTGATGAAACTTCTGGCCGCGGACTGCAGCAGGAAGTTGCCGGTCTTAAGTTGGTCAAGGGCTAGGTGCAAGGTTAAGGTAATTTCCCCCGCGGTGATATCCAGTAACCCGCTAGATACCGGCGCTAAGACATCAACGCTCATTGAGCCAATCTGTCCACTACGAAGCCGCACATCGGCGCCATCAACGGCGAGGATCTCCCATTTGCCACTACTCATAGGGTCACTTTGCCATGTCGATTGAAGTTCATCGTTGCCGGCGGGTCAGTCGCCTAGGACCCGATGCACTTTATGTTGCGCGGCTTGCGCAACCGGGCGAATTACCATGCGATCGATGTTGACATGCGCGGGAAGGCCGGCGACCCAGGCGACAGCTGACGCGACATCGTCAGCGGTTAGCGGCTCCTTGACACCTTCATACACTTTGGCCGCCCGCGCTTCATCACCGCCGAAACGTTTGACCGAGAACTCATCGGTTCGCACCATGCCCGGGATGATTTCAGTGACTCGGATCGGTCGCCCGGAGAGTTCCAGGCGCAAGGTGCCGGCTATCGCCGCGACCCCATGCTTGGTCGCGGTGTAACTGCCGGCATTCTCGTACGGGATATATCCCGCGGTTGATCCCATCAGCACTATGAGGCCATGCCCGGAACTTTCAACATTCGGTAGGAAGGCTTTAACCGTTCGCACCAAGCCGATGACGTTCAACTCGTAGCCGGCCTGCCAGCTGGCTAGGTCTGCGTTCTCGATCTGCTCGGCCTCGAATGCGGCGCCGGCATTGGCCACCAAAACATCAAGTGCCCGGTCCGCCAACTTGGCAACCAGCCGATCCACACTGCCTTGATCGGTTACGTCCAACTCCCAGGCCGTGATGCCAGGATGCTCCAGGGCCAATTGCTCAAGGCGATCAAGGCGGCGCGCTGCCGCGATCACCTCATACCCCAGATCGGCCAATTGGCGGGCGCAGGCGGCCCCAATGCCGCTACTGGCACCGGTGACGAGCGCGCGTCCAGAACTTTTGGTCATGGTGCAAGATTCCACATTGGCGTGCTGCTCCCACCGTCGGGCTTACTGGGCAAATCCAAGGGCGGTCCCCCTGCCGGGAAACCGCCCTTGGCTCAATCTGTGAAGCAGAAGTTAGGCTTTCTAGGACTTCGAACTTCGTTAGAAGTCCATCCCTCCCATGCCGCCGTCGCCGCCGCCCATTGGCGGGCCAGCCTTTTCCGGCTTATCAGCGACAACAACCTCGGTGGTCAAGAACAGACCGGCGATCGATGCTGCATTCTGCAGCGCCGAGCGGGTTACCTTGGCTGGGTCGATGATGCCCGACTTGATCATGTCGACGTAATCGCCATTGGAGGCATCTAGGCCGTGACCTGTTGGGAGCTCGCGCACCTTCTCAGCCACCACGCCACCTTCAAGGCCAGCATTCTCCGCGATCTGCTTGAGCGGTGCGCTCACGGCAACGCGAACGATGTTCGCGCCAACGAGCTGCTCATCGGTCAGGCCGAGTGCATCGATCTTGGCGGTTGCTGACTTCATGGCCTGAATGAGTGCCACGCCGCCACCGGCGACGATGCCCTCTTCAATTGCTGCCTTGGCGTTGCGCACGGCATCTTCGATGCGGTGCTTGCGCTCCTTGAGCTCAACCTCGGTTGCAGCTCCGACCTTGATGACTGCCACGCCACCGGCCAACTTAGCCAACCGCTCCTGCAGCTTCTCGCGGTCGTAGTCGCTGTCCGACTTCTCGATCTCGGCACGGATCTGGTTCACGCGGCCTTGAATCTGCTCCGGGTCACCTGAGCCTTCAACGATCGTGGTCTCATCCTTAGTGACTACCACCTTGCGGGCACGACCCAAGAGGTCGAGCGTGGTGCCATCTAGCTTGAGGCCTACTTCTTCGGAGATGACCTGCGCACCGGTCAAGATCGCGATGTCTTGCAGCATGGCCTTGCGGCGGTCGCCAAAGCCTGGTGCTTTGACCGAAACCGAGCGGAAGGTGCCGCGGATCTTGTTGACAACCAAGGTCGCAAGGGCTTCGCCCTCAACGTCTTCGGCAAGGATGACTAGCGGCTTGCCGCTTTGCATGACCTTCTCGAGGATTGGCAGAACGTCCTTGACGGCAGAGATCTTGGAGTTAGCGATGAGCACGTATGGATCCTCAAGCTCAGCCTCCATGCGCTCTGGGTCGGTGACGAAGTAAGGGGAAATGTAGCCCTTGTCGAAGCGCATGCCCTCTGTGAGCTCAAGCTCAAGTCCGAAAGTGTTGCTCTCTTCAACTGTGATTACGCCTTCCTTGCCGACCTTGTCCATTGCTTCGGCGATCAGATCGCCGACTTCCTGGTCGCCACCTGCGGAGATTGCGGCCGTCGAAGCGATCTGCTCCTTGGTCTCAACATCCTTGGCCATCGCAAGCAACTCATCACAGACGATCGTGACGGCGCGGTCGATGCCCTTCTTAAGTGCCATTGGGTTTGCACCAGCGGCCACGTTGCGCAGACCTTCGCGCACGAGCGCTTGGGCTAGTACCGTTGCGGTGGTGGTGCCGTCGCCTGCGACATCATCGGTCTTCTTGGCTACCTCTTTGACCAGCTCAGCACCGATCTTCTCGTAAGGATCCTCAAGATCGATTTCCTTGGCGATGGATACACCGTCGTTGGTGATAGTGGGGGCTCCCCACTTCTTTTCAAGGACTACGTTGCGGCCTTTGGGGCCGAGTGTGACCTTGACGGCGTCGGCTAGCACGTTCATGCCGCGCTCGAGGGCCCTGCGGGCCTCCTCATCAAATGCAATCATTTTTGCCATGGGGCCTGATCCTCCGGGAACGTCCGTAAGTTGTCACTCTCGGGTGTCGAGTGCTAACGCGAAAGTTAGCACTCGCACCCCTAGAGTGCAAATGCACGGTCCACGCCCTGGCCGTTAGCCCCCGGTTACCCAGAACTTGCCCAAGTTTTTCGAGGTTTGCCCTTGCTTTCGGACCGATCCCGTGTCCCCATAACCATGTCAACTTGCCAGTGTGGCAACTGAGGATCGCCCACTGATCCCAGGGGGTTGGGCCCCACTATGCCAAGTTATGACGTTTCAGCACAGGTTTGCTCCGCACCGACCGCCTCGTCCTCGGGTCGAGCTGGGCCCGCCCGGGTGCCGCCGGGATCGTGACGCCAGCGGATGTGTAAGGAAGTTCGGCCGTCTACACCTGTTTTGCCGCCCGGGCAATGATCGTTCGGCCAAGAACTCCGAGCTGAGTGGCGGTTATGGTCGAACTAGTTGCCCAGCTCACTTGGGTTACTAGACCTTGAAAGTCACCGTCAGCGGGGCGTGATCACTCCACCGCTCGGCGTAGGTAGGAGCCTTGCCAACTATCGCGGCCACCGCCTTGCCGGCTAAGCCCGGGGTCGCGATGACGTAGTCAATGCGCCAGCCCCCGTCGGTGTCGAAGCCACGCCCGCGCCATGACCACCAGGTGTAGGGCCCGGGGCCATCACCACCAAGGGTGCGGCCTAGGTCAACCCACTGCCCTGCAAACCAACTGTCTAGATACTCGCGCTCTTGCTCCAAGAATCCGGCTCGGCCACGATTACCGCGCCAATTCTTGATATCAACTTCATGGTGGGCGATATTGAAGTCACCGCAAACCACGACCTCGCCCCCGGCCCGGGTCGCTCGCGCACGTAATGCCTTAAGGCGAGTGTCCATCGCGGCTAAGAAGGCGTACTTATCAACTTGCCGAGGGGTGTCGGCTTCACCGGTATGGACATAAACCGAAACCACGGTTAGCGGCCCGCCCTTGGTGTCGAGGTCGGCTTCGATCCACCTGCCGGAGTTCGCTAGCACCGGATCCTTCATCACCTCACGCACCGCGGTTGGCTCCTTGCGGGTCAAGATGGCAACCCCCGCGCGGCCAAGTTGCGGAGCCGGTGCGTGCGCAACATGAAATCCTTGCAATGACGACTCAGCAAGTGTTGTGTGGAGTTGCTCGTGCGTTGCCCTTACTTCCTGAAGGCAAATCACATCCGGTTTTGCTTCCGCGAGCCAGTCAAGGCCGCCACGACGATGAGCCGCGCGCACGCCGTTGACATTCACCGTAACTACTCGAAGCATCAACCTACTCAGGCAATCCGAAGGGTGACGACTTGACCGGTCACCGCGGTCACCGCGGCCAACAGCGCGTCACTATGTCGCGCATCGGTACTTATTGGGTAAGTCTGACTTTGGTCGAAGCGCTGCGGATCGGAGAAGTCGATCGTCAGTACATCATCTTCAAGTGACACTAAACGCGCGTCGAAGTACAGCAGCCAAGCTACCCGGCTTTGGGATTCCAGATAGAACAGGACGTCATTCCACCGCGCTTTCAAGGCAGCAAGCTCATCGGCGGACATAGTTCTAGGCCGCATCAGTATCGGGCGCTACATAACAGATACCGAGCACCGTATCCAATGGATGCAGAACCAACACTGGAAGCACCAGACCAAGATCAGTGATGGAGGTCACTTCCACGATTAAACCCTGCGGCACCGAAGTAACTGCCACCACCGGCCAACGCGACACCCCACCTCCAAGACCAACCCCGAGGGCCTTGGTCGCCGCCTCCTTAGCAACCAATAGGTCAAGCACCGACGCCACCTCGGCAGCGACGAAAGCTTGCTCCGGCGCGGACAAAGCCCGCGCCACCACATCAATTCGCCGGTTGACATATTCGATGTCAATACCGATCAATGCCCCCGGATCAGCAGCCGCTGCAACCACCACCCCAGAGTTATGCGTAAGCGAGATTACCGGTGAACCACCGACAGCTGACAGTGCTGCGCAACGAGCGAACGGTGCCCCTTCGTCATCGATGTGAATCTCGATATCACGCGGTTCAAGTTGTTGGCCGCGTTCACTTGCCCACGTCCGCACCACATCCTTTAGCGCCAGCCGCCCCAGCAACCACTCATGTTGACGGCTCGAACTCGAATCAAGTGACTTCCAGGTCGCATGCTCACCACTGGTCAAAGCTGCTCCCATCGAGGGTGCAGCGGTCAACGTGCTACCTGGAGCGATCTCAGAGATTTCTATGCGGCGGACGAGCACCTCGGCCGGGCCAATATCCCAAGCCTGACTAACGAACTGCTCTAGTTGCACTGGCCACCATCACAGCAGGGCTGAATGTAATAGCACTTTGGGCACATATCCTTACCGCCGCGTCGCTCTAGGGCTACGGTCTCGCAGGCCGGGCACGGGCCAGGGTCACCCATCACCCCTTCAGTATGCCGCGGCCCAACCAGTAGGTCAGCCCCCGACGCTCCGAGTTAATCCACCTCATCAACCGAGCGGGCAGGTGTCGCAGTTACCACCTCTTGCCCCCGGGTGATTGCTGCGTCCAGCACGAATGCGGTGACCGCAACCCGTTGCTCCGCCGCCGCCCACCGAATCAGGGCCAGTTCGTCCGGGGTCAGCCTTAAGTTCAACCGCTCCGTTCGCAGATTCTTCACCGCTAACCCCCTGCCCAACCCAGTTGCGTCTCGTGTTGAGCAAAGCGCAGGAGTCAGACAGTTACACCGGTGTTATTTGTCGGTGTCTTCATCCTAAAGGGGCTGACAGCCTTCGCCCGATAGTGCAACATCTGTTTCAGAGCCTTAGGAAAACGACCTTTAGGAACAACATGGATGACGCAACCGCCTACGCCGCAGCACTCGCATCAGCCCGGGAGGGCATGGCCGAGGGCGGGATCCCGATCGGCGCCAGCCTCTTGGTCGATGGTGAGTTGCTGGCAGTCGGTCGCAATCAGCGTGTGCAACTTGGGAGCGCCATCCATCACGGTGAGACCAATTGCATAGAAAATGCAGGACGCCAACCCGCAAGCGTGTATGCCCGCTCCACGATCTTCACCACCTTGTCGCCTTGCCTCATGTGCGCAGGCACCATATTGCTCTACAAAATCCCACGAGTGGTGATCGGTGAGAACTCAAACTTCCAGGCAAGTGAGGAGCTACTGCGCAGCCACGGGGTCGAGGTTGTTGTGCTTGACGATGCCGACACCAAGACCATGTTCAAGGATTGGATCGAAGCGAATCCGAGGCTCTGGAACGAAGACATTGGCGAGGAGGACTAGCCGCCACTAGGTAAGGTCTGGTCAATAAAGAAAGAGGCTAGGCCCGATGGCGCCCCAGACGCAGTTGCACCGCCCCACCAACCCGGTGCTGGTACTTGACTGGGGCGGGGTCCTGACCACACCGGTGCAGGAGGCTTTCAACAGCTGGCTGGCGGCCGAAGAAATCGACCCCGATTCTTTCCAGCGCGTCATGCGCGAGTACCAAGACACCGCCGATAGCCCTCTGCATCGCCGTGAGCGCGGCGAGATCACCGTCGGCGAGCTGGAGGAGGCAATTGCTTCACGCTTGGTCACCTTGGCTGGGCAGCCGGTTTTGGCAACCGGGGTGATGACGAAGATGTTCAAACACATCAGACCTAATCCTGCCATGCTGCAGGTGGTTGCCTTGGCGCGCGAAAGCGGCTGGAAGACAGCCGTACTGTCAAATGCTTGGGATGACGATCACTATGCCGCCGATTTGCTCACACAGTTCGACGCGGTGGTGCTTTCAGATATGGCAGGTGTGCGAAAACCTGATCTAAATGCGTACGAGGCGATCATCAATGCCCTTGGGGTCACGGCCGCCGATTGTGTTTTTGTTGACGATATGCGCCGCAATGTGGTCGCCGCGGAATTGGCCGGTATGCAGGCGATCCAATACGTGCCCGGCGTTGAGAAGCTACTGACCGATTTGATCACCGACGGTTATCGGTCGGCGGCACCTAGCGCTGACCCCCGCGGGCTGCAACTGGCGCCGTTGACGAATTACTTGAACACCCAACTCGGTGGCAATATCGTCGAACTTAGCCCCGAACTCCTGCCCGGGGGCCGATCCAACGTCAGCTACCGCCTAGCCGGTGGTGATCTAGGCCCACTGGTGCTGCGCCGGCCACCACTTGGTCACATCCTGCCCACCGCCCACGACATGGGTCGCGAGTTCAAGGTGCTAACCGGCCTGACTTCTGTCGGATTTCCGGTGCCAAGGCCAATCGCCTTATGCGAGGACACGAATGTCATCGGGGCACCATTTGTTCTCATGGAGTTTGTCGACGGCTTGGTAATCGCTGACTCGGTGAGCGCAAGCAGTCTTGATCCGATCTCGGCGCGGCAAACCTCACAGAACTTCGTGCAGTGCTTGGCCAATTTGCACAACATTGATCCAGTTACCGCCGGGCTGGAGAACTTAGGTAAGCCCGCCGGCTACCTGCCAAGGCAACTCAGCCGCTGGATTAAGCAGTGGGAGTTGGCGAAGAAGATTGACTACCCCAATGCCGATCTATTAATCAATTGGCTGCAGCGGGCGGTCACTTCCTTACCCGAGGAGACGAAAACTTCCATCGTTCATGGTGATTACCGCCTGGACAACGCCATTATCGACCCAACAACAACTGAGATTAAGGCGGTCTTGGACTGGGAGATGTCAACACTTGGTGATCCACTGCTCGATGTTGCATTAACACTGCTCTATATGACGGAAAGTAATGACAACTTACGAAACACCATCCCAATTGCACTCGAGGTAACTTCCTCGCCCGGGTACTACAACCGATCCGAGTTCCTCGCCGCTTATTGCGCCATCACAGATGCGAATACCAGTTACCTAGATTTTTGCCTAGCTCTTTCATGCTTCAAGCTGGCGGCAATTCTTGAGTCAATTAAAAATCGCAGCAAAGCCGGGGAACAACTCGGTGGGGCCGAGCATTCTGGTGATCTCTTCGGCGTTGCATGCAATAATTTGTTATTACTAGGCTTAGCTGTCGCTGAGGGTGACGGAGTCTGCGGACTCAACCGGTGATTGATGCAATACTTAGCACCAGTGAAGAGATTCGGAGAGTGCCATGGCGGCCAGTGCGAGTCGCTTCATTGACCGGCTGACCCTAGAGACCGTGGATCGCGATATTTTCTCGGGCACCTGCCACTCGGGCGCACCGCTTCGCGCCTACGGTGGCCAAATTGCTGCGCAGGCTTTGATGGCCGCCGGGATGACCGTTGACGATAAGGCTCGGCGGGTGCATTCACTCCACGGCTACTTTCTTCGCCCTGGGCGCACCAAAGACTCAATCATCTACTTGGTTGATCGGCCACGTGATGGTCGATCTTTCTCCACCCGCATCGTGCGTGCGGTTCAACAAGGCGAAACGATCTTCTTGATGACGGCATCCTTCGCCGTGACAGACATTGGACCGGACCACCAATTCGAGATACCCGCGGTCGCGCCACCAGATGAAGTGCCGGAGATGTCATACCCGGAGATTTTGGCGCTCGATCCCGATAGCGCCCTCAGCTTGAACTACCCGGACCAAGCTTTGATTGATCTGCGCATTGTCGACCATGAACACCATGTTTTGCTGAGCGATGGCCGTTACGAAAGCATGTCATGGGTGCGCATTACCGAACCCCTCGCGACTGATCCGTTGACTCAGGCCGGTGCACTTACCTATCTATCTGATCTGACGATGGTCCGTACCGCACTTAGCCCCCACTTCGAAATGCACGACGAACTACAACTGGCCTCGATTGACCACGCGATGTGGTTTCACGCACCGATCGACACCGGCCAGTGGCTGCTCTTCGCGCAGGACACCCCGGTGGCCCGCGGCGGCCACGGCCTCGCCCGCGGGTTGTTCTATGACCGACAGGGTCAACTTGTTGCTTCGGTGGTGCAGGAGTCGCTCATGCGAATGCGCAGGCGTCATTGACACTGAGGTGCGGCGGCGAAGGCATCCCCGAGTTCACCTCGCTTTGGCCCCGTAACCTCGTCTAGCACTCGAATGAACTCCTTGCCCGCATCAAAGGTGTCTTTCGCGGAGCTGCCGGCTTGTACCAAGGCAGCAGCCAAACTAAGCGGGTCCTTCGCTTCGCGGGCTTCATCAATATGTTTTGCGGTCTCGTCGCGGGCCTTCAACAACTCATCACCACTGCCCTGAACTTCGGTGACAATCGCTGACACCTCGACATAATCAATCGGTACTTGCCCGAGCGCGGTACCCAGGTCTTCCATCGCAGCGTTGATTTCATCCAGATGGGCATCTAACTGGGCTTGAAATTGATCGGCAGCGGAGACCCCCGAGTTCGGATCGAAGGTTAGATCCTTACCAAAGTCAATCAACGTCGCGCCGATGCCATCGCGCGCCACACACACCCCACCTGCCCAGCGGGCTAATGCCACCGCGGGATCTGGTGTTGGTGAGACTGAAGGGGTCGCCGAGGTCGCGGCGACTGACGGCGCCTCAGCAACTTCAGCGGTGCCGGTCACCTGACTCAGGTAATACACCAGGCCAAAGAGCACCACGATCACGGCGGCCACTGCTATCACGGTTCGGCGCATAGCCAACTATCACCCAGAACACCCCAAATAGTCGGTAATTTCGCAGATTCGTCGCGACGACGCCAGTGAGATCGCCTTGAAGCAACGTGAGTTAGTACGAATAGGCATTGACCGTCCGGTAGCCCACGCCGTCAGGTCACCAAGTGGTTGGAGTGGCGCGAGCGCACCTACCGCAAGCTACCCGCGCGTCACTCACGTAGAGATGGCAACCGCACTAAAAGGCAATGCGCAATTGCGAATGCTGAATCTGCGCCGTAGCAGTGAGTTCGATGACGGTTACGTGCTTGAGACGGTTGATGTGTAAGTGGTGCAGTCACCGGCTCGCTGCAACTAACTCTCATTAGTAACACCGCCACCAAGGCTCAAGAATTTTTAGTTGAATTCGGTCGCGCCGAACACCTACCCCTGTGAGACTACCGGTACACAATCAAGGAGGCCATATGATCATCCACTCATCCCCCCTGGCAGACGTCGAAATCCCCAACATTGCCATCACCTCGTATGTGCTGCAAGAGGCCGCGCGGGTACCTGATCGCGAGGCCATAATTGATGGGCCGACCGGTCGCAGTTACACCTACGCCAAGTTAAGTGGAATGATCCACGCATTCGCCGGTGGCCTACAGGCCCGCGGCCTGGGCCCGGGCGACACCATTGCGCTGATTTCACCGAACATCCCCGAGTTTGCGATCGTCTTTCATGGCGCCGCGGTAGCAGGGGTGGCAGTCAGTACCGTCAACCCGACCTACACCGCTGAAGAAATCCGCTTTCAAATCCTTGACTCAGAATCGAAATTGCTCATCACCATCGCCATGTTCCTTGAGACCGCCCAAGAAGCAATTAATGGAACTGACGTCACCGAGATCGTCATAATCGGTGACGCCCCCGAGGGCACCACCGCATTGGCCAGCATGTTCGGCGCCCCGATTGCGCAGGTAGAAGTTGATCCAAGCAGTCATGTGGTGGTGCTGCCTTATTCGTCGGGCACCACCGGGCTGCCGAAGGGCGTGATGCTCACTCACCGCAATCTGGTCGCCAACCTCGCGCAGGTCGAGGAAGCACTATCGATAGATGACGGCGAGATCGTGCTTGCGGTTTTACCCTTCTTCCATATCTATGGCATGCAGGTACTGCTAAATGAGTTCCTGTCGCGCGGGGCCACCATCGTCACCGTGCCGCGCTTTGACCTCGAGCAATGTTTGAGCATCATTCAAGAACGGCAGATCACCCGACTATTTGCCGTCCCGCCAATCGTCCTCGCCCTCGCAAAGCACCCACTTGTTGACAAGTACGACCTCTCAAGCCTAAAGCAGGTGTTTTCCGGAGCCGCACCACTTAGTGCTGAACTTGCCCAAGAGGCGGCCAAGCGCATCGACTGCGATGTGGTTCAAGGCTTCGGGATGACGGAGTTGTCGCCGGTGAGCCATGTGACTTGGCCCGGGCAGTTCAAGCCCGGCACCGTTGGCGTCACCATCCCAAACACCAAGTGCCGCATCGTGGACCCCGAGACCGGTGAAGACCAAGGGGTTGGTGGCGTCGGTGAGCTTTGGGTTCAGGGCCCGCAGGTGATGGCTGGCTACCTTAATAATGCCGAGGCCACCGCGCTTACCATCGACGCCGATGGCTGGCTGAAGACCGGTGATGTTGCCACTATCGACGCCGATGGCCACGTCACTATCGTGGATCGCCTAAAGGAGTTGATCAAATACAAGGGCTTCCAGGTGCCACCGGCCGAACTTGAAGCGCTGCTGCTCACCCACCCGAAGATCGCCGATGTTGCCGTCATCGGGGTACCCGATACTGAAGCCGGTGAGATCCCCCGCGCCTTCGTCGTGCTTCGGGCCGACCAGACACTTACGGCAGCTGACATCACCGCCTTCATGCACGACAAAGTTGCGACCTATAAAATGGTTCATGACGTAGTTTTCGTGGACGTGATCCCGAAGTCTGCATCCGGCAAGATTCTGCGCAGGCTACTGCGCGACCACTAGCACACAACTTTTACCGGATTGGTTCGCGCTGGACACCGCTGCTCAATCAGGTTGCCATGGTTACGCAAACGACTGTTTTTGGTTGACGCTTGGGTAACGATCTCACCGCTTCGAACGTGCCGCGCCAGGCCGCTGATCCCACCACCAGCCGACTGGCTCCGCGTAGCGAGCCAAAACCGGTCCGATAGCAGCGGTGAGGAGCACGTATGCCGCAACGAATGCCTGGAACTGATCAGTGAGAACAGTAGACACGGCGGCGATTCCAGCTATGACGATGCTGAATTCACCGCGTGCGCTGAGTAGTGCCCCCGCACGCAATCGCGAGATGGTTCCACCATATACCGTGTTACTCGCGTACCAACCCGTGACGAATTTCGTAGCGATGGTTACGAGAGCGAGGACAAGGGCTGGCAAAATCACGCTCGGCAAATCAGCGGGATTCGTCGACAGACCGAAATAGGCAAAAAAGACAGCGGCAAGTAGCTCACGAAGAGGATCGAGGCGGCGGCGTGCTACCTCGGCCACCTCGCCGGTTAGCAGCAGGCCAACTAGGAAGGCAGCGACCGCGGGGGAAAAGGAGACTAGCCCGGCAAGTCCTGCTGCGGCGACCGCCGCCCCGAACACCACAAGTAACAGGCCAACGGGCTCTGATGCGGTAAAGACACGCTGCACCCAAGACTCTCGTCGAACGGCAATGAACACGACTAAGGCGACGACCAGCAGCGCGATACCGGTGGAGATCAGACCATTGACTAGGCCGGCGCCGGCTAGTACCACCGTGAGAATCGGCAGGTAGGGGGCCATCACCAGATCCTCGAGGACCAAGATGCTGACAACGGGTCTTGTCTCCGGATTGTGTCGCCATCTAAGGTCGCGAACCACTTGAGAGACAATTCCTGACGAGGAGATATACGTGACGCCACCGAGCGCCAGCGCGCCAGCGAAGCCCCAGCCGAGGATCAGCGCCATTGCCACGCCCGGTGTCGCATTAAGCACCAGGTCGATGAGCCCTGATCGCGACTGCTGTCGCGCCGTCTGGACAAGTTGTTTACCTGAGTACTCAAGTCCAAGTAGGAGTAGCAGCAGAACGACACCCAACTCGGCAAGTGTGGGCACCAAAATGCCACGCGTATCGATGCCGTAGACGCCGCCTTCGCCCAAAAGCAGTCCAGCGAGCAGGTAAAACGGGACAGCAGAGAAACCGAAGCGATGCGCAATGCGAGCTATAACACCCAGACCAAGCACGAGCAGCCCGAACTCCAAAAAAAGCATAGGCATCTCAGTACCTGTTATCGACGCTACTACCGGCACCCCCTGATCATGGCAGGCCTAGGTTACAATCGGTAACTCAGGAGCGTGCGAGCCGACAGCCTCGGCACTCGACAAAGATGGCGCCCTACAATGTCCTCCACCACTTTGGTTTCGTAAACGCCACTCCTAATGAAGGGCTCCAAATGCAGCTGACCCCAGGCAAGTTACTCCCGTCATTAGCAGCTGGGGCGTTGGCCGCCAGCCTGCTCGTTGCCGCGGCCCCGGGCGCTGCGGCTGATCCGGCATCACCACTTGTCGGCACCTGGGTTGGCGCTGCTGACGTCTATTACGGTGGCAAGTACTCACAGGGCACCGAGAAGATCATCATCACCGTGGCCAAAGGCAGTGTCGCCAAAGGCACCTGGCAATGGAAATCAACCGGTGGCAGGTGGTCTAAGCCGGCACCGGTGCAATTGATTGCCATGGACTCCGTAGCCGGTGAGGCCCACATTGACATTCTGGGCGCTGACGCTGACGGCACCTACGAGGGCGTGCTGATCCCCGGGGTGAGCCTGGAGATCGGCTACATGGATTCGCAACATAAAGCCGTAAAGCAAACCCTTGTCCTGCATTCGTTGATGACAAAAGCCCAGTAGTTATGCCCGCCCCGATTCCCGCCGGCGGCACCTTCACTCTCGGCGTGAATACCGATGATCCGATCACGATCCACCGCTTGGGTTTTGGCGCCATGCGCGTCACCGGCGCCGGCATCTGGGGTGATCCACCCGATCATGGTGTTGCCATCAAAGTGCTACGTCGCGCGGTTGAGCTAGGTGTTGACTTCATCGACACCGCTGACTCATATGGCCCATATGTGAGCGAGGATCTCATTCGCGAGGCGCTATACCCGTATGGCGACGTACTGATCGCCACCAAGGGTGCGCTGACCCGGCAGGGGCCAGATAAGTGGGAGGTGGTCGGCAGCCCGGCGTATCTTCGCCAATGTGTGCAGATGTCACTTCGACGCCTTGGTGTTGAGCGCATCGACCTTTGGCAACTCCACCGCATTGACCCAAAGGTGTCGGCCGCGGACCAATTCGGTGTCATCAAAGAAATGCAGGGCGAAGGCTTGATTCGTCATATCGGGCTCTCCGAGGTAAGTGTTGCTGACCTCGTAAGTGCCCAGCAGGTTTTCAACGTCGTAAGTGTGCAGAACCTGTATCACGCCGGTAACCGCGCATCTGAAGATCTTCTGGATCACTGCGCCGCGAATCAGATCGGTTTCATCCCGTGGTTTCCGCTCGGCAACCGCGAGTTAGTTGCCGCCGATGGTCCACTCGCCGGCATCGCAACCCGGCTGGGCTGCGCCCCGGCGCAGGTCGCCTTAGCTTGGCTGCTTCAGCATTCACCGGTAATGCTGCCGATACCGGGCACCGGCTCCATCGCGCACCTTGAGGAGAACTGCGCCGCCGCGGCTGTGCAACTTGATGCTCAGGCGATCAGCGAGATCCACGCCCTCCCCTAGCGGCGGCAAGAATCCAAGCCAAGAAACGAGCACTACTTCGGTTGCCGGGCCAGCCACTCCTGAAAGTCTTTTTCCTGCTCCTCGCGCCACTGATCAACCTGCTCTGACAATTGCGCGGCACTCACGGCCGTTAATGCCGGATAAGCATCGACTTCGGCCAGGAAGATCTGCCCGGCGGCGATGGCGTCGGCTTGCGCACCATGCCAGTCGGCATCATTCAAGGTGATGCCGTAGCGCGCAGCGGTCGGTTGCAGGCGACGCTGCGCCTTGCCCTTGACATACTTATTGAACTGCCGGTCGATGACATAAGCACAGACCGCGAGCCCGGGTGGCAGTGGCGCCAACCCGGCCCGGATCAGGTTCGAATCTGTCACTGGAATATCGAAGTCAGATTTGAAGCAGACGATCGGACCCCCGGCGCCCAGCAGGAAAGAGCGGATATCGGCGAGAGCCGCTACCTGCTCCAAGCCCTGATCTCGGCTCATCTGCGTGGTCACACCATGAATAGCGCTGGCAGCTTCGGGGATCTCGACATCAACCGCGATAAGCCAAGACCTAGACTCAACCGGGAGGCCGTTGACGTAGAGGATCGCCGCTGCCGTCACGATACGTGACTCACCGACGTCAATACCGGTGGTCTCGGTGTCATAGGCGATGAACCCTTGATCGACCCAAGTGGTTGTCATCAGGCCCCCTACCTAACTAGTAGCCTTCGCCCCAGCGCAGCTATCAATATAGCCGTCGCCTCTGTCACTCTCGCTGCTTTCGCAGCCGCCACCTCGACCAACCATTGGGGTGGGCGCACCCGCAGCAACATCAAAAGCGGCTGCCACTTAAAGCCTGGCGGCGTTCACCCTAGTCGCGACGGGCGGGGTACCACCGATAGATTCTGCAGTTGTAAACCCAGCCAGCCAGCGAGGAAACCCCATGGGCCTGTCCGGTCAATCAACTATCGCGGGCCACCCCGTGCGCGGTGCAGGTGGCACCTCACATACCTTCAACCCCGCCACCGGCGAGGCACTGGAGCCGACTTTCTATTTCATCGGCGTCGATGAGATCGACCAGGCCGCGCGGGCGGCGCAGGTCGCATTCGATACCTACCGCAGCACGCCTCCGGCGGACCGCGCAGTTTTCCTGGAGACGATCGCGGCGAACCTTGACGCAATGAAGGCGGAGATCGTGGGGCGGGCCCAGCAAGAATCCGGCCTGACCACCGCCCGCCTTGAGGGCGAGCACGGGCGCACGACAAATCAACTCCGGCTCTTCGCCAAGGAGCTGCGCCTCGGGGCCCATCAGGAGGTGCGCATTGACAGCGCGTTGCCAGAGCGCCTGCCAACACCTGGGCCAGATATCCGGCAACGCCAGGTGCCGCTGGGGCCGGTCGCGGTGTTTGGTGCCAGCAACTTTCCACTCGCGTTTTCCGTCGCCGGTGGCGATACCGCATCGGCCCTCGCCGCCGGCTGCCCGGTTATTGTCAAAGCCCATAACTCGCACGCTGGTACCTGCGAGCTCGCCGGTCAGGCGATCACCAAGGCCGTCGGCGACTGCAATTTGCCGCCCGGGGTCTTCTCGATCATCTTCGGGCCGGGCGCAAGTGTGGGCCAGGCTCTCGCCGCGCACCCGTCGATAAAAGCAATTGCCTTCACCGGCTCCCAAGGCGCCGGCACCGACCTCATGCGCGCCGCGGCCGGTCGGCCCGAGCCGATCCCGGTTTATGCGGAGATGTCGAGCGTGAACCCGGTGATGCTTTTTCCCGGCGCCATTGCCAAGGACCCGAAGGCGCTGGCCGCCGGCTTCGTGGCCTCGTTGACCCTTGGTGCCGGCCAGTTCTGCACCAACCCGGGTTTGATCTTCATACCGGTAGATGCACCCAGCATCACCGAGGAAATCATCACCGCACTTGGTGAACTCACCGGGCAGACGATGCTCTCCTCGGGGATTTTTGACGCCTTTAACGAAGGCAATAAACGACTTGATGCCTGCGGGGCTGAACTAATCGCCACCGGGGCGCCCGGTCCTACCCTAAATGCACCGACGCCGACGATCTACCGCACCACAGCAGCGCACCTTCGGGCCACCCCCGATTTGCAGGAAGAAGTCTTCGGCTCATCAGCCATGATCGTTACCTATGTCGATCTTGATGACCTAAAAGCCACCTTAGAAGCAATGCAGGGCCAATTGACTTTGACCGTGCATGCCGTGGAATCTGACTTTGTCCAGGTGGCAGCGATTATGCCGATTATGGAGCGCAAGGCCGGCCGGTTGATCTTCAATGGCTGGCCCACCGGCGTTGAGGTCAACCACGCGATGGTCCACGGCGGGCCCTTCCCGGCTACCTCGGATTCGCGTACCACTTCGGTCGGCACCTTGGCTATCTACCGGTTCCAGCGCCCGGTCAGTTATCAGGGGTTCCCGGACCAACTCCTACCGGTTGCAATTTCGGACGACAACCCGTGGGCTCTGCCTCGCCGCATCAATGGTCAGTTGACTTAAACGCGGGTGGCGAGCAAGACTGCGATGATCAACATGATCACGCCGCCAACTCGATAGACCATGGTCATTGACGGCCTAGTATACCAACGCGTGTCACCAGCCTTTGGTTCCCGCGCGAACATCCCCATGAAAGCGAGCGCGAACCCGGGCACGGCCATCCAAAGGAACGAGTACTGCGCGAAGTCTGGAACATCTCCTATCAGATTCCCCAAGATTGTCGAAATGATCAACCCGCATGCCAGGAGGACAGCGAACAGGGGCACACCTTCCGGGATCACCTGCCAGATAGCCGGGGAGTTCTTGAACCGATGCGAGAGCAACGAAAGTAAACCGGGCAGCAGGAAAAAAGGGCCGCGACCCATAGCTGCCAAACATTGCCAACGAAGGCCGCGGCGATAAACAAGAAGGCCCCCGTGCGAGCTAGGGCGGATATCACCTGTTGGGTGGCGCTCGGCTCCGGGACATCACTGGGTGATAGCGCCCGCATACGCGCCGGCACCTTGCGGGCCGCGGCCTCTTCGAGCAGCACCTTGAAAACCAAGGCGATCAGGGCGACAAAACCAACCAGCCTCGCTTGCTCGGCAATTGGGAAGTCAAGGGCACCTAGATCTGGTAGCGCCGAGACTATGGCGATGGTTGTCCAGGCGCCGATCAGCGGCACCACCACCAGATCGGTTAGGCGCTCCCATTGTGCCGCTGACCCAAATACCCGGCGGCGCCGAATGTCACGAAAGCTTCCGGCAATCAAACCCGGGCCCACCATGATCAAACCGACACCGATCAATGTGCGCACGCTGGCGGCATCGACGATACCGCCGGACACTGCAACAACAACAGCAAATGCCAGCGCCCCGATCAACCCGGCAAACGCATCGAAGACGCCGATCACCAGCAGCGGGATCATCAATGCAAGGATCGCCGGCTCCGCCCGACCACCGACGCTGACGGCGGCAAAAATACCCAGCACCAAGGCCGCCAACGGTAAGAGTAAACTGAAAACTCCGGTGAAGGCGCGAACTGGCGCCGCATCGTTCAAGGTTCGGCTAAGTAGCGGGCTGAATCTGGCGACGGCGCCGCCGGTCCCGGCAAGTGCTAAAACCGCGCCCGCTCGCGCCGGTAAATCCATCTCGTCAACATCATCAAGTTCGTCCAGTCGGCCGCGGACCGCGGTGTCAATACTCCCGCCACTTGGACCACCTTGAGCATCTGTGCCGCCAATCCAATTACTTCTCTCGCCGCCAAGGCCAACTCCTGCGACCGTCGCAATCGTCAGCGCCGCAATAGAGGTAGCTACAACCGCAGCCGGTGCATCAAGTGCCACCACCGCTGGGTAGGCAGGAACTTTCGGATTACTGGAAATTCTCGGCATCGCCAACCCCTCGGTGGAAGCATTCGGGGTTACCGCAGCCAAGGTGCCGTCCGCAGAGATCGAAATACCTGTTGCAAGTTCGGTAGGTGCGCCAGTTGAGTCAACCGCCTATACCACCACGGTGTGGTCACCAGGTAGTAGATCACTCGGCAAGGTGGCCGACATCGACAATGTGCCTTCGGCATCGGCGGTGGCTACACCGATAACTTGCGGGGTGGAAAAGACAATCAGGGTCGCGCGACTTTCCGGCAATAAGTTGCTTGCGCTGACGTTTACTGGTGACCCGCCGGCCGGTGCGCCGATTTCGGCAACCAAGTCTATGGACAGACTGGCAGTACCGGTGTCGGCTGCATCGACAGCGGCATCTTCGTCCTCAACAGCGGCCTCATCATCCTCAACAGCGGCCTCATCATCCTCAACAGCGGCCTCATCATCCTCAACACCTGCCTCATCATCCTCAACAGCGGCATCATCATCCTCAACAGCGGCCTCATCATCCTCGACCGTCGTTTCAGCTGGCGCGGTATCATTCGCGACTTCTGCCGGAGCCGGTGCCTCTGGTTCCGAAGGCTCTGCATCGTCCTCAGCAACTATGGATAACGACTGAGCCGGCAGGGCTAAGGCCAAGGTGGCCCAGCCGCCGGCGAGGAGCACAGCCAAAGCCAGTCGGGGCAGCATCACCGCCCAATTGGCGCGAACGTCAAGGATTCGATACTGCCGCACTTTGGCTCCAAATGGTTAGTTCTGGGGCTGACATCAACGCCAAATCATCAAGCCTATTTGTAAGTCGCGGCACCAAATCCGGCTTAAGCACAGCCCAGCGGGTTGTTATCGCTCGATAACTGCTTGCCGAGCTTCTTTACCGTGGGCAAGGGCGCCTTGAAATGATTGGCCGCATGGATGTAGGTATACGCGTTGAGCAAGATGGGAAAGGTGTCAGCAACTTGGGGATCGTCGATATCCCCGCAGACGGCAACGTGCAGATCCTCGATGGTGGCATCAGCACCTAGTTGCATCACCAATGGTGACTGGCCAGCCAGGTACTTGCGGACCTGCGAATTGGCCTTGCCGTTTGGGCACAGCACATTTCTTATTGAACCGTCCTGGTTCTTCTTCGGTTTACCACACTTTTCGGTGACGCTGCGGGCGGACGCGACGGACGGGGCCGCTGAAGCCGGGGCCGCTGCGATGAGGGCGAATGCGGTTACCGCGACCACCAAGAAGATGAGGCGCCTCGTCAGTCGGCCCCGGCTCTTAAACGGTATGAGTGGGTAATCCTGAGCGGCGGCAGGGCCGGCCCCCTTGATTGCGGCGATTCCGGCGGTTGAAGCGGCCGCGCTGGCGAGGAGCCGGCGACGGCTTAGGCCCCGAAATGCGGGGGTGTCATCGTCGATCTCAGTGCCTTCGAAATCACTCACTCTTTAATTTTCCCGTCCGTTGGTTTTGGGTTAAGCCTCAACTTGCCTCACTTTGACGGCCATAGTAAGCACACGCTCCCCCGAATTACTAAAGATCAGACCTAAATCGGCAGCCTTTTTTGCCAATTCACGCGGCCCTAGGTGCTACCACCACTTATCCGGGTAGGAGCGGTAGCCGAGCACCCGGTTGGTCACTATCGCCAGGCCAATTACCAAAACGGTGTAAATCATCAAGATGCCATAGGCCTTAGGGACATCTGCCAAGACATAGCCGGCCATGATCGCGGCAAAGGGCACGGCAAATGCGGGGCGTGAAAGACCCCGAAAAGGTAGAAGAAGAACAAGGCTGTGGCTCCGGCCATGACCCCAAGTATCGTCGCGGGCCAAGGCAAAATCGACAAACAAATACCCAGGAAGCCAGTCAGCGCATAAGCCCCGAGTACTCGAAGTGGGCGACTGCTCGGCAGCTGTGGTTGCGCGACGATCAATACAAAACTCACCAGCGGTGGCACCAACAAGGTGGCCACAATGCTCAGGTCACCTTCCAGTAGCCAGCTGACGCTAAGGATCACGGCCAAACCCACAGCCTGCACCGCGACCAAGGCGAGGAGGTTGCGCATCGGCATCCGCTTTGCGCTGTCGATCAGTGGTTTTGACGGGCCCTGCTGTGATTCTTCAGTCATCTAGCGCCGGCCACCGGAACCCGAAGCTCGGCCAAGTGCGTACCGCCCAGATGCACGCGCGTCGATCCGGTCGATCCGGTCACATACCGGGCGGGCAGTTGCCCGGTAAACGGGTTCAATGCGAACAACCACTGTGATCGCAGTTCCAACTCCAAGACATCACCGGCGCGCAACCTGGTGGCCTGCGGCAGCAGTGCGACGCTGATCGGCACGATCTCACCGGGGCTAAATGGTTCGGCTTTGGCGTGGGTGTGCACCGGTTGCCAAGGGGTGGAAAGCTCGGCGTCGACTTCACGATGCGCGAGCCGGTGCCAGCCGTGCGTCACTACATCGCGCCCGAAACCATAAGACCCTTCGAAGGGGACTTCGACTCCCCCGCGAATCAGCCGCACCGCCGCTAACAAGGTCGCGTCGCTCGCGCCCTCAAGGCTGATATCAGCATTAAATGTCATTGGCCCGATGAGGTCGAGTGCCCTTGGCACCTGCCACCTAAACTTCAGCGCCCCATCCGCATTAGCAAATACCACTGACGAATCGGTGGTCTCCGGGGTTTCGGTTAGTTGCCCGCCGGCGTGCAGATGGAGTGACATCCAGGTGACATCCGGTGGCGGCCAGTCGGCCGCCATGCGGATCTCCGCCGGTGCGTCGCCAGTTTCGTGGATTGCGATCCGCACCGGTGGCACTTGATCCCAACCGTTATCGGCGCCCGCCAAGAAGTGTTCGAAGAAGCGCAATTGCGTGGCCTTGGCTTCATCTCCGTAGAACACGCACCATTTACCGCCGCGGTGCGTCCATAGCCATTTCTGTTTTGACGAAACTCGGGCGTAGGCTTCAAAGGAGCCGCGGGTATGTAGTAGGTGGTCTGAGAAGCTGCCGCAAACCAGCATCGGCACGTTGATGCGCGAAAGTTCTGGCATCCGCGAGCGCCACCAGTCGTCAAGCTCGGGTCGGCTCACCGCCTGCGCGTACAAATCCTAAGTGGTGCGTCCGGATTTATTGGTGATCTTCCCCCACATCGCGAAGAAACCGTGCTCGCGCACCCCACCGGGCTTCGCGAAATCGCGATAGACATCCGAAAAGCCCTCCCATGGGCAAATCGCCGCCAAATGCGGTGGCTGCTCGGCGGCCGCCCGATACTGCGAGAGGGCCAGATACGAAACCCCCAGCAGGCCAACTTTGCCGGTTGACCACGGCTGGGTACCGGCCCATTCGATTAGATCGTGATAATCCTCGCCCTCTTGCTTAGAGAGCATGGTGCCGGTACCTTCCGAGGCACCGAACCCGCGCAGATCGCAGACCACTACCGCGTAGCCCAGTGGCACCCAGTGCGCGGGGTCTGGCCCCTCCCACCCCGTCCAAGCCGAGAAAGTTATTGGCTCTGGTTGGTGAAACACCCGATACTGCGGTGACGGCAGGTAACCCCACGGCACTTTTTTCGGCAGCGCATCCTTGTTATACGGATGCGCGCACATTATTACCGGCACCGGCCCGCCACCGCGGATCAAATCCCCCGGGCTACCCGGTGCGGGTCGAAAGACATTGGCTCTAAGTACCGTGCCATCGCGCGCGGTGATCGGCACATTCCATTCGGCGATGACGCCGGCAGGTGGCGCGGTGATTGTTATCGGTGGGCGCGCCATGCCGTGCAGGCGCCGGGACACGGTGCGCGGGCTAGCCAGCTTCATCTACCCCTCCGCCCTAGCAGTAACTGGTCAACAACAAAAGAATAGATGTTCAACCCCAGCACTTGCCCCCGAATATGGCAATGGGGGCCGAATAAATCCGGCCCCCAGCGAAAACAACCAACTCACTAGCCAGCCAGGCAACCACTTGGATATAGCGCAGCGGGGATCAGCGCATCCGCTGGCACCTCGGTGCCACTTGCCGTGCCACAAACAGCAGCGACGGCCTTGGGGATCCAGAACTGGCCCTCGGCTTCGAAGATGAACGAAGTCGGTGCGCCCTGGGGGGCGTCGGCTGCGGTTTCGCTGGTCCCGAGGATGCCGGTGACAACCGCCCACCCATCAGCACACTCCACGCTCGCGTCGGTGACCACGTTGCCTTGGCCCAGTGCCTGCGCCGCCGCCTGGAGGGAGGAGTCAAGGGCAGCTAGGTCGCAGGTGGTCATGCCGCCAACCATTGAGGCTTCAGGCGATGCTGCCGAGGTGGCATCAGCGGTGGTCGAACCTGATGAGCAGGCGCTCAGGCCCGCGATCGTCAGGGCCGCGGCCCCGGCAAGTGCTGCGAACTTCATGTTCCTACGCATGGAAGCCCCTTCGAGCTATTTGTTCGAGTTATTCGAACGTGAGCCTTAATCCTCACCTGATCACCGGGCCCATCAGCACAGCACACGCCATAACCCCATAAATGTGACCGAACCGAAGGAGTCACATCTTAACAATTAACAACTAGACAACTAGTTGAATTACAGTTAAAGTTAGCGGGTGACTCCAGCAACAACAGCCATCACCAACCCTTCCATCGTCGGAGCCTTCGAGGCCAAGACCCACCTTTCCGCGCTACTTGCACGGGTGGAGGCGGGCGAGACCATCACCATCACTAACCGCGGCCGCGCTGTTGCCAAGCTCATCCCTTTGGATTCCACTGATGACCAGGGCGAATTGCCACTTGGTTTTTGGGAGCGCATCGACGCGCGCTCGGCCCAGATCCGAGCTCGGGGGTGGAGTCCAACTCAAGGTGAAATCGGGGCGATGATTGCCGAGGGGCGTACGTGAAAGATCCGTACGTGCTTGATGCCTCGATGGCGGTGGTCTGGGTAATGAAGTTTGAACAAACACCAGAGCGAGCCTTGCAACTTCGCACTGAACTCAGTAACCGGTCTGCCATCGTGTCGCACTTATGGCGCTTTGAGATGTTGAACTTCTTAGCAACCTCGCTTCGCACTAAACGCCTACTCCTCGCGGAGGCCACAGCCTATGCAAACGAAATTCGGCTCTTCACTCCTTACATAGCCGATGAAGGCGATCCCGCGCTCATTCTTGCGCTTTGCCATGAGCACTCACTTAGTGCTTACGATGCGACCTACCTTGCCATTGCGCTAGGCGGCGGCTGGCCGATCGCGACCCTTGATAAAGCGTTGATCAAGGCGGCGCAAGTAACTGGCGTGGCAGTCCTTTAAACAACATCGCATCCTGCACTCTGGGGCGTGCGCGCCATACCACGGGCTCATCAACCACGCCCCGCAACAGCCCAACCGCCACCTCCACCCAACCCGCCGCCGGCACCGGCGTCTGCAGATCAATTTGCCCAAGTCGGTCATAGACCAATCCAGCAATCTCCTCCAGGTCCTGCTCGCCGATCAGCAGATCACGACGGCCTTCGGGGCCCATATCACCGGTGACGTTCGTATAGGGCAGGGCGATCATCCACGCCGCCCGCAAGTGACCGCGCGACCAAGTCGGCTGCCGCTCGACATACCTACGCAACGCATAAACACCATTACGCCCCTGACGGGCCGGATCAATAACGCGTGAGCCGCGAGCGTCAGTTTGCTTCCAACCGCCCTGCCGATACGAGACAGCGCCGCCCTTGACCTCGATCGCCAACGCCCCGCGATCTGGCATCAACACCAACAGATCAATCTCCACTTCGCCGTGCTCGATGTCGGTGAAACGAACACCGTGCAACAACACATCGCCATCACGCAGCTTACGCTTCAGCGCCCCCCACACCAACGACTCGCTTTCGTCCGCGAAGGTGGGCACCGCGGGCAGACAAAGAGGTGGCATCTTGACGCTCCCCCCTGCGATGACGTGCCGGCTAGGCCCGTGCCAGGAATCCTGACGACACTTGATCCTATGGAACTGGGCGGGGGGTTGCCTGACAATAGGCCGGCTGTTAGGTGGCCTGCTGGCTGCTTGTACTGAAAGTCAAAACCCATAACTCACCCCATATTGTCCGCAACCTGCCTGACTCAAGTCAGCAAAGGAACGGTCATATCTAGGGTTGCCTTGGTCCACGGATGCACCAACCGCACCTGACCTGATCGACAGTGGCTAATTGACTTAGT
>JAQCEO010000016.1 GCA_027729805.1 Actinomycetota bacterium
AAGCCCGAGAAAAAGCCTGCTAAGAAGGCCGCAAAGAAGGCCACGAAGAAGGCCACAAAGAAGGCCACAAAGAAGGCCACAAAGAAGGTGACCGAGGCCGCCCCGGTCGCTGCCTTGACCGCCCCGCTCTTCCAGGTGGCCGAGCCGGTGGCGCCGCGAGCCTTGCGCAAACGGGCACCGAGTAAGTCCACTAGCGCCGACACAGCCACCGAAGCTGCTACCGGTGATAGCTCAGTGGCTAAATCAGGCGGGGTGGTTACCGGTGACTCCGATGACGATGCCCGCCGCCGCCGCCGCCGTGGCGGCCGTGGCCGGCGCCGCCGCACTGATGAGTCAGATTCGGCCGCGGCGACAACCGCTGATGGCGAAAAGTCGGAAGCTGATGAGCCAGGGGAGGACGAGGATTCGGAGAACTCGGCAACCACGCGCCGTCGCCGTCGCCGTCGCCGTGGTAGTGAAACCGATGTCGAGCCAGCCCCAGATGACCCGCCCAACACGGTTGTCAAAGTGCGGGCGTCGCGCACGAATGCCAAAAAAGAAGATACCAATTCCATGCGTGGCTCAACGCGGCTAGAAGCTAAGAAGGTGCGCCGGCGCGAGGGCCGGGAAGCCGGTCGTCGTCGGGCACCTATCTTGACCGAATCCGAGTTCTTAGCCCGGCGCGAATCCGTTGAGCGCGTTATGGCGGTCCGGCAAACCGGTGATCGAACCCAAATCGTGGTACTTGAAGATGGCGTGCTCGTCGAGCACTACGTCACCCGCGGCAGTTCGTCCTCACTCGTTGGCAATGTTTATTTAGGCCGCGTACAAAACGTGCTACCGAGCATGGAAGCCGCATTCGTTGATATCGGTCGCGGCCGCAATGCGGTGTTGTACGCCGGTGAGGTCAATTGGGATGCCGCGGGTCTTGACGGGCAACCCAAGCGCATTGAGTTCGCATTGAAGTCTGGTGACACCATCTTGGTGCAGGTGACCAAGGACCCCGTTGGGCAAAAGGGTGCTCGCCTAACAAGTCAGATCTCCTTACCGGGCCGGTACTTGGTTTATGTGCCGGATGGTTCGATGACCGGTATCAGCCGCAAACTGCCTGATACTGAGCGGGCTCGCTTGAAGAACATTCTAAAGCGCGTAATACCCGAAGAGGCGGGTGTCATCGTGCGCACCGCCGCCGAAGGTGCACCCGAGGAAGCCCTCGAGCAGGACATCATGCGCCTGCAAGCGCAGTCGGAGGCGATTACGGAAGCCGTGAAGACAGCCACACCTCCAACATTGCTGCATGGCGAGCCCGACCTTGCCATCAAGGTAGTGCGCGATCTCTTCAATGAAGACGTCAACACATTAGTGGTCTCCGGGGATACCGCATGGGAGGCTCTCACCACCTACATCAACGGCATCGCACCGGATCTTGCGGATCGCCTACAGCACTGGGTCTCGAACAAAGATCTCTTTGACGAATACCGGGTTGATGAGCAACTGGCTAAGGCACTTGATCGAAAGGTGTTCTTGCCATCAGGTGGCTCACTCGTGATTGACCGCACCGAGGCCATGACCGTCGTCGATGTCAACACTGGCAAATTCGTCGGTCAAGGTGGCAACCTTGAGCAGACTGTCACGAGTAATAACTTGGAGGCGGCCGAAGAGATCGTTCGGCAACTGCGCCTGCGCGATGTCGGCGGCATCATCGTCATTGACTTCATCGACATGGTGCTTGAAAGCAACCGCGATTTGGTGCTCCGCCGGTTGGTTGAATCTTTGGGCCGGGACCGCACCAAGCATCAGGTCGCCGAAGTCACTTCACTTGGCTTGGTGCAGATGACCCGAAAGCGCATCGGCTCGGGGCTTATTGAGTCGTTCGCGACCCCATGTGATGTGTGTGCGGGTCGAGGCCTTCGGATCTCGATGCACCCGGTGGACAATGCCAATGGGGCGGACCATGTCCATGAGGTCTCGCCCAAGAACCGGCGGCCGGCAAATGCGGTGGACCCAGCCGATGTGGCGGCCCGGTCCTTTGACCGCACCGAGGAACCGGCCCCGGCAGCGGAATTTGCGCCTTCTAAGGAGGCGGTTTGACCACCCAAGGGTGCTATCCGTACCCTTAGAGCCCGGTGACCCAACGGATCGCCACCTCGCGGGGCAAGAGCCCGGGAATTGACTTACAGGTAGGAGTTCGTGGTGTACGCGATCGTGCGCGCTGGCGGCCGGCAAGAAAAGGTCGCGGTTGGCGATGTTGTGGTGCTCGACCGGCAGGCCGGTGAGCCGGGCAACACCTTGACCCTTCCTGCGTTATTGGTGGTCGATGGTGGCACCGTGACCTCCGACGCCGCGACTTTGGCCAAGGTCACCGTCACCGCGGAGATCGTCGATCATCACCGCGGACCCAAGATTGACATCATGAAGTTCAAGAACAAGATTGGCTACCGTCGCCGCCAAGGTCATCGTCAAGACCTCACCGCGGTGAAAGTCACCGACATTAAGACCGGGAAGTGAACTAATGGCACATAAGAAAGGTGCATCCAGCACCCGTAACGGTCGCGACAGTAACTCTCAGCGCTTAGGCGTTAAACGGTTCGGTGGCCAAGATGTCAACGCCGGCGAAATCATCGTGCGCCAGCGCGGTACCCACTTCCATCCCGGTAACAACGTAGGACGCGGCAAGGATGACACGCTGTTCGCGCTCGCGGCCGGCACCGTTGAATTTGGAGTGGCCCGTGGCCGCCGCGTCGTCAGCATCGTCGCAGGCGTGTAACGTAGCGGTCACCGACCAAACTTTGCGCGGCCATGGCTGCGTGAGACAGCAACTTGTCGACGAGGCGGGCCCGTTGGGCTCGCCTCGTTGCCATTGCACGGGAACCAAAAAAGGGAGTTCTAGCCGTGGCCACCTTTGTTGACCAAGTCACCTTGTATGTCCAAGGTGGCGATGGCGGGCATGGCTGTGCCTCGGTGTTACGGGAGAAATTCAAACCACTTGGCGGGCCCGATGGTGGCAGTGGCGGCCGGGGTGGGGACATAGTGCTGGTGGTCGACCCGAGTGTGACGACCCTGCTCGAGTTTCACCACGGTCCGCATCGCAAGGCCGATAACGGTCGCCCGGGCCAAGGGGCACATCGCAACGGGGGCGAGGGCCAGGACGTAATTCTCCGGGTGCCTAATGGCACGATGGTGCTGGCCTCTGATGGCACCGTCATCGCGGATCTACTCGGTTCGGGTACCCGGCAGATCATTGCCAAGGGTGGTCGTGGCGGCCTTGGCAATGCAGCCCTGGCTTCACCGCGGCGCAAGGCCCCCGGCTTCGCGCTACTTGGTGAACCCGGTGAATATCGAGATATCGTCCTAGAGTTAAAGACCGTCGCCGATGTGGCTCTGGTCGGGTTTCCAAGTGCGGGCAAATCCAGTCTTGTTGCCGCCATGAGCGCGGCGCGGCCAAAGATTGCCGACTATCCCTTTACCACCTTGATCCCCCATCTTGGTGTCGTAACCGCCGGCGAGGTCGTCTTCACCGTCGCCGATGTCCCGGGCTTGATCCCGGGGGCTAGTGCTGGCAAGGGATTGGGCCTGGAGTTCTTGCGCCATGTGGAACGTTGCAGTGTGCTCGTGCATGTCCTGGACTGCGCCACCATGGAGCCGGGGCGCGACCCAATTGATGATCTCGATGCCATCGAGCATGAGTTGTCCATTTATGGTGGCCTGCAAGATCGCCCCCGCATTGTGGCGCTGAACAAGATTGACGTCCCTGACGCCCAGGTACTTGCCGATCTGGTGCGCCCGATTCTTGAAGAGCGTGGCCACTTGGTATTTGAAATCTCGGCTGCAACCCATTCAGGCCTGCGCCCGTTGTCATTTGCGATGGCCGAAAAAGTGTTGCAAGCTCGGATGGCGGCGAGCCCCGATGAGGCACCGCGCATTGTCATCACGCCGAGGTCGGTTAATGATCGCGGTTTCACGGTCACTCACGAGGCCGCTGGCTATCGGGTGCGTGGTGAGCGTCCCGAGCGTTGGGTGCGCCAGACAGATTTCAGTAATGACGAAGCGGTCGGCTACCTATCTGATCGACTGGCCCGTCTTGGTGTTGAAGAGGCACTTGTTAAGCAGGGTGCGGCGGCCGGTTGCACGGTGATGATCGGTAGCGACGACAACGCTGTGGTATTCGATTGGCACCCAACTTTGCATGTTGACATGGGTACTAGTAAGAGCCCACGAGGTACCGATCTGCGCTTGGCTGTCCAGCTTGACGGGGAGGGTCGATGAATGCCAAAAAGCTGAACGCCCGGGAACTGGTGGCAACAGCGGAGCGCATTGTCGTCAAAGTGGGCTCATCGTCACTGACCAAGCGCGGTGGTGGCCTAGATGATGAACGAATCGTAGATTTGGTTGCGCTTTTGGCGGCGCGCCGGGCGGCCGGTCATCAGGTAGTACTTGTTTCGAGTGGGGCAATCGCTACCGGTTTCCCGGCCCTTCATCTCACTACGCGCCCACGTGATCTGGCCACGCAGCAGGCGGCGGCCAGCGTCGGCCAAGGCATGTTGATTGCGCGATACAGCAATGAGTTCGCCAAGTACGGCATTACCGTGGGCCAAGTGCTCCTGACTGCACAAGATGTCACGCGCCGCTCGCACTACCGAAATGCCCAGCGCACCTTATTTCGACTACTTGAAATGGGCGTCGTTCCGATCGTCAATGAGAATGACACGGTTGCCACCGATGAAATTAGAGTCGGCGACAACGATCGACTGGCGGCACTTGTTGCCCACCTTATTGACGCCGAGGCGCTGGTACTGCTTTCGGATGTCGATGGGCTCTTTGACGGGCCGCCGGGTAAAAAAGGTGCGAAACTCATCAGCGAAGTACGTTCACCCGCTGACCTAAGTGCGGTTCAAGTCGGGGGGGTGGGTGCGGCGGGCGTGGGACTTGGGGGTATGGCTACCAAGGTCGAAGCCGCCCAGATCGCTACCGCAGCCGGTATTCCGGTGCTGTTGGCGGCAGCGCAGGCCAGCGCAATCGCGTTGACTTCGGCCGCTAGCGGCACGGTGTTCCACCCGACCGGCGCGCGGACCTCAACCCGATTGCTCTGGTTGGCCCATGCCACCACCGGTCGCGGGCGGCTGCATCTTGATGCGGGGGCGGTAACCGCTGTCGTCCAACGGCGACTGTCCTTGCTGCCGGCCGGTATCACCGGGGTTGACGGCACCTTCGATGCCGGAGATCCGGTGGACTTATTAGATGAAAAGGGCAACACGATCGCCCGCGGACTGGTGAACTTTGACTCTGGTGAACTTCCCGACCTACTCGGGCGGTCAACCAAGGACCTAGCGCGGGATTTGGGTCCGGCCTATGAACGCGAAGTTGTCCACCGAGATGACTTAGTGATCATCACGGCTTGAGCGGATTGGGGGCCGACATGGTCGCCGATTCACGCGTTATCGATCCAACTCATATCTGGCACGTGACCTTGACCGTGACGGGTATCCCAATAACGGAAGCCGAAATTCGCGCAGCCCTGGAGCGGTTAAGTCACGAACATCCCTTCCTGCTGTCTGGCAGGTTTGCGGTTGATCGAGCTGAAGTGCGCTACTGGGAGGAGGCAGCGAATATCTCTCAAGTTTTAGGCATGGCGTTGCGGTTGTGGGCTGAGCATGGCCAGTCAGCACAGTTACCCCAGTGGGCGGCTGTCGGCGTTGAAGTGATTAGCCAGGAAACCTTTCATCGGCGGGGCCGGTTGCATAATGAACAACCCGGGCCGCTGGCGGCTGGGAGATTACTCCCATTTTAAGCAGCTGCTACCGGGTGCATCTAAGGTGTGGTCATGGATGAGCAAGCCCAAGTTCTAAAAACCGCTCAAGCGGCCCGCGATGCGGCCGGGCTATTACGGCTGTTGACCCGCGAGCAAAAAGATGTTGCGCTACTTGCGATGGCAGGCGCCCTTGATGCCCGCGCCGGTGAGATAACTGCGGCGAATGCCGTTGACGTGGCCAGGGCGCAAGCCGCCGGCACCTCGGCGGCCCTGATCGACCGACTGACGTTGAACGCTGCTCGGATTGCCGAAATCGCGCAGGCACTGCGTGAAGTAGCCGCCTTACCTGATCCGGTAGGCGAAGTCATCCGCGGTTACACCCTGCCCAATGGCCTGCAGGTGCGGCAAATTCGGGTGCCACTTGGGGTGGTGGGCATGATTTATGAAGCGCGGCCGAATGTCACGGTCGATGCCGCCGGGCTGTGCCTTAAGAGCGGTAATGCGGCGCTCCTTCGCGGCTCCTCATCTGCGGCCCAAAGTAATGCGGCACTAACTTCGGTCATGCGCGATGCGCTCGTAGAGTCGGGCCTACCGGCGGACGCGGTCGCGATGGTGCCCGGCGAAACCCACGAGTCGGTCAAATACCTGATGACGGCTCGCGGATTAGTTGATGTGCTCATCCCACGTGGTGGTGCCGATCTGATCCGAAGTGTGGTCGACAACTCCACGGTTCCGGTAATAGAGACCGGCGTTGGTAACTGCCATGTTTATATCGACAAGGACGCCGACATCGATAAGGCCATCTCGATTTTACTGAACAGCAAGGCGCAACGGGTTAGCGTGTGCAATGCGGCCGAAACGGTGCTGGTTCACCGTGATATTGCCGACGAATTCCTACCCCGTGCCTTAGCCGCGCTAAAAGATGCTGGAGTCACCATCCACGGTGATTCGAGATTTGCGCTGCATGCAATGGGCACGGGGGTCAAATTCGCCGACGTCAACGATGATGACTGGGCGGCGGAGTACTACTCCTTGGATATTGCGGCGGGGATCGTTGACAGTATCGATGAGGCACTGGCGCATATTCGCCGGTGGTCAAGTGGTCACACCGAGGCCATCGTCACCGACAGCCAATCGGCGGCGCAGCGCTTTGTTGCCGGGGTGGATTCGGCGGCGGTAATGGTCAATGCGTCGACCCGGTTCACCGATGGGGGCGAATTCGGGTTTGGGGCGGAGATTGGCATCTCCACCCAGAAACTGCATGCACGTGGACCCATGGGTCTCATCGAGTTGACCACCACTACTTATGTGGTGACCGGCGACGGTCATATTCGCGGGTAGCGAGTCCGTGCTGCGCTAAGGCTTTCCAAGCGCAGTAGAGTGCTCCCACAACGACATGAAGGGAGCCACGATGGGTCTGGGTGCGGCTGAAGAAGTAGCAACGCAGGGGCTGATCTCCCCTTATGTTTTTGGTGTCTTTGCCTTCGTGGCCTTAGTAGTGCTCCTAGTCGTAACCAACATGATCAACGTGGACCGTTAGAACCCAACTGTGAACACCCGACGCATCGGGGTGATGGGCGGAACCTTCGACCCAATTCACCACGGCCACCTCGTCGCTGCATCCCAAGTTGCCTACAGTTTCGACCTGGACACGGTGCTATTTGCGCCCACCGGTCAGCCGTGGCATAAATCGCCGGCCCCTGGCGCCACCCCCGAAGAGCGATACCTGATGACAGTGCTTGCTACCTCAATGGATGACCGGTTCGATGTGACCCGGGTTGATATCGATCGCGATGGGCCCACCTATACGGTCGACACGCTGCGCGATCTGCGGGCGCAGCACGAATTGAAGTTCCCGAGGGTCGAGACCGAGTGGTTCTTCATCACCGGGGCCGATGCCTTGGCCGATATTTTGGAGTGGCGCGGGCCGCAGGAGGTCATCGCCTTGGCTCACATCATCGGCGTTACTCGACCAGGGCATGAGATGCGCAGGCCGGAGCTGCCAGAAGAATCCTGGACCTTGTTGGAGATACCCGCGCTGGCAATTTCGTCAACGAATATTCGGGCCCGGGCTGGCCGAGCCGAGCCAATCAACTATTTAGTCCCGGAGTCGGTGGCGAATTTCATCGGCAAGCGAAAGCTTTACCAATAGCACTTCCAAAACAATCTGAAAGTAGTGATCATGACAGCGAGCAGTGAAGCAGTAGCCCTAGCGGTGGCTGCGGCTGAAGCAGCGTCCGAGAAACTCGGTGAAGAAATCATGGCCATAGATGTGAGTGACCATGTCGTCATAACCGATGTCTTCCTCATGATCTCGGCCGCTAACGACCGACAGGTAAAAGGTGTTGTCGATGGTGTCGAAGAGCGACTGCGCTCAATGGGGGCAAAGCCCCTGCGCCGGGAGGGTGAGCGCGAAAGCCACTGGGTGCTGCTTGATTACGGCGACATTGTGGTGCACGTGCAACTTGCCGAGGCGCGGATCCACTACGCGATCGAGCGGTTGTGGAAGGACTGCCCGATGCTCGAATTACCGGCATCGGTTAACGCCCCAAAGTCAACCCACGAATCAGCCCGTGCTGCGGTGTATGACGGTGCGACAACCTTGAATCCGCAGGAGGCGTCCTGAGTAAGCAACGCGAAGCCCGTCGGATCGTTTTCTGGCGGCACGGTCGCACCCAGTGGAATGCCGAGCAGCGCTTTCAGGGGCAAACTGATATCGACCTTGATGAGTTAGGCATTGAGCAGGCCGAACGCGCCGCGGCCATGCTTGCTACTTTGCAACCGACGGTGATTGTCGCCTCTGATCTAAGCCGTGCGATGAACACCGCAAAACCACTGGCCCGAATCCTTGGTCTTAAAGTCACCACCGATGTGGGGCTCCGGGAAACTTTTGCGGGGGAGTGGGAAGGCCTGACTCGGCCTGAAATGGAGCGGGGCTACGGCACGATGCTCGCGCAATGGTCGGCAAGTGCCGAAATGCCCGCCGGGGTGAGCGGTGAAACCCGCCTTGAGGTCGCGCAGCGGGTGGCCGCGGCGGTGCAGCGGGCCCTGGAGCGGGTCGGTCCCGGTGCCGCACTTGTCGTGGTAACCCATGGCGGCGCCGCGCGCGCCGGCATTGGTGAGATTTTGGGCCTGCCCCCGGAGCACTGGGCGGTGCTTGGGGTGTTGACCAACTGCTCCTGGTCGGTGCTAGTTGAAAATGTCAGCGGCGTTGGCCCGAGGTGGCGCCTGCAGGAGTACAACGCCGGCACCTTGCCGGAGTCGGCGCTGGCCGACGATCGCTAGCCCACAATTTCTGGCCATCCCGGCCGGCCCGAGCCGCGCTCGGTATGCTGACTGCTCCCGTGTTCCTCGGGGCCCGTTGGTTTCGGGGCTGTGGCGCAGCTGGTAGCGCACCTGCATGGCATGCAGGGGGTCAGGGGTTCGAATCCCCTCAGCTCCACTTAAATTTTCGTGGGCGCGCGGGCTTAGCCGTGCGGCTCGGACTCCAAGGCCGGCGCGCGCCTGGTGGCGAGGAAGGAGCCGGCCAGCACCAGCGGAAACCCGATCAAGATCCCCGGCGTCAATGGCTCACGCAGGACTAAGACGCCCAAGACAACCGCCACCGCCGGATTTATATAGGTGATGACGGTGGTTCGGGCGGGTCCGACTTCGGCGATGAGGGCAAAGAAGATGATGAAGGCGCCCGCGGTGCAGAGGGCTCCGAGGGTCACAATCGACCACCAAGCATTCGCGGGCACCGGCTCGGTTGGCCAGGTGAGCCACGCAAATGGTGCGTAGATGACCGCATTGATGGCAAGTGATGCGGCAATGACGGCCAAGCTCGGTGCGTCACTTAGTTTCCGGTCAACGATGATCGGTCCCAGGGCGTATCCCAACACCGTGATACTGACGGCGGCCACCGAGAGAAAATCCCCACCAGAGACATCTAGGCCTACCAGTGCGGCGACCCCAGCAAAGCCGATGCCAAGACCCACCAAGCGCGGGCCACTTAGCCGTGAATCGAGCCCGATGCTGCGGGCGATGATGGCTGCGGTGAGGGGCACGGTGGCTATCAAGAGCGCAGCGAGTGAACTTGAGATGCGTTGCTCGGCCCAGGTCAGTGCGAGGAAGGTGAAGGTCATCTCGACAATGGCGAAGATGAACACCCACTTCCAGTGGCCTTTGAGTTGGCGTAGTTGTCCGGTGAAGAGTGCAATCGGCAGCATGATCGCAGCACCGATCACGACACGTGCGAAGACGACCACGAATGGTGACAGTGATTCAACGCCGACTTTGATGAGTAAGTAGGGCAAACCCCAAATTAACCCGAGAGAGATGAAGAACACCCACCCGCGCCGAGACATACGTTCAGGCTAGTGGGCTGGATCAACGTGTGTTCGAGCGGCCGGCCAGCTAAATGAATCACCAATTTTTTACTATCGCAGCAATGATCCTTGAGACCACGCGAACCACAGGTTCGTCGCTTACGTTGATACGGATAAGTAGGTGCCCCTAGCCCTTGACGCCGGCACCGGGGAACCAGATGGAATTCAATGGGCCAGGAGTGTGCATGTGTCCTTGGACTTGGCGCGGTCAATCGCGCTGACGCGGCCTCGGTAGACTCACCAGTCCTATGAACCAGCCCACCGAAGTAAGTGCCCGCGCCGATGAGCCGGTCGGCTACGACTTCGATGCGATTCAGGAGCGATGGCTGCCGATTTGGGATGAGTTGGCCCCATTTCGATCCGGTCGCCCCGATGATAGTCGGCCCAAGAAGTACGTCCTTGACATGTTCCCTTACCCGTCAGGTGACCTCCATATGGGCCACGCTGAGGCTTATGCACTAGGTGACGTAATCGCGCGGTACTGGGTGCAGCGGGGCTTTAACGTGATGCACCCAATCGCGTGGGACGCCTTCGGGTTGCCTGCGGAGAACGCGGCGATCAAGCGCAACGAGGATCCGATTCATTGGACCTACGAGAACATAGCGCAGCAAAAGGCTTCGATGCGCCGTTATGCCTGTTCATTTGACTGGGATCGGGTTTTCAATACCTGCGACCCCGAGTATTACAAATGGAATCAGTGGTTCTTTCTGCAGATGTTCGAACGAGGTTTGGCGTATCGCAAGGCAAGTAACGTCAACTGGTGTCCCAAGTGTCAAACCGTGCTCGCCAACGAGCAGGTAGTCGCCGGTTTATGTGAGCATTGTGATACTCCCGTAACCAAGAAGAAGTTGACGCAGTGGTATTTGCGCATCACTGACTACGCTGACCGCCTGCTTGATGACATGGACCATCTAGAAGGCAAGTGGCCCGAGAAAGTACTGCTGATGCAGCGAAATTGGATTGGCCGCTCGCTCGGAGCCGAAGTCGAGTTCGCAATCGAAGGGCGTGCTCAGCCGGTAACCGTCTACACAACTCGGCCAGACACTTTGTATGGAGCAACCTTCTTCGTGGTAGCCGTTGACTCGGATTTGGCTGCGGAATTGGCCACCGGCACCCCTGCTGAATCAGATTTTCGCACCTATCTAGAGCAGGTCAAGGGTACTTCTGAGATGGACCGACTCGATCAGTCGCGGGAGAAGACGGGCGTGTTCTTGCAGCGTTATGCCATCAATCCGGTAAACGGTGAGCGGCTTGAAGTTTGGGCTTCAGATTATGTGTTGGCCGACTACGGCACCGGTGCGATCATGGCGGTACCCGCGCATGACCAACGTGACCTTGACTTCGCACTTACATTCAAGTTGCCGGTGCGCGTAGTTATTGAGGCCGGCGAAGACCCGGTTGTGACCGGCGTTGCCACGGCCGATGACGGCCCGCACGTAAATTCAGGCCCACTTGACGGCCTGGACAAAGCGAACGCCATCAGTGCGATTAACCTGGTGCTCGAGCAGCGTGGCACCGGCCGGCCGGCTGTTAACTATCGCTTGCGCGACTGGCTCATCTCACGTCAGCGCTACTGGGGTGCACCAATCCCGATCATTCACTGCCCCAAGTGCGGTGAGGTGCCGGTGCCCGAGGCGCAGTTGCCGGTGCTGTTGCCACCAGCTGAAGGCCTTGACCTCAAGCCGAAGGGCACCTCACCCCTGGGCGCGGCAACCGAATGGGCCAGTGTGCCGTGCCCGAAGTGTGGTGCGCCGGCAACCCGTGATGCCGACACCATGGACACCTTCGTGGATTCATCCTGGTACTACCTACGTTATGTCGATCCCAACGATTCGACGCGGGCCTTTGACCCAGCGAAGGTGCGCGAGTGGTTACCGGTTGATCAATATGTGGGTGGCGTCACCCATGCCATCTTGCACCTGCTCTACAGCCGGTTCTTCACCAAAGTCCTTTATGACATGGGGCTGCTAGATTTCACCGAGCCGTTCTCGCGTCTGCTGAACCAGGGCATGGTGTTGATGTCGGGCTCGGCGATGAGCAAGAGCCGCGGCAATCTTGTTCGACTATCTGATGAACTTGCTATCCACGGTGTAGACGCGATTCGGCTGAGCATGGTGTTCGCCGGACCCCCCGAGGACGATGTTGATTGGGCTGACGTCTCACCATCGGGTGCGAAGAGGTTCCTGGCCCGGGCTTGGCGCCTTGCCGGTGATGTAACAAGTGCGCCCGGTGTTGACTTTTCGACCGGCGAGCGCCTTCTTCGTAAGGCCACGCACCGCGCGGTGCACGATGCCACCGTCTCTATCGAGTCATTTAGATTCAATGTCGCGGTGGCGCGCGCGATGGAGTTGGTCAACGTCACCCGCAAGGCAATTGATACCGGTTCGGGTCCAAGTGATCCGGCCGTTCGCGAGGCCACTGAAGCCGTAGCGATCATCTTGTCCCTCGTCACTCCATACACGGCCGAAGATATGTGGGCGCGCCTAGGCCATCGGCCTTCGGTTGCACTTGCCGGCTGGCCGGTGGTGGATCCGGAGCTACTCATTGAAGATTCGGTTACCTGCATAGTGCAAATCTCCGGCAAAGTACGTGAACGCCTTCAGGTATCACCGAATATCAACGAGGAAGATTTAAGGGCGATGGCCTTAGCGGCTCCTAGTGTGCAGGCGGGCTTGGAGGGTAAAGGGATCAAGACCGTTATCGTGCGCCCGCCCAAGCTCGTCAACATCGTGCCTGAGTAACCAGCTTTCGTTACCCTTGGGGTATGCCAGTTGGGGTTGTCACCGATTCGACCGCCTACCTCCCGAGCGGGTGGGCAGCGAAGTACGGTATCGGCGTAGTTCCGGTGCAGGTGGTGGTTGCAGGCCAGGCGTATGACGAGACCGAAGACCAGCAGGCCGCTTTGGTAGTTGAAGCTCTGAAACAGTGGCATCCGGTCACCACCTCAAGACCGTCACCGGAACGTTTCTTTGAAAGTTTTCGTGCCGCGCAGGAGGCGGGAGCCACTGCGATCGTGGTCGCGACGCTTTCGGCCGCGATGTCTGCGACTTACGAATCGGCACTGCTTGCGGCGAAGGAGTGCACGATTCCTGTGCATGTGATCGATAGTCGCAGTATTGCAATGGGGCTTGGCTTCGCGGTCATTTCGGGGGCCGAAGCCGCCCGCCTTGGTGCCAGTGAGTCCGATGTCACCTCGATTATTGAGCGCCGAGCCGAGGCTAGCAGTGTTCTCTTTTATGTTGACACTTTGGAGTACCTGCGCCGTGGTGGTCGAGTTAGCTCGACGCGCGCTGCGGTCGGGCAAGCACTGCAAGTTAAACCGTTACTAAAACTTGTTGATGGGCAGGTGCAGCAAGTAGATAAAGTCCGGACTTCATCTAAGGCATTGGCGCGCTTGGCGGAGCTGGCCGTCGAGGCGGCTGGTGACTTAGCCGTTGATATCGCGGTTCAGCATCTGGCGGCAGCAGAACGGGCCCAGCAACTTGTTGATATTTTGCACGAGCGGTTACCGGCTGCCGAAATCGTCCAGTGCCCCGTGGGTGGGGTGGTCGGCGCGCATGTGGGCCCGGGAATGGTCGCGGTCGTGGTGGCACCGGAAGTCCCTTGGCTGTGACCCCTTGGTTGTGGGTGCTATTTGCTGGGGTAACCGGGTACCTGCTCGGTGCGATTAGCCCGTCGGTCTATGTGGCTCGGGTTTTCGGAGTCGATCTATCGGCGTCGGGTTCAGGGAACCCCGGTGCGACGAACGTGGGGCGCACCTTAGGGGCCCGCTGGGGCGTCATCGTCGCCGTCATCGATATTGCAAAAGGTTTCTTGCCCGCGGCGGTATTCGGTGTTTATGTCGGTGAGATCGCCGGTGAAGTTGCCGGGCTGGCGGCGGTGCTCGGGCACATCACTTCGCCGTTTTTGAAGGGCCGCGGCGGCAAGGGGGTCGCGACCACCTTAGGGGCGATCCTCGGCGTGCAACCTTGGCTGGCGATCCCGGTGCTGATTACTTTCGGGATCGGGCTGGCCATTTGGCACCGCGTTGGCCTTGGTGCGGCCTTGGCGGCGATCGCGCTGGCGGTGAGTGGTTCGGTCGGCTGGGCTATTGGGCTTTTGGATCCATCCGATGCGCTCTTTGCCTTGGTGATGGCGGGTTTGGTGCTGGGCCGCCATGCCGGCAATATTCGGCGCGCGACTTTGCACTGATCACCGCATTGTCCACAACCGGCTAACCGTGCCACTTTCGTCCACAGGTAGTTAACTGCCAACTGACATTTGCGCGGCGGCTTCCTAGCGTGGTGGTATGTCTTTACGCACCGCGGTAGCTGATCGTTTCCAGAAGCAGGCACCGGCGGTAGCAACGGCAACAAGTGCCAGACTCCAGCGAATTGCGATGCAATGGACGCCGTCCCCACCGGCGCGGCTCCCGGCGGATGATTTCACCGACGCCATCGCTGGACCACCCGCACCGGTCCGGGTCTTCCACCTTGATCGGCGGGCCTGGCGTGGGCTGATCGCCATTGTGCTCGGGGCCGCGTTAATTGCCGGCTGGCTGTGGTGGCAAGGCCGCCCCCGGGAGGTGACCTTAGCCCCGGCAGTCGTGGCCAGTGGCGCGCCGTCGCCAGGTATTTCGGTTGGGCCGAGCGCAGCTGGCGGTCAGGTAGTGGTGCACGTCATCGGCGCGGTGGTCGAGCCCGGCTTGGTGCAATTGCCCGCCGGCTCGCGGATTGCCGACGCGATCACCGCCGTTGGTGGCGCCAAGACGGCAAAGGCGCTCGGGTCGGTAAACCTAGCTCGGGTGTTAGTCGACGGTGAACAAATCGTGGTGGGCGCGGCAGCCGGGGTGGTTATCGGCGCACCCATTGATGCAAATGGGTTACTGAACCTAAATACCGCAACAGCGTCCGACTTCGAATCCCTGCCCGGTATTGGCCCGGTGTTGGCCGCGCGATTACTTCAATGGCGTGCGACTAACGGGGTATTTCGAAGTATTGACGAACTCGGTGAGGTTTCGGGGATCGGGCCGTCCATCTTGGAGCAGATCCGCCCACGGGTTCGCGTTTGATTGATCTGCGCCTACTGCTACCGGCTGCGGCAGCATGGTTGGGGGCAGTGATCGCGATGCTGTCGGCGAATTTGGCGCCGAACCTAGTCATACGCCACCAATACGCGTTGGTAGGGCTGCTGGCCGCGATCGCGGTGCTGGCACCGGTTTGGTTCATCACCTCACACCTTGGTCGGGACCGGGCCGTATTAATCCGCACGGGCGCAATCGGTATCGCCATTGGGGTGGCAGCAGCCAGTTGGCAGGTGCTGTCGCTCACGGCGCAACCCTTGGCGAGCTGGGTTGATGCGGGTGCCACCGCCACCATCCACGGGACGATAAACAGCGATGCGCAACAGCGAACCGCACGTGGTCAGGTGAGTTGGCAGGCGGCCACCACCATTGAACTGCGGGTCAACACCTCGCAGGTCCAAGCGCGCGGCCAAGTGGTGAATCTGGGTGTGCCGATCGTGATTCGGATTCCCGGCAGTGCTGGCACGCCGCCCCCGGGCACCTGGATCAAAGTTACCGGTCAACTGTCGGCGCCTTGGCAAAGCGACACGGCAGCGCAGTTAAAAGTAACTGGCGCAGACCGAATTGAAATAGTTGGTAATGCGGGTCCGGTTGATGAAGTCGCAACTTCGATGCGCGCCGGGCTGCGCTTGAGTGTGGCCGACTCCGGGCGCAATGCCGCGGCACTTGTCACCGGGCTGGCCATTGGCGATGAGTCACTGCAGTCCGATGAACTTGATACTGCAATGCGCCAGTCGGGGCTATCACACCTTACGGCTGTTTCCGGTGGCAATGTCGCGATCGTCTTGGTGGTCGTGCTTGGTATCGCGCGCTTGATTCGACTTCGGCTGCCGGGTCGGATTGTGTTTGCACTCATCGGCCTTTCATATTTCGTAATACTGGTGCGCCCGCAGCCAAGTGTCCTGCGTGCTGCCGTAATGGGTGCGGTCGTCCTAGTTGGGATGCTCGCGGGTGGCTGGCGCGGTGGACCAGCGGTGTTATCCACCGCGGTGCTCGTGCTAATTGTGATCGCACCGGGGCTCGCGGTTTCCTGGGGCTTCGGGCTTTCGGTAGCCGCGACGGCCGGTCTAATTTTACTGTCACCGCTAATTGCAAAGTGGCTGGCGCGGCAGCGTTGGTCCACGCGATGGCCGCCGGCACTTCGGGAAGCAATCGCGATCACCACGTCAGCTCAACTGGCGACCTTGCCGCTGCTAATTGCGATGGGCGCGAGTGTGGGCTGGGTTGCACTTCCGGCGAACCTGCTAGCGATGCCCGCGGTCGTGCCGGTGACGGTGCTAGGGCTGCTCGCTGCGTTCATCTCATTGATAAGTTCGCCACTAGCAGGTCTCCTCGGCCACCTAGCAGCTTGGCCCGCCGGTTGGATTGCGCAAGTTGCCCTGACTTTCAGTTCGCTGCCAGCCGCCACCTTGCCCTGGCCGGGCGGCTGGACCGGAGTCCTGCTACTCGCCCCCGGGGCATTGATTTTCCTGCTGCTGCGGCGGTTCAGCAAACACCGCTGGCCGGGTGGGCCGCCGAAGCAGGTGGTGGTTACGGCGATCAGCGTGGCGGTATGTGTAATTTGCCTGCTGACATTCGCACCACCTGATCGACAAGGTTGGCCACCGCCGGGTTGGCTCATGGTGGCCTGCGATATCGGGCAGGGGGATGCGCTGGTGCTGCGCGCCACCGCATCGGCGTACGTGGTGGTGGATGTGGGCCCGGACCCGGTACCGATCAATCGCTGTCTGCGGGATTTAGGGGTAGTGAATATCTCCGCGATCGTGCTGACGCACTACCACGCGGATCACGTAAGTGGATTACCCGGGGTTCTCACCGGACGGTCGGTTGGCGCTGTGTTCACCAGCATCGTGCATGAGCCGCAAGATTCCGTGAAACTGGTGGACGGTTGGCTCGGTGCCGCTGGCCTTACCGCGCAACCAGTTCAAGTGGGCGAGGTACGCAAAGTAGGTGATTTAACGTGGCGCGTGTTATGGCCGGCGCGAGTAATTCAGGCCGGTTCGGTGCCCAATAATGCAAGCGTAGTGCTGCATGTGGAGATTGCCGGGGTACAAATCCTGCTGCCGGGTGATATCGAGCCGGAGGCACAAAATGCGATCATGGCCGCCAACCCCAATCTGGCCGTTGACGTTGTCAAAGTTCCCCACCACGGATCGCGCTATCAGCATCCAAGGTTCACCTCGTGGACCCATGGCCGCCTCGCGGTGATCAGCGTGGGCCGGGATAACACCTACGGGCACCCGGCGCCAGAAACCCTCGCCGCGTGGGGGCAAGTTGGCGCCCTAGTTGGCCGCACCGATACCCAAGGTGACCTCGCGGTGGTTGCCGGGGGCGGCGGGCAGGTGGGCCTGGTGGCCCGAGGTAGCTAACAGGTCTAGGTGGTTCTGGCATGCTGTTCCATTATGGCTTCCAGGTTGCCGGTACCCAGCCGAATAACCATTGCCGCCGGCAATGAGCCGATGCTGGTCGATCGTGCAGTGTCTGATACCGGCGCCGCCATTCGCGCCCTTGATCCCAGTGCCCAGCGGGTGACGATTCCCGCCAATAGCGATGATGGAGGCGCGCTAATTCGTGATGCAATGTCACCGAATCTATTTGGTGACGCCACGGTGCTCATTGTTACCGACATTGATGCGGCAAGTGATGAAGTTGATGCGGCATTGCGTGGGTTTATTGCGGAACCGGCGGAGCATGCGTGGTTGATCGTGACGCATCCAGGCGGTGTCAAGGGTAAGAATCTGCTTGACGCCCTGCGGACATCGGGCGGCACCGAGATCGACTGCAAGGCCTTGAAGAAGGGCAAAGCCACTATCGAGTTCTTAAACCGCGAGGTCAGGAGTCATAAGCGCTCGATAACAGCCGATGCGGTTACTGCCCTTTATGACGCCATCGGGCACGACCTACGCCTACTGGTTGGCGCAATATCTCAGCTGTGCAGCGATGTTGACCACGACCTGATCACGATCGATGACATAAATTCGTATTTCATCGGAGTCGCCGACGTCGCCGGTTACACGATTTCGGATTCGGTCTGGGATAGGCGGTCCGTTGAGGCAATGCGATCACTGCGCTGGGCGATGGCGGCCTCGGACAATGTCGGGGTGCCAACGGTGTTCGCGATGGCAAGTGGGCTGCGAGCCGTGGTCGGAGTGGGTGGCATGGCAACTGCTTCAGATCTAGATGTGGCCAAAGCTATTGGGGTCCCGCCATGGAAAGTAAAGAACCTGAGGCAGCAGTGGGCGAGGTGGACTGGTGATCAGCGGCGGTTAGCCGCGGCGGCCGTTGCACTTGCCGACGCGGACGGTGCCGTCAAAGGAGGAGTGCGGATTGGCTCGAGTTTGGATGCCGAGCAGAAACTGCTGGCCCTAGAAAAGCTTGTGATGTTAACTTCAGCGCGGCGCGCTGGCTGAACTAGAACCGGCCCACTTACAGTGCGCCAGCGCGCTTGGCGATTGACGACTTGCGGTTGGCGGCCTGGTTGGCGTGGATAACGCCCTTGCTGGCGGCCTTATCGAGGGTTTTATTGGCCTCTAGCGCTAGGGCTTTGGCTTCGGTGTTATTGCCAGCAGCTGCTGCCTCGCGGAACTTGCGCACGGCCGTCTTGACGGAGGACTTGACGGCCTTATTGCGCTCCCGGTCCTTCTCATTGGTCCGATTACGCTTGATCTGCGACTTAATGTTCGCCACGGGACAACTTTCTGGTTGGGGGCTCTGGGGTCGATTAGGTGCCCGCACGGATGCGAACGCCGCCCTAGGTTACCCGTAGGCTGGGCCAGACCCCAAATCGGATCCCGGTTCGAAGCCACTCCCGCCCGCCCGCACTACCCAAAGGACCCCAAGTGCCGCTCCCGCAGCCCGGTGCCACCGACCCGACGGTCATCCGGAATTTCTGCATAATCGCCCATATCGATCATGGCAAGTCCACCCTGGCCGACCGGATGCTGCAGCAGACCGGGGTGGTGGACGCCCGCTCGATGCGGGATCAATACCTCGACCGGATGGATATTGAGCGGGAGCGGGGCATCACCATCAAGTCTCAGGCTGTCCGCCTGCCTTATCGCGGCGTTGACGGTGGCGACTACGTCTTGAACCTCATTGACACCCCCGGTCACGTCGACTTCACTTATGAGGTATCGCGGTCACTTGCCGCCTGCGAGGGTGCGGTCTTAATTGTTGACGCCGCTCAGGGCATTGAGGCGCAGACCCTCGCCAATCTCTACCTCGCACTTGAAAATGACTTGGTGATTGTGCCGGTGCTGAACAAAATCGATCTGCCGGCCGCGCAACCGGAAAAATACGCGGCCGAACTGGCACGCATAATTGGCTGCGATGCCGATGACGTAATGCAGATTTCAGCCAAGACTGGAAAGGGGGTGCCTGAGCTCCTTGAACGCATCGTGCGCGATATCCCGGCACCGATCGGTGATGCGGATGCGCCGGCACGCGCACTGATCTTTGACTCGATCTACGACACCTATCGTGGGGTCGTCACTTATGTTCGGGTAATCGACGGCCGTATTGCCGCACGTGATCGTGTCAAGATGATGATGACCGGTGAAGTCCATGAGCTACTCGAAGTCGGCGTCATTTCACCTGAGCCGGTACCCGGCAAGGGTATTGGCGTCGGTGAAGTCGGCTACCTGATAACGGGTGTGAAGGACGTCCGGCAGTCCCGGGTCGGCGATACCGTGACCACCGCACAACATGGGGCAATCCAGGCACTAGGTGGCTACCGCGATCCAAAGCCGATGGTTTTCTCCGGTCTTTATCCGATCGACGGCTCGCAATATCCCGAGTTGCGTGACGCCCTCGACAAGTTGAAGCTAAATGATGCGGCTCTGGTCTATGAGCCGGAGACGTCATTGGCGCTGGGCTTTGGGTTTCGTTGCGGGTTCTTGGGATTACTGCACATGGAGATCGTGCGTGAGCGCCTTGAGCGTGAGGCGAATCTAGATTTGATTTCGACGGCGCCCAACGTTGTCTACCGGGTACTTGGTGACGACGGCGTTGAACTGGTTGTTACTAATCCGAGTGAGTTCCCGATACAAAAAGTCGACAAAATCTTCGAGCCGGTAGTTCGTGGCACCGTGATTTTGCCTAGTGAATTTGTTGGCACGGTGATGGAGTTGTGTCAGCAGCGCCGCGGCCTAATGCTCGGGATGGACTATCTATCCGAGGACAGAGTCGAGTTGCGTTACACCTTGCCACTTGCCGAAATTGTGTTCGACTTCTTCGATCAGTTGAAATCTCGCACGCGGGGTTATGCGTCACTGGACTACGAGCTGACCGGCGAGCAGGAGGCCGATCTCGTCAAAGTCGATATTTTGCTGCACGGTGATGCGGTTGACGCATTTAGCGCCGTCGTGCACCGCGATAAGGCCATGGCCTACGGGGTCATGATGACCGGCAAGCTTAAGGAGCTAATCCCGCGTCAGCAGTTCGAGGTGCCAATCCAAGCCGCGATCGGGTCCCGGATCATCACTCGCGAGACCATTCGCGCGATCCGCAAGGATGTATTGGCCAAGTGCTACGGCGGGGATATCACTCGTAAACGCAAGTTGCTGGAAAAGCAAAAGGAAGGCAAGAAGCGGATGAAGATGGTGGGGCGGGTTGAGGTGCCGCAGGAAGCCTTCATCGCTGCCCTTTCGACGGCTGACACCAATTCGAAGAAGTAGCGGGCGGTGCGCCCCCTATCCGTGTACGTGCATGTGCCGTTCTGCGCCAGTAGGTGCGGCTATTGCGATTTCAACACATACACCGCAACTGACTTGGGTGATCAGGTGCAGCGCGATACTTTTGACCAGGTCCTCATCTCCGAGGTACGACTAGCCGCCCGTGAGCTAGGCGCAGACCGGCGCGCGGTCGACTCGGTGTTCTTCGGCGGTGGCACGCCTACCCTGCTCAGCGGTGCGGCCCTGGTTGGAGTACTCGACATCATAAAAGCGGAGTTTGGCTTGGTGGCCGGCGCCGAAGTGACCACCGAAGCCAATCCCGACAGTGTGGATCAAGCCAAACTCGACGAACTGCTGGCTGGCGGGTTCACTCGCATTTCCTACGGCGTGCAAAGTGCCGCACCGAATGTCCTGAAGACTTTGGACCGAACCCATACCGCCGGTGCCGCCCGCACCGCAATCCAGATGGCGCGCAACTCCGGATTCGAACACATCAGCGCGGATCTGATCATCGCGACGCCAGGGGAGACGGATGAAGATCTGCGGGCATCAGTTGATCTGGTTACCGGTGCCGGCGTTGATCATGTCTCCGCCTACACCCTTATTGTTGAGCCCAACACCCCGCTGGCGCGCCAGGTTGCAACGGGTGCGGTGCCAAGTCCTGATGACGAAACCGCGGCGCACCGCTATGAGTTAGTGGATGAACTCTTATCGGCGCGTGGGTTTAGTTGGTACGAAGTCTCGAACTGGGCCAAGCCCGGCGGCCAGTGCCGGCATAACGGGCACTATTGGCGCAATGACGATTGGTGGGGGATTGGTCCCGGCGCCCATAGTCACCGGTCCGGAGTGCGTTGGTGGAATGTCAAGCACCCACGTTCATACGCGGTGCTGGTGGCTGCTGGCGAGTTACCCATCGACCAACGCGAGGTGTTAAGCGCTCAGCAGGTCCACCTGGAAACCGTCATGCTGGGCCTGCGGACGGCAACCGGTTTAGAATTAGCAACTACCGGTGCGCTGGACCCTCTGGTAATCGACAAATTGGTAGGTGACGGGCTCCTTGATGGTGCCGCCTTGGCCGTTGGCCGGCTACGGGTTACCGCGCGCGGTCGACTTTTTGCCGATGCGGTAATTCGCGATTTAACCAGCTGATTTCGACGGTCGGGCGATCTGGTTACGGGCTCCTTGGTGGTGCCGGTTGGTCCGGTGTGATTTTGAACGGCGTATTTTGGGCGTCATTTGGCATTAGGCGTATTGTTAGCACTCACAAGTCCGGAGTGCCAGTGTGGCCGCGGCCAAGGAGGTGGGCATGCTGGAGGATCGCCGCCTCGCCGTGCTCCGGGCCATCGTCGAGGACTATGTGGCAACCCATGAGCCCGTGGGCTCAAAGGCCTTGGTGGAGCGGCACCATCTCGGGGTCTCACCGGCAACTATTCGCAATGACATGGCAGCACTTGAGGACGAGGGCTACATCGCCCAGCCGCATACCAGCGCCGGGCGGGTGCCCACCGATCTTGGCTACCGGCTTTTCGTCGACCGCCTTTCTGGTGTCAAGCCGCTTAGCTCACCAGAGCGCCGAGCCATCTCGGAGTTCTTGGATAGTTCAGTTGACCTTGATGACGTAATGGTGCGCACGGTGCGCCTGCTCGCGCAGATCACCCGGCAGGTGGCACTGGTGCAGTACCCGTCACTGTCACGAAGCAGTGTGCGTCATATCGAACTGATTGCCCTGAGCACCACGCGCCTGATCATGGTGCTGATTACTGACAGTGGGCGAGTCGAGCAGCGCAACATCGAATGCACGAGTCCAGTAAATGAGGTCGCCCTTGGCGATATCCGGGCCCGATTACTCGTGGCGGTCAGCGGGAAGCCGTTTTCGTCGATTCCGGAAATACTGGGCGCCTTTAGCGGGCAATTCCCGGAGGAGATGCAGCAGCTGGTAACGATAATTCAGACGACTTTGCTTGATGTTGTTGCCGAACGAATTGATGACCGCGTGGTTCTAGGTGGCACCGCGCACCTAGCGCGTTACGGTGAGGCGTTCCCGCTGTCAATTCAGCCGGTACTCGAGGCTCTCGAGGAGCAGGTGGTGCTGCTCAGGCTCCTTGGTGAGTCCTCAACCAACGCCGCGGTAACCGTGCGCATCGGGCATGAGAACCCCGTGGAGGGGATGGAGGCCACTTCGGTTGTCACCGCGCGTTACGGAATCGCACAGTCAGCAACAGCATCGCTAGGGGTTGTCGGGCCAACGCGTATGGATTACGCCGGTAATATTGCCGCGGTGCAGGCTGTCGCGCAGTATGTGGGCCGTATATTGGATGACCAGTGAGTGCCGCCGGACCAGATTACTACGCCCTTCTTGGAGTTGCGCGTGACGCGAGCGCCGACGAGATCAAGAAGGCGTATCGCAAATTGGCGCGTGAGTTACATCCCGACGTCAACCCTGACCTAAAGAGCCAAGATCACTTCAAGATCATCACAGCGGCCTATGAAGTTCTAAGTGATCCGGAAAAACGCCAGATGTATGACCTCGGCGGTGACCCGCTGAGTGGCAGTGGGGGTTTCGGTGGCTTCGCCCAGGGCTTTGATTTCGGCGACATCATGGACGCATTCTTCGGTGGTGGTAGCGGTGGTCAGCGTGGCCCACGTAATAGGGCAAGGCGCGGACAAGATGCCATGATTCGCATTCAAATCGACCTTGCGTCAGCGGTGTTCGGGGAGACTCGCGATATCACTGTTGACACCGCTGCGCGCTGCGCTACCTGCGATGGCTTGGGCACCGCGTCAGACAGTGCGCCTGTTGCCTGCGTGATGTGTAAGGGCCGTGGTGAGATCCAGCAAGTGCAACGCTCTTTCCTCGGGCAGGTCATGACCTCGAGGCCCTGCCCCACCTGCCAAGGCTTCGGCAGCACCATCCCCCATCCCTGTCACGAATGTGCCGGTGATGGTCGAGTCCGGACCCGCCGAACCATCACCATCAAAGTGCCCCCGGGAGTTGATACCGGTACTCGGATCCAACTAGCCGGCGAGGGTGAGGTGGGCCCCAATGGTGGGCCGGCCGGTGACCTTTATGTCGAAGTAATGGTGCAACAGCACCAGGTATTTGAACGCCAAGGTGATGAGTTGCACTGTGCACTGACTTTGCCAATGACCGCAGCGGTACTTGGTACCACTGTTAAGTTCGACACCCTTGACGGTGAGCAGGAGATCGACGTGCGGCCGGGCACGCAACCTGGTGAGATCCTCGCCCTGCGCGGGTTGGGTGCGGCGCGACTGCGCGGCGGCGGCCGCGGTGATCTCTATATCCACCTTGCTGTTGAGATTCCGACAAAGCTGGACGACGCTCAAACCACATTACTCAAGCAGCTCGCGGACTTGCGGTCGGAAGACGTGGTGCGAGTGGGTGATGATGGCGCAGATGCCGGTGGCGGACTGTTTACTCGTCTGAAGGATGCGTTCTCGCCGCGGTGAGTGCCCCAGTCTTTCTTATCACCGCTACCGTCCTGCAAGGAGTGCAGGTCAATGACGAAGTTGTGCTCACCGGACCCGAAGGCCGGCACGCGGTCTCCGCACTACGCATCAATATTGGCGAGGTTATCGAGTTAGTTGACGGTAACGGTCTTCGCGCACGTGGCACGGTGGCAAGGATTAGCGGTACTGACACTCTTCGGATGCAAGTCACTGAGATCGCGGTCGAGCAATTATCCGCGCTTCGCATCACAGTGGTTCAAGCCCTGCCCAAGGTGCGGCACGGTGAGCTAGCCGTTGACCTGTTGACCCAGGTTGGGGTCGATGCCATTGTGCCTTGGGCGGCGACGCGTTCGGTTACTAGATGGTCACCGGACCGGCTGGAAAAGGCACGCGCTAAATGGCAGGGGGCGTTAACCGCCGCGGCCAAGCAATCGCGGCGGGCCCGTTGGCCGGTACTTAGTGAACTGGCGTCAACTGAGGTGGTGGCGGAAATGATTACCGGGCTCATTGCTGGGTCCGGTACCGCGATTGTCTTGCACCAGGCGGTGCTAACCCCGGTCCTGGAGGTACCCATCGCAGGTGTTGGTAAGCCCAACGACTTGGTACTGATCGTTGGACCCGAGGGCGGGATCAGCGATGAGGAGCGGGCGATCTTCCGGGCGGCCGGTGCGGTTGAGGCGAGCTTAGGCCCAGGTGTGCTCCGCTCATCGGCGGCCGGAGCCGTCGCCGTGGCCGTTTTATCGGCTGCCCGAAACTGGGGTAGGCCGGACATGGGAGGATCAAGGTTATGAGCCAGTGCCTATTCTGCCGCATCGTTGCCGGGGAGATCCCGGTCGATGAGGTGATGCGTACCGACGAGGTGGTCGCATTTCGAGATATCGCACCGCAGGCCCCGGTGCACGTACTGGTGATCCCCGCGAAGCACTATGCAGATGCCTTGGCGATATCCAGTTCGGACCCGCAATTGGCCGGTAATTTGATCAAGGCTGCCACTGATGTCGCGACCGCCGAAGGGCTCGCGGGTGGCTACCGCATCGTATTAAATACCGGGGCCGATGGTGGTCAGACCGTCCAACATGTGCATGCTCATTTACTCGGGGGCCGGGCGATGAAGTGGCCACCTGGATGAGCGCATCCGCTCCGGACGGCGCGCAGGCTCAGGCCAAGATCACGGTGCCGCATTCACAATCCATGGTGGCGCTTATCGGCTCCGATGACGAGTTCTTGCGCCTTGTCGAAAGAGCATTCCCTGATTGTGATGTCTTGGTGCGTGGCAATGAGATCACCCTGACTGGTAGTCCAGGTGATGTTGGCATCATCGAAGTCTTCTTCAGTGAGATGTTGGCGCTGCTGCGCACGGGCCAGCCGTTGACGGCGGACTCTGTCGAGCGCAGTATTTCACTGCTGCGAACGGGGGCACGACCTTCTGAAGTCTTGACTGCGAATATCCTGAGCAACCGCGGTCGCACTATTCGTGCCAAAACTCTAAATCAGAAGCGCTATGTGGATGCAATTGATAACAACACGGTGGTATTTGGAATTGGCCCGGCCGGTACCGGCAAGACCTATTTGGCGGTCGCCAAGGCGGTGCAAGCGTTGCAGGCCAAGCGGGTGAACCGAATTGTCCTGACCCGGCCGGCGGTTGAGGCCGGGGAGCGTCTTGGCTTCCTGCCCGGAACCTTGTCCGAGAAGATCGATCCTTATCTGCGCCCGCTCTACGATGCCTTGCACGACATGATTGATCCAGATTCCATTCCGCGGCTGATTACCAGTGGCACGATAGAGATTGCGCCACTTGCATATATGCGTGGGCGCACCTTGAATGACGCGTTCATCATTCTTGACGAGGCCCAGAACACCTCGGCGGAGCAGATGAAGATGTTCTTAACCCGGCTCGGCTTCGGCTCGACAATGGTAATTACCGGTGACGTCACTCAGGTTGACCTGCCGAGCGGCACCACCAGCGGGCTGCGAGTGGTGGGCGAGATCCTTGAAGGCATTGATGATGTGGCCTTTTGCCGTCTCACCTCCACGGATGTGGTTCGGCACAAGCTAGTTGGTCGCATCGTTGATGCCTACGATCGTTATGACTCTGAACGGGCGCCTAAGTGAAGTGTTTGCAATGAGTGGGTCTGCGGTAATCGTGTCGAATGAAACTTCGATGAAATGTGATACTCAGGCGTTGGCGCAGTTGGCGGGGCTGTTATTTGAGGAGTTGCGAATTCACCCGGACGTCGAGCTTGGCATTCGACTCGTCGACACCGCTGAAATGACCCGGCTGCATGTGCAATGGCTGGATGAGCCGGGCCCAACCGATGTGCTGTCTTTCCCGATGGATGAACTGCGAAGCGCCCCGATCGGCGAAGAACCCAAATCCGGGCTCCTAGGTGACATCGTCATGTGCCCGGAGGTGGCGGCTGCGCAGGCAACCGAATTTCTGCGGACCCTAGATGAGGAGTTGCAATTCTTGACTATCCACGGGGTACTCCACCTAATTGGGTACGATCACATGACGGATGCGGATTACGCGCAAATGTTTGGCTTACAAGATGATCTACTTGCGACTTGGCAGCTGCAGAATGCGGGATCTAGATGACGGCCGTTGATATTTGGTGCATAGTTCTGACCGTAGTGCTAGTTGCCTTGGCCGGGTTGTTGATAAGCGCCGAGACGGCTATTAACCGGGTCTCGCGTGGTCGAATCGAAGATATTCGGCGCGAGTCAGGTCGGCGAGTCGAGAAATTGTTGCTGATTCTTGACGATCGGGCTCGGTATGTCAATGTGTTGCTTTTCTTGTCCACCTCGGCAACAGTTACCGCAACCGCGCTGATCACCTTCGCGGTGTATGACATCTTCACTGTTCACGGTACCTGGCCGGTCTGGGGGGCTTTGGCTTTAGCGGTTGTCATCATGGTGGTGATCTCCTATGTGGCCCTCGGGGTGGCCCCGCGCACCTTGGGGCGTCAGCATGCTGAGCGCATAGCGTTAAGAGCCGCCGGCACCGCGCGCTTCTTGGCAGCGATACTCGGACCGCTGACGACTTTGCTCATTCATCTGGGAAATGCACTTACCCCGGGTAGGGGTTTTCGCGAGGGGCCGTTCGCGTCACAGGCGGAGCTACTCGAACTAGTCGACCAAGCCAAGGCCGACGCCTTGATCGAAGATGATGAACGTTTGATGATCCACTCGGTTTTCGAATTGGGTGATACTTTCGTAAAGGAAGTTATGGTTCCGCGTACCGAAGTGGTATTCGTTGAGCGCACCAAATCACTTCGCCAGGCTTTGTCACTTGGACTGCGTTCCGGTTTTTCCCGGATCCCGGTCATTGGCGAGAATTCCGACGACGTAGTCGGGGTCGTGTATCTCAAGGACATAATGCGGCGGACCTTTGAGCACCGCGAAGCTGAAGATGACGAGCGGGTCGAGAGTTTGATGCGGGCACCTTATTTCGTACCTGATAGCAAGCCGGTTGACGCCTTACTTCGTGATATGCAGTCCGCGCGCTTGCATATGGCGATCGTGGTTGATGAATACGGCGGCACCGCCGGTCTGGTGACTATCGAAGATGCCCTAGAGGAGATCGTCGGCGAAATTGCTGATGAATATGATACGGCTGCCCCCGATGTTGCCGAGTTACCAGATGGCGCCTTTAGGGTAAGTGCCCGGTTACATGTTGAGGATTTCGCGGACCTAGTCGACATTGAAATTGATGGCGAAGAAGAAGGTGTCGACACCGTCTTGGGTTTGATGGCCAAACGCCTTGGCCGAGTGCCGATCCCCGGCGCGGTAATTGAGGAACTTGGGTGGAGGCTTACGGCCGAACAAGGTGCCGGGCGCCGCCACCGCATCGGCACGGTGCTGGTCGAGCGCGTCCTTAATCCACTCGAATCTGGAAAGCGGAATGAGTGAGTAGTGAATCCGACGTTGAGGATGCCAAATTGGTGGTCCTGGCCAAGGGCGCGGCCGCCCGCATCGGTGCCAGCGAGGGCGCGGCCGTCCGGGACGTAATGGGGCGCAGCTATTCGGGTGCGAGCGTTAGTTCCGGTGAGTTTCATTTGTCGGCGATCGAACTAGCGGTGGCCCAAGCATTGGCCGCAGGTGCTAAGGGGCTGGAGTTGGCCGTGGTCGTGGGCGCTGAGCAAGTTGACCTCGAATTGCTCCGATCAGTTGCCGGGAGCGGCGTACCCGTGCTGCACTGCCTGGTATCCGGTGAAATCCACGAGCGGCTTTCGACTTGATGCATCGCAGCGGATTTGTTTCGATAGTGGGCCGGCCTAATGCGGGTAAATCGACGCTGACCAATGCCCTTGTGGGCCAAAAAGTCGCGATCACCTCGGATCGACCACAAACCACAAGGCGCGCTATTCGTGGCATCCTCACCCGGGCAGATGCCCAGATCATCCTTGTCGATACTCCGGGATTGCACCGGCCTCGCACCTTACTTGGCGAGCGATTGAATGAAGAGGTGCACAAGACTTGGTCCAGTGTTGACGTCATTGGCCTTTGCCTGCCGGCGAACGAGGAGATTGGGCCAGGCGATAAGTTCATTGCGAAACAGCTCATTGCCTTGCGCCGCACACCGATAGTGGTGATCGTCACCAAGGCAGACACCGTTTCGCGCGCCCTGCTTGCCGAGCATCTGCATCAAGTAGGTGAGTTGGCGGCCGAGCTCGAAGGTAACTGGTCCTGCATTATCCCGGTATCGGCTTTTAGTGGTGAGAACATCACGGTGCTCGCCGATGAACTCGCGGCTTTGTTGCCGGAAGGCCCGATGCTCTACCCCGATGGCGAAGTAACCGATGAGCCGACCGAGATCGCGGTCGCTGAGCTTATTCGCGAAGCCGCCCTCGAAGGTGTGGTCGACGAACTTCCGCACTCGATCGCGGTAGTTATTGACGAAATGGGGCTCCGGGAGGGCCGGCCGGCCGATCGTCCGCTCACCGATATTCGCGCCCTTTTATATGTCGAGCGCGATAGCCAAAAAGCCATTGTTATCGGCAAAGGTGGGGCGCGGTTGAAATATGTCGGAACCACGGCCCGCGGCGGGATTGAGAAACTGCTGGGGACCAAGGTTTTCCTGGAAATCCACGTCAAAGTCGCCAAGGACTGGCAGCGCGACCCCAAGGCACTTCGGCGGTTGGGTTTCTAATTCACGGGTGCGGCGCCCTTGGCCAGCGCAGGCAATAAGAGACAATGGGCTGTGCCGCTCTACCGTGATGAAGCCATCGTGCTGCGAACCCAAAAATTGGGGGAAGCTGATCGGATTGTCACCCTGCTGAGCCGCGGCCGAGGCCGGATTAGGTGTGTGGCCCGCGGGGTGCGCAAGACAACAAGTCGAATCGGTGCGCGCCTTGAGCCATTTAGTCATGTGGATGTGCAAATTTATGAGGGCAAGTCCCTTGACACGGTATCGCAGGTGGAAGCCCTAGCTTCGTATGGCGCGGTGCTCGCGGGGGATTATCGTCGCTGGACTGCAGGCACGGCGATGCTTGAGACGGCAGAACGCTTAACACCGGAAGAACGTGAGCCGGCCGTGCAGCAGTATGCGCTCCTCGTCTTGGGGCTCCGCTCGTTGACCGCAAATGAACATGACGGGGGATTGATCCTCGACTCCTATCTCTTGCGTTCACTCGCCGTCGCCGGGTGGTCACCATCATTTACAGGCTGCGCCAGATGCAGCTCTCCTGGCCCGCATCGGGCGTTTTCAGTGCAATCCGGTGGCATGGTGTGCGCTAAGTGCCGGCCACCGGGTGCGGCGGCCCCGGCTCCGGAAACGGTCGCATTACTCGGCGCACTACTTAGCGGTGATTGGCCGGTGGCCGACTCGAGTGATCAGCGTCATCGACGTGAGGCCAGCGGGTTAGTGGCTGCCTTCCTGCAGTGGCATCTTGAGCGCGGGCTGCGGTCGTTGCCTCTGGTTGATCGCACGATCTCGACCGATCATGTTTGGATGGGGGCATGACGCGGGCGCCCAAATCAAAACAACCCAAACCGCATGCGTCCGGAGCCACCGCCCCGAAAATCCCCGCTGACTTAATTCCACGTCACGTGGCAATAGTGATGGATGGCAATGGCCGCTGGGCCAAGGAGCGTGGGCTACCCCGCACCGCAGGGCATGAAGCCGGTGAAGCGAGCCTATTTGACTGCGTTGAAGGGGCACTTGAACTTGGTGTCGGTTGGCTATCGGCATTTGCCTTCTCCACCGAGAATTGGAGGCGCTCACCGGATGAAGTTAAGTTCTTGATGGGCTTTAACCGTGAGGTAATTCGTCGCAGGCGTGATGAGATGAACGAACTCGGGGTCCGGGTTCGTTGGTCGGGGCGTCGACCCAAGTTATGGCGCAGTGTCATAACCGAACTTGAAGCTGCCGAACAATTAACCGCGAAGAACACCAAGCTGACTTTGACGATGTGTGTGAACTACGGTGGCAGGGCAGAGATTGCGGACGCCGCAACCGCAATCGCCAAAGAAGTAAAGGCCGGGCTACTTGACCCCGAAAAAATAAATGAGCGGATGTTTCACCGTTATCTGGATGAACCAGATATGCCAGATGTCGATCTTTTTGTGCGCTCATCGGGGGAGCAGCGCACCAGCAACTTTCTGCTCTGGCAGTCGGCCTACGCCGAGATGGTGTTCCTCGATACTTTGTGGCCGGACTTTGACCGTCGGCATTTTTGGTCTGCCTGTGAAATCTATGCTGCACGTGATCGCCGGTACGGGGGAGCGGTGCCGAATGCGGAGCCGTGGAAAGCTGGATCTAGCCCTTGACCGGCGATGATCATGGCCTGACCCAATCAACCCAGCGCGGCTGGCGACCGGGGCCGCTGGAGTTCTTGGCGGTTGGGCTAGTGGTGTTACTCCTGGCGCAGAGTTGGTTAATAACTATCTTTGACGGGCCGGCGGTCCAGACCGGCGCCACGATTTTCGTCGCCATCATCGTCCAGGCCATGCCCTTCTTGGTTCTGGGCGTGCTGCTATCTGCGGGCATCGCGGCGTTCGTCCCACCCTCGGTATGGCAAAAAGCCTTGCCGAAGAATCAGGTGCTGGCGGTACCCGTCGCCGGTGCGGCCGGCTTTGTGCTCCCAGGTTGTGAGTGCGCATCGGTGCCGGTTGCGGGGTCATTGATGGCGCGGGGAGTAGCGCCGGCTGCGGCCCTAGCGTTCTTATTATCCGCCCCGGCCATCAATCCCATCGTGTTGGTTTCGACATTTGTCGCCTTCCCGGGTAACCCGCAGATGATGGTGGCACGGTTACTCGCTTCCCTCGCCACCTCAATCATCATGGGCTGGTTGTGGTTGCGATTTGGCAAGGCCGAGTGGATCCGGATTCCCCGGCGCGATCACCTGATCGGAGATTCCAACTGGCACACCTTCAGATTGACAGCAGCGCATGATTTCTTGCACGCGGGTGGCTTCTTGGTTATCGGTGGTCTGACTGCAGCGATTATCAACGTGGTGATCCCCCAGGAATGGTTAGCCACCGTTGCGGCCAACCCATTGCTTGCCATCGTCGGGTTGGCACTGCTTGCCGTGATCTTGTCAATTTGCTCCGAAGCCGACGCCTTCGTGGCAGCCAGCCTGACCCAATTCTCGTTGACCGCGCGCTTGGCATTCTTGGTGGTGGGCCCGATGATCGATCTCAAATTAATTTCAATGCAATCGGGGATATTCGGACGAAAGTTCGCCGTGCGCTTTGCTCCCACGACGTTTGTGGTCGCGGTTCTACTAAGTATTTTGGTTGGGTGGTGGTTGCTCACATGACCCGTGAAGTGCAATCGGTTATCTTGTTGTTGGTCGGCAGCGCCGTTATTCGCATTTCGTGGGGCACCACCTACCTCAATTACGTCAAGGAGGCGATGCGCCCATGGCTACTAATCTCCGGGGTGATCTTGGTGCTGCTAGGCGCACTCGCACTTTTTGATGCGCTGCGCCGCCGGCCGGCCGGGCACGCTCATGCGCCGGGCATCGCGTGGTTGCTGCTGCTACCGGTCGTCACCATTTTCATAGTGGCCCCGCCGGCACTTGGTGCATACGCCGCCGCCCGCGACGTAACTAATTCAACGCCGGTCACCACCTCGCTTGCTCCGCTGCCGGCAAGTGATCCAGTCGTGATGTATCTATCGGATTACGTCACTCGCGCGGTTTGGGATGATGGCCGTACCCTGATTGGCCGCCAGGTTCAGCTAACCGGATTCGTGACCGCCAATCCGACTGGTGGCTGGTGGCTCACCCGATTGCAATTATTGTGCTGCGCTGCCGATGCCTTCGCCTCCAAGATCGAGCCGGTAAACCTACCGGCCGAGGCGGTGGCGCTGCCGGAGAACACTTGGGTGACGGTGCTCGGGGAGTGGGTGCCCGGGGGCGGCACGGGGACCAATAATTCGATTCCCTTGGTTCAGGTGCGGACCATCACCGAAGTCCCAGAACCCGAGAACCCGTATGACTAAGTCCGGGTAGGTGCACTTGACCACGCTTCCTATCCCGAAATCCTTGTGCAGCCACTTGTAAATCCGATCGCGCTTGCCTTTGATAGGTTTTTGGGCGGGGTTAGGCACCCGGACAACTGTTCCTTGCCACTTGGCTCTAGTCGTGAGACGGACGCCTTTGGCAGCAATTCTCTCCTTAGATCTACCGGAAGGCTGGAATTACTTTCTCTGCCATTAGCCGAGCAGATTGCAATGTCTGTTCTCGTGTAACAAAAGGTAATTGAGTCCAGGCAACAATCTCGGTCATCCCTACCTCTTCGCGCAACTGGGTTATGCGCTCAATAGCCTCGTTAGGAGTCCCGATGATGTAACGCTGCCTGAAGGTTTCGAAATCTACCGAAGCAGAGTCGCTCACTATCGAGCCGTCATCTGCCGTCAAAACTCTCTCACCAGCCGCGGATTTACGTCCGTACAATTCACGAAATAGGTGTGTCACTCCCGGAGCGGCTGCGTCAACCGCCTCCCGAGACGTTGGGGCGATGAATACCCCCCGGCCAATGGGTCGCTCGGTAGGCACAAAGCCCGTCGCAACGCAAGCTTCCTGATAATGTCTAAAGTGCTCAACGAGCTCTGACAGGGTGTGTCGAGGGGATCCGACAAGGAGTGCCCCTCGCAGAGCAGCCCTCATCATCATGCGCGGGCCAGATACTCCGTACCACAGTGGGGGATGCGGGGATTGCAGTGGCTTCGGTGTCAGGCGTGTCTCAGGTATGGTGAAGAACTCTCCCTCGTAGTCGAATACCTCCTGAGTCCATGCCAATTGCAGAATATTGATTACTTCCTCGAAACGACGTGCCCTGCTCTCATAAGGCACCATGAGGCCAGCAAACTCTTCAGTAACGTATCCAGGCGCTAGTCCTAGAGTAAGACGACCTCCGCATAGATTGTCCAGAACCGCCGTGTCCTCGGCGAGTTTTACCGGGTTGTACAAAGTTGCGAGCAATATGTCCGTGGCTAAGCGAATGCGCTTGGTTACTGAGGAAATGGCTGCCAAGGCAAGCAGTGGCGATGGGTTCCAGCCGTCGCGTTGAAAGTGATGTTCTAGAACGTGGATCCCATCGAACCCCATTTCCTCGATTTCTGGCGCCAGACTAACCATGTCCTGTGCCATCTGAGCCCAAGATAGGTTGCCCTCGGGGGGAGCGATGTTGCTAAATGAGATTGCAAACTTCACAATTGGCCTTCCTATGGGGTCGCGAACTTGGGAACATCCCCGTTCACATCTACGAAGATCTCATCACCTTGTATTTGCGTAGGGTAAGAGGCGATCTGGGTATGAGTCGGGTTGTGGCCTGTGCATGTTCGAGCATTGAACTGCCACAGGTGCATGCGACAGGTGAGAATATCGCCCTCGAGCGTCCCCTCAACCAACTCAACATTCTGGTGTGGGCACACTACTTGAGTGGCAGTTACATGTCCTCCCTTAAGGTGCACGAGCAATACCTCGGTTCCGTCGACGGTGAACACTTTCATTTCACCCTCCCAGAGGTCATCGAAACTGCACACCCTCAGAAATGTCATTACTTCCTCACTCAGTAGAACCGGTCAAAAATCAACTGCTCGTGGGAAACCTGGCATGTTAAAAGAACTCTAACCACGGCATCCACCATGGGAGGTGGTCCGGCAATGTAGAACAAAGAGTTCGACCAAGGCATAGGTAGGTGAACTTGCACAATCTCGTCTATCATGCCAACGAGCCCATTCCACGGATTACCTGGTTTATCGCTCACGGCAACATGGAGCCCCCAGCGGCCGAATGCTTCTGCCTGTTTACGTAGGTCAGAAAAATCACAAATCTCTGCGGGCGTTCGCACTCCGTAGAAGAAATCAACTGAACGCTGTGAGGCAAGAGGTGTTAAAGCTAGGGCACCGGCGACGGAAAGCATTGGGCCTAATCCAGACCCACCAGCAATACAGACCACAGGCCGTGAGTCCTCGAGGCGCGCAAATGCATGTCCGTAAGGTCCATCCACAATGAGTTTTGTGCCAATCGGGCTTTCACTAACTAACAAATTAGACATTATTCCTTCTTGCTTAGCCTTGACATGCAGCTGAAGGACGCCGTCGGTATTAGGCTGGTTAGACATGGAGTAGGCCCGAGCACCCGTTAGGCCGGGGAATTCAATAAGTACGAATTGACCTGGGAGGAACTCGGCTCCCTCATCAGATATTTGTAGCTTTAGTTCTGAATATCCGGGTGCTTGATAGACCCGTCCGGAGATAGTTGCGACGGATCGCCGTGGCGGGATAGGGGGTTGTAATCTCTCATCGAGCCGAACCCGTATGACAATAGGCCCGGTGGCTTTACTTTGGCATGCAAGGTACCTGGCGCGTTCACGGTCTCTAAGGAGAATCCCAGGTGCTTCCGGCCAAGTGTCCTCCACATGCCCCACAAGAAGCTCGTACTT
>JAQCEO010000017.1 GCA_027729805.1 Actinomycetota bacterium
ACTGATTCAGTCCATCGCCATGGAAGAAGGCCTTCGGTTCGCCATCCGCGAGGGTGGGCGCACCGTCGGCGCCGGCCGCGTTATCAAGATTCTGAAGTAGTTGGGGATTCTGAAGTAGTTGGGAGGGGGTGGCATAAATGCCACCCCCACTCGGCAAGCACTGCCTGCAAGACCAGAAACAACCGCGCGAACCTGAAGCAGTCGGCACACTAGAAGTAAGGACACCAGCCACCATGGCGGGACAAAAGATCCGCATTCGGCTTAAGGCCTACGACCATGAGGTCATTGATTCTTCGGCGCGCAAAATCGTCGAGACAGTGATCCGGACAGGCGCGAAAGTTGCCGGCCCGGTGCCGCTGCCAACGGAGAAGAATGTGTACTGCGTTATCCGTTCGCCGCACAAGTATAAGGACTCACGCGAGCACTTTGAAATGCGCACACACAAGCGCCTCATTGACATTCTCGACCCCACGCCGAAGACGGTTGATTCGCTTATGCGCCTTGACCTCCCAGCTGGTGTCGATATCGAGATTAAGCTGTAAGGACGCGAAGACAATGAGTACCAATGTGAAGGGCGTGCTGGGCGAGAAGCTCGGCATGACCCAGGTATGGGACGACAACAACAAAGTCGTGCCTATAACTGTGGTCAAGGCCGGTCCCTGTGTAGTTACCCAGGTACGGACCCCAGACAAAGATGGTTATTCCGCCGTGCAGATTGCCTTCGGGGCTATTGATCCGCGCAAGGTCAATAAGCCAGATGCCGGGCAATTCGTCAAGGCGGGCGTAACTCCGCGCCGCCACTTGGTGGAGATTCGCACCGCCGATGCCACGGAGTACACCCTCGGACAAGAACTTGGCCCCGACACCTTTGAGGCGGGCCAACTAATTGACATCGTGGGCACCACCAAGGGCAAGGGTTTTGCCGGTGTGATGAAGCGTCACGGTTTCCACGGCTTGCGCGCCACCCACGGAGTTACCCGCAAGCACCGATCACCGGGATCAATAGGTGGTTGCGCAACCCCGGGCCGCGTTTTCAAAGGGATGAAGATGGCCGGTCGGATGGGCGGCGAACGCCAGACCACCTTGAACTTGGTCGTCTACGGCGTCGATGTCGAAAAAGGCTTGTTACTCATTAAGGGTGCCGTTCCCGGCCCCAAGGGTGGTTTGGTATTCGTGCGTACCGCTGTGAAGGAGGGCTGATCGTGACTTCTGTAGACGTTCGCACTCCGGCCGGTAAGGCATCGGGCAAGGTCGAGCTCCCGGCTGAGATTTTCGATGTGCAGGTCAATATCCCGCTGATCCACCAAGTGGTGGTGGCCCAGCAGGCCGCTGCGCGCCAAGGTACCCACGCGACCAAGACCCGCGCTGAAGTAAGTGGTGGTGGGCGTAAGCCGTACAAACAAAAGGGCACCGGCCGGGCGCGCCAGGGTTCGATTCGGGCACCGCAGTACGTTGGTGGTGGCGTGGCCCATGGGCCGCAGCCGCGTGATTATTCGCAGCGCACCCCGAAGAAGATGAAGGTTGCCGCACTTCGCGGTGCTTTATCGGATCGGGCCCGCGAGGATCGCATCCACGTGGTTTCTGAACTCGTGACCGGCGAAGTCCCCTCGACCAAGAGCGCCGCCGCATCCCTGTCTGCCCTGGGCTTGGAAGGGCGCGTACTGGTTGTCCTCAGCCGCGCTGAGACGACTTCTTGGCTGAGCTTGCGCAATGTTGACAACGCGCATGTGGTTGCACCGGACCAACTCAACACGTATGACGTCATCGTTAGTGATCAGGTGCTTTTCACCAAGGCCGCCCTCGAGGCATTTCTCGCTGGGCCCCCTAAGGGCAAGGGCATCAAGTCGGTTGCGCGGCAGTCGGAGGTAGAAGCATGAGAATCCAAGACCCCCGCGATATCTTGATTTCACCAGTTATCTCCGAGAAGAGCTACGGGCTCCTTGATGAGAACAAGTACACCTTCATCGTTTCTACCGATGCCAACAAGACGCAGATCAAGATTGCGGTTGAGAAGGTTTTCGGGGTGAAGGTGATCAGCGTAAACACGCACAACCGTGAAGGTAAGCGGATTCGCACCCGCACTGGCTTCGGCCGCCGTGCAGCAACAAAACGAGCGATCGTTTCTGTTGCCGCCGGTGACCGCATCGACATCTTCGGAGGCCCGGTCTCCTGACCGGGCAATCGACTAACGAGACGGAAGAGCTATGGGAATCCGCAAGTACAAGCCGACCACACCGGGCCGTCGTGGCTCAAGCGTGGCCGACTTCGTCGAGATCACGCGGTCAGAACCGGAGAAGTCATTAGTACGTCCGCTGCCTAAGAAGGGCGGCCGTAACAACTCCGGCAAGATCACCGCCCGCCATCAAGGTGGTGGCCATAAGCGTGCCTACCGAGTCATTGATTTCAAGCGTGCGGACAAAGACGGTGTGCCCGCTCGCGTGGCGCATATTGAATACGATCCAAACCGCACCGCACGAATCGCGCTCTTGCACTTTGCTGATGGCGAGAAGCGCTACATCATCGCGCCGAATAAGCTTAAGCAGGGGGATCCCGTGGAGACCGGCCCAAGTGCCGATATCAAGCCCGGTAACAACTTGCCATTACGCAATATCCCGGTTGGTTCGGTTATCCATGCCGTAGAGCTCCGGCCAGGTGGCGGAGCCAAGATTGCCCGTTCTGCTGGTTCAAGTGTCCAACTTGTTGCCAAGGACGGTCCGTATGCGCAGTTGCGTATGCCATCGGGTGAAATCCGCAACGTTGATCTGCGAGCACGTGCGACGATCGGCGAGGTTAGTAACGCCGAGCAATCCAATATCAACTGGGGCAAGGCTGGCCGAATGCGTTGGAAGGGCAAACGCCCAACGGTCCGCGGTGTCGCCATGAACCCGGTTGACCATCCACATGGTGGTGGTGAGGGTAAGACTTCTGGTGGCCGTCATCCGGTCAACCCAAATGGCAAGCCAGAAGGTCGTACTCGCAGGGCCAACAAGGCCAGCGACATGTTCATCGTCCGACGCCGCAAGACCGGCAAGAAGCGATAAGGGAAGCGAAATATGCCACGCAGTCTGAAGAAGGGTCCATTCGTGGACACCCATCTACTCAAAAAGGTGGAGGTCCAAAATGCGGCCGGGTCAAAGAGTGTGATCAAGACTTGGTCACGTCGTTCCATGATCATTCCGATCATGTTGGGCCACACGATCGCAGTCCATGACGGGCGCAAGCATGTACCGGTTTTTGTCTCGGAGAACATGGTTGGGCACAAGCTCGGCGAGTTCGCCCCGACCCGGACTTTCAAAGGCCATATCAAGGACGACCGTAAGGCCAAGAAGCGCTAGTAAAAAAGTTTCATAACCGACCACAGACCGAGCGACGAGAAGCAAGGGGATAGCGATGGAAGCCAGGGCCCAGGCGCGGTACGTCCGTGTCACGCCCATGAAGGCGCGCCGCGTCATCAACCTCATCAGAGGCATGAATGCGGCTGACGCCCAGGCGGTATTGACGTTCGCACCCCAAGCGGCCAGTGAGCCGATTGGTAAGGTGCTCGCGAGCGCAATTGCGAATGCGACCAATAACCACGCGATGGATGCACGTGGCCTGATGGTGAGCGAAGCATTTGTGAATGAAGGCCCCACCATGAAGCGTATTCGCCCGCGCGCCCAAGGCCGTGCTTACCGCGTGCGCAAGCGCAGTAGTCACATCACCGTGATCGTTTCCGATGGCGAGCCGATCGTTAAGCCCGCTAAGGCGGTTATGCCAGCCAAGGCAACAAAAGTTGAGGCCAAGCCGGTCGTAGCCGAAAAGGCGCCGGCCAAGAAGGCGCCGGCCAAGAAGGCGCCGGCCAAGAAGGCGCCGGCCAAGAAGGCGCCCGCAAAGGTGGCTGCCAAGAAGTCCGCTGCTAAGCCAGCCACTAAGAAGCCGACAGCGAAGGCGACAACCAAGTCGACCAACGCTAAGAAGAAGGGATGACCCGACCGTGGGCCAGAAAGTAAACCCGCACGGCTTCCGCCTGGGGATCACCACCGATTTCACGTCGCGATGGTTCGCTGACTCCGCAAAGACCGGTCAGCGCTACCGCGATTACGTTGATGAGGATGTGAAAATCCGCAAGTTGCTCGCGAGCGGCATGGAGCGAGCAGGTATCTCCAAAGTGGAGATCGAGCGCACCCGTGAGCGGGTTCGTGTCGATATTCACACCGCGCGTCCGGGGATCGTCATCGGCCGTCGTGGTGCCGAGGCCGACCGGATTCGCGTCGATCTCGAAACCTTGACCGGCAAGCAGGTGCAGTTGAATATTCTTGAGGTGAAGAACCCCGAGATTGATTCGCAGTTGGTTGCACAAGGTATTGCCGAGCAGCTCTCCAGCCGCGTTTCCTTCCGTCGCGCAATGCGCAAGGGCATGCAGAGCACGATGAAAAGTGGCGCTAAGGGTATCCGGGTTCAGGTCTCCGGCCGCCTTGGTGGCGCTGAAATGTCGCGCACTGAGTTCTACCGCGAAGGCCGGGTGCCATTGCACACGTTGCGCGCTGATATTGACTACGGCTTCTATGAGGCCCGGACCACTTTCGGCCGAATCGGTGTGAAGGTTTGGATCTACAAGGGCAATGCTCCAAGTACCCGCGCGGAGCGCGAGGCAGCGGCAGCAACAGCCCGCTTGGGCCAGCGGGCCGCAGCACCAGCCCGCCCACGTGGTCCGCGCTCGTCAGATGAGTCGGTCGAGGCTGCGGTTGTTGAGGCTGCGGTTGTCGAGGCTGCGGTTGTCGAGGCTGCGGTTGGCACCGAAGTGCAGGAGGGCTAACCATGCTGATACCGCGTCGAGTCAAGCATCGCAAGCAGCACCACCCAACGCGCCGCGGCGCGGCATCAGGTGGCACCGCTGTGACCTTTGGGACTTTTGGGTTACAGGCCCTAGAGCCCGCATACGTCACGAACCGGCAAATCGAGTCGGCTCGTATCGCCATCACCCGGCACATCCGTCGTGGCGGCAAGGTGTGGATCAACATCTACCCAGATCGCCCGCTTACCAAGAAGCCGGCCGAAACCCGCATGGGTTCTGGCAAGGGTTCGCCGGAGTGGTGGATCGCGAACGTCAAGCCAGGTCGGGTGATGTTCGAACTTTCATACCCAGACGAGAAGATTGCGCAGGAAGCACTTACCCGTGCCATGCACAAACTTCCGATGAAGTGCCGAATTGTCCGGCGCGATGAAGCAGGTGAGGACTAAATGGCGGCTGGTACCCAAGTTGGTGAGCTTCGCAACCTCGATAGCACTGAATTGACGGCCAAACTCCTGGAGTCCAAGGAAGAGTTGTTCAACTTGCGCTTCCAAGGTGCGACCGGGCAATTGGAGAACCACGGACGCCTCCGCGCCGTGCGCAAGGATATTGCGCGGATCTACACGATCTTGCGTGAGCGTGAGTTGGGCATTACGCCCATTGAGGGTGGTGCCGCATGAGTGCGAACGAAGTTAGTAGTGATGCAGAAAAACGCGGTAATCGCAAGACCCGTGAGGGACTGGTAGTTAGCGACAAGATGGACAAGACGGTGGTGGTTGCGGTCGAAAACCGCTTCAAGCACCCCCTTTATGGCAAGGTCGTCCGTCGGACGAGCAAGTTAAAGGCGCACGACGAGGCCAACGCAGCCGGGATCGGTGACCGTGTTCTCGTCATGGAGACCCGCCCGGTATCAGCGACAAAGCGCTGGCGACTGGTGGAGATCCTCGAGAAAGCCAAGTAATCCAGCACAAAGTTCCGCCAGGCTCGGAAGCGAACCGGCATACGATCAGGAGAATGAAGTGATTCAGCAAGAGTCGCGGCTAAGAGTCGCCGATAACACGGGCGCGAAGGAACTCCTTTGCATTCGGGTGCTCGGTGGGTCCGGTCGACGCTACGCCGGTATTGGCGACGTTATCGTCGCGACGGTGAAAGACGCTATTCCCGGTGGCGGGGTCAAGAAGGGCGAGGTGGTGAAGGCTGTCATCGTGCGTACCCGCAAGCAGCACCGTCGCCCCGATGGTTCCTATATCCGCTTTGATGAAAACGCAGCGGTCATCCTCAAAAGTGATGGTGAGCCGCGCGGGACTCGAATCTTTGGTCCAGTTGGTCGTGAGTTGCGCGAGAAGAAGTTCATGAAGATCATCTCGTTGGCCCCGGAGGTGCTGTAGTCATGCCAGATCTGCGAATTCGCAAAGGCGACCTAGTTCAGGTCATCTCGGGTAAAGACCGAGGGGTCAAGGGCAAGGTCATTGAGGTCATCCCCCATGCAGATCGCATAATTGTTGAGGGCGTGAACCGCATCAAGAAGCACACCAAGGTCGGGCAGAACGCTCGCGGCGCCAAGACCGGCGGCATCATCACAACCGAAGCCCCGATCCATGTGTCCAATGTGATGATCATTGATCCGGAGGATGGCCGCGCATCTCGCATCGGTTACCGCCGCGAGACGGTCGAGAAACGCCGCCCGGACGGCTCAACCTATGAAGCAGAGCGCAGCGTGCGCATCTCACGTCGCACAGGTAAGGACATCTGATGACTTCGCCAACAACCATGGCTCCGCGTCTAAAGGCACGTTACCGCGAGGAGATAGTGCCCGCGCTGAAGATAGAATTCGCATTCCGAAACATCATGCAGGTGCCAACTGTCACCAAGGTGGTAGTCAATATGGGTGTGGGTGAAGCCGCCCGCGACTCCAAGTTGATTGAGGGCGCGATTCGTGACCTCACCGAGATCACCGGACAAAGACCGCAGGTCACCAAGGCGCGTAAATCGATCGCCCAATTTAAATTACGTGAGGGTCAGCCCATCGGTGCCCACGTGACTTTGCGCGGTGATCGCATGTGGGAATTCCTTGACCGGTTGCTTTCGGTCGCGCTGCCACGTATTCGTGACTTCCGTGGGCTCTCGCCCAAGCAGTTCGATGGTAGGGGCAACTACACCTTTGGTCTCAATGAGCAGTCGATGTTCCATGAGATTGATCAGGATAAAATCGATCGCGTCCGTGGTATGGACATTACGGTTGTTACGACCGCTCAAAATGATGCTGAAGGCCGAGCTTTGCTTCGCCTTCTCGGATTCCCCTTCAAGGAGGCCTGATCCATATGGCAAAGAAAGCACTTATCGAAAAGCAGCAGAAGAAGCCTAAGTTCAAGGTGCGGGGTTATACCCGTTGCAACAAGTGTGGACGCCCACACGCGGTCTACCGCAAGTTCGGCCTGTGCCGGATTTGCGTGCGTCAAATGGCACATGCCGGCGAATTGCCGGGTGTGACTAAAAGCTCCTGGTAATCAACGACGTCGCAGGTCCGGGTCTCCCGGAAACCACTACGAGGAAGGCCGACTGGCCATGACAATGACTGACCCGATAGCCGACATGCTTGCGCGCCTGCGCAATGCAAACTCGGCGTATCACGATTCGGTGACGATGCCGCACTCCAAGATGAAGGAAAGTATCGCCGAGATCCTCAAGCGCGAGGGTTACATCGGTGGTTGGACCATCTCGGATGCGGTTGTTGGCAAGACACTTACACTGGAATTGAAGTACGGCCCAACGCGCGAGCGATCAATTGCCGGGCTGCGCCGGGTATCAAAGCCGGGCCTTCGGGTCTACGCGAAGAGCACCGGCATCCCGCGCGTACTAGGCGGCCTCGGTGTCGCAATTTTATCCACCTCTTCCGGGCTGCTGACCGATCGTCAAGCCCATTCGAAAGGCGTAGGTGGGGAAGTCCTCGCCTACGTCTGGTAACCGGGAAGGAGCGCGCAAATGTCACGTATCGGACGCATGCCGATCCCGGTTCCTTCCGGGGTCAATGCCCAAATTGCCGGCAATGACATCACCGTTACCGGCCCTAAGGGCACGTTGTCGCTGACGGTTGCCGATCCGATCGTTGTGGAGAAGCAAGACGATGGCACGTTGCTAGTCACTCGTCCAGATGACGAGCGCGCATCGCGGTCACTTCATGGCCTAACTCGCACCCTGGTCGCCAACATGGTTACCGGTGTCACTAACGGGTATGAAAAGACGCTGGAGATTGTTGGCACGGGTTACCGTGTTGCAGCCAAAGGCACCGACCTGGAGTTTGCCCTGGGGTTCAGCCATCCCGTGGTGGTCACGGCACCGAAGGGTATCGCCTTCCGGGTCGAGAGCCCGGTGAAGTTCACGGTGGTTGGTATCGATAAGCAGCAAGTCGGCGAAGTAGCGGCCAATATTCGCAAGTTGCGCAAGCCGGAGCCATATAAGGGCAAGGGCGTGCGCTATGAGAACGAGGTCGTCCGCCGCAAGGCCGGAAAGGCGGGCAAGAAGTGAGTAGCTTCGGAGTTAAGTTGGGCGGGTCGGGCAACAGGGTTGCCATTGGCCGCAAGCGTCGTCACATTCGTGTTCGCAAAAAGGTTTCCGGTACCCCGGAGCGTCCGCGTTTGGTCGTTAGTCGGTCTGCTCGCCACATGGTGGCGCAGGTTGTCGATGACACGCAGGGCCGCACCTTGGCCTCAGCTTCGTCGATGGAAGTTGATCTGCGCGCAGCGAGCGAGGATAAGTCTGCGAAAGCGCGCAAGGTCGGCCAACTAATCGCAGCACGCGCGAAGCAGGCCGGCGTTGAGACCGTGGTTTTTGATCGCGGTGGCAACAAGTACCACGGTCGCGTGGCAGCTCTCGCGGAGGGCGCCCGCGAGGGTGGCCTGGATTTCTAGGCTGATAAGGAAATAGGGCGGATCAAGGAATAGGTAGGAGAGGGAACCCCATGGCAGCAACATCGCGTCGCGGAAGCGGCGCCGGCATAGGTACCGGCACCGGTGGGTCCGGTGACCGCAAGGACCGCAAGGAGCGTGCTCCCCGCGAGGAGAAGTCCGCTTTCATCGAGCGTGTTGTTGCGATCAACCGGGTCTCAAAGGTCGTAAAGGGCGGGCGCCGTTTTAGCTTTACGGCTCTAGTGGTCGTCGGCGATGGCGATGGCAGCGTTGGTGTTGGCTACGGCAAGGCCAAGGAAGTCCCGGCCGCGATTGCTAAAGGCGTTGAAGAAGCCAAGAAGCACTTCTTCAAGGTGCCTCGGATCCAAGGCACGATTCCACACCCGATCACCGGCGAAGCTGCTGCAGGTGTGGTGATGCTGCGGCCGGCCGCACCCGGTACGGGCGTTATAGCTGGCGGACCAGTTCGTGCAGTGTTGGAGTGTGCTGGCATTCACGATGTGCTTAGCAAGTCCATGGGTTCAGACAATGCGATCAACATCGTGCACGCGACTGTTGCTGCCTTGAAGTTGCTCGAATCACCGGAGGCTGTCGCGGCTCGTCGCGGCTTACCACTTGAAGCTGTTGCTCCCGCCGCATTGCTGCGGGCCCGCGCCGGGGTTGGTGCCTGATGGCTCAACTAAAGGTAACCCAGAAGAAGTCCGAAATCGGTGGCACTTCCAACCAGCGCAATACCTTGCGCTCACTTGGACTAAAGCGCATCGGTGACACCGTAGTAAAGGAAGACCGCCCGGAAATCCGCGGAATGGTCAACATGGTGTCGCACTTGGTTGTTGTCGAGGAGGTTAAGTAGCGATGGCACTCAAGGTCCATCACCTGCGTCCGGCTCCGGGCGCAAAGACGGCAAAGACTCGTAAGGGTCGCGGCGAGGCGTCAAAAGGCAAGACTGCGGGTCGAGGTACTAAAGGTACCAAAGCGCGCTATCAGGTACCGGCACGTTTTGAGGGCGGCCAGATGCCCTTGCACATGCGCCTGCCGAAGTTGAAGGGATTCACAAATCCCAACAAAGTCGAGTTCCAGGTCGTCAATGTGGCCACGATCGACAAACTATTCCCGAAGGGTGGCGAGATCACCATCGCCGACCTAGTAGCCAAGGGTTCCGTGCGCAAGGGCCAAAAAGTCAAGGTTCTCGGGCAAGGTGAGATTACGGTGGCGGTAAAGGTCAGTGCCGATGCCTTCTCCGATAGCGCCCGTGCCAAGATCGTGGCCGCAGGCGGTTCCGCAACCGAAATCTAAGCAGGAGGCACAGTGCACATAAGTGCGTTTGGGGCTGCCCTGCGTACCCCGGATCTTCGCAAGAAGATTCTGTTCACCTTGGGACTGTTGGCGGTGTACCGCCTCGGTTCCGTTCTGCCGACCCCGGGTGTCGACTACTCCGCAATTCAGCGGTGTATCGACGTGGTTCAGGATAATTCTGTCTATGCACTGATCAACCTATTTAGCGGCGGGGCGCTCCTGCAGCTATCTGTTTTCGCACTCGGCATCATGCCTTACATAACGGCCAGCATTATTTTGCAGTTGCTGACCGTAGTGATCCCACGGCTGGAGACTTTGAAGAAGGATGGCCAGGCCGGCCAGGCCATAATCACGCAGTACACGCGGTACCTGACCATCGGCCTGGCGATCTTGCAGTCAACGGCCATCTTGTCGCTGGCGCGCACCCCCGGCGCCTTGTTCAGCGGCTGTAATGAAGCCATTATCCCCAATGACTCGGTCTGGGTGATTTTGGTGATGATCACCGTTATGACCGCGGGTACCGCCGTCATCATGTGGTTCGGCGAACTGATCACCGAACGCGGTATCGGCAACGGGATGTCGCTGCTGATCTTCACTTCGATCATTTCTAGTATCCCGGCCCAGTTCGCCTCTATCTTGGGCAGCCGCGGCATCCTAAGCTTAACCTTTACGGTGCTGATCGGCTTAGTTGTCATCGCGTTGGTGGTTTTCGTTGAACAGGCCCAGCGCCGAATCCCGGTCCAGTACGCCAAACGCATGGTCGGACGGCGCATGTATGGGGGGACTTCGACCTATATTCCGCTGAAGGTAAATATGGCCGGTGTGATCCCGGTTATCTTTGCCTCGTCCTTGCTATTCTTACCGACTTTGTTGGTGCAACTGACAGGTAGTCAAGCGGACTGGGCGATCTGGGTGCAGCAGAACTTTGGCACCGGTACGGGTACCTACTACCTAATGGCCTATTTCGTATTGGTCGTGTTCTTCTGCTACTTCTACGTGTCGATTACGTTCAACCCGGTTGAAGTAGCGGACAATATGAAAAAGTATGGTGGCTTCATTCCGGGGATCCGTGCTGGTAAGCCCACCGCCGATTACTTGGATTACGTGCTCACCCGGTTGACTGCACCCGGTTCCCTCTATCTGGGGATGATTGCGGTGTTACCGGTATTCGCGTTTGGCTCCTTGGGTGTGGCAGGTGACTTCATCTTCGGTGGTACCAGTTTGCTGATCATGGTTGGCGTCGGTTTGGATACCGTCAAGCAGATCGAAGCCCAACTACAGCAGCGCAACTACGAAGGATTCTTGCGCTAATGCGCCTGATCATGATGGGGCCACCTGGTGCCGGCAAGGGCACCCAGGCCGACATCGTCTGTGCCAGCATGTCGGTCCCGCACGTCTCAACCGGGGATATTTTCCGCGCCAATGTCACTCAGGGAACGGCTTTGGGTATTGAGGCTAAGAGATATATGGAGGCCGGCGAGTACGTCCCCGATGGCGTTACCAATGCAATGGTTCGCGACCGACTCGAGCATGCAGATTGTGCGGGTGGCTTCTTGCTTGATGGCTATCCGCGCACAATCGAGCAGGTGAGTGAACTCGACTCCATGCTCGCTGCACAAGGTGTGGGTATCGATGCGGTAGTTGAACTTACTGTCGACATCGACGAAGTTGTGAAGCGCTTGGTGAATCGTGCCATTGAACAAGGACGAGCTGACGACACCGAGGAGGTAATCCGCCGCCGCCTCGAGGTATTCGCCAAGCAAACGGCACCGCTCACCTCGCTATACGCGAGTCGGGGTTTACTAATTCAAGTAAGTGGAATGGGTGACATCGCCGAAGTGACAGCTCGCATTGAGGCCGCAATTAGTGCCAGTGCGTGATCTTCTATGTTTCGTAAAGGCGAGTCAATCCAGATCAAGTCACCCGATCAACTTGCTGTGATGCGTCGTGCTGGACTGGTAGTCGCACTTACCTTGCAGGCGGTGTCGGCTGCGGTACGTCCCGGGGTAAGCACCCGGGAACTAGATGCCATCGCCCGTGATTGCATCAGTTCCAATGGCGCGACTTCGTCATTTCTCGGTTATCACGGATTTCCCGCGGTTATCTGCACTTCGGTCAACGACGAAATCGTGCACGGTATCCCGGGGGACCGGGTACTAAATGCTGGTGATTTGGTGTCGATTGACTGCGGTGCGATCGTCGATGGTTGGCACGGCGATGCGGCCGTCAGCGTACCTGTGGGCACAGTCGCCGACTCGGTACTGGCTCTATCGGTTGCAACCGAGGCTTCGCTGCGGGCCGGACTGGAACAGGCACGGGCGGGTAATCGGCTCTCCGATATCGGCCATGCGGTTGAGATGTCACTAACTGCGGCCGGTGACTACGGGATAGTCGAGGAGTACACCGGCCATGGCATCGGCACCAGCATGCACATGCATCCGCCCATTCCGAACTACGGTAAGCCCGGCAAAGGGCCGGTATTAAAAGCGGGGATGGCATTGGCGATTGAACCCATGGCCACTTTGGGGTCGGCTGAAGTCGCAGTGCTGGCCGATGGCTGGACCGTGGTGGCTTTGTCGGGGGCACCGGCCGCGCACTGGGAACACACAGTGGCCATCACCGAGGCCGGCCCTTGGGTACTTACCGCACTTGCCGATATTCGACTGGGTCCAAAGGCGCCCGCATGAGTGGGTCGGTCACCCGGATCATGCCCGGTGGCACCGGGAAGTTGCCGGCTGAAGGTTTTGAAGCCTTGACTCGTTGAATTCCCGACAGGTATGATCAGCCCATGGGAAAACTACTGAAAGCTAGCCTTATCGCCGCCGCCGCCACGGCGCTCACCTTGGGGGTTACCGCCACTAGCGGTGCGGCAACCTTGACCAAGGGCCCAGACCCCACCTTGTTGGTACTTCGACTGCCGACCCAGGTCCAGATCAAAGATGGCGTAGCCATCCTGCTGTCGCAGGACACCAATACGACGACCGGGTACTCCTGGAGCATCAAAGTATCCGGCGATAAGTCGGCCGTGAAGGTCTACGCCGGCGAGTACGAAGCACCGGCCGCTGACGGAGCGGTCGGGGTTGCCGGCACCACCACCTGGTACATCAAGGCGCGGGCCCCGGGCCAAGCCGTCCTTAAATTAGTCGCCACCCCACCCGGTGGGGGCGCTGGCACCGTGAAGAAGCTGACGGTAACCGTCACCCGGTAGGGAGGAAAGTAGCGAGGAGGCGGCGGGCCCGGCCCCGGCGCCCGGACCTTCATTGGCCAAATTTGGGGGGGCGATTATGAGGAAATGGCCCCGGCCCGTAGACTCAGTAGGCTGAGGTGGGGCTTCCCCGTTCGTTCGCTGGCAGATTCTCGGGTTTCCGGGTTTTTTTTGGCGCGTTACGGGGGGTTGCGCTGTGAAAGCAGCACTCAGCGCACCTGGTGAAAGCGGAGGATATGGGCAAGAAAGACGGCGCGATCGAGCTCGAGGGCACGATCACCGAGTCATTGCCCAATGCAATGTTCCGGGTGGAGTTGGACAACGGGCACAAAGTGCTCGCGCACATCAGCGGGAAGATGCGGATGCACTACATCCGGATCCTTCCGGACGATCGAGTGGTCGTGGAGCTTTCGCCCTACGACCTCACGCGCGGCCGGATCGTCTACCGCTACAAGTAAAACTGAATCTGCTAGTTCGAACCCAAGGAAGAAGCCATGAAGGTCAAGCCGAGCGTGAAGAAAATCTGCGACAAGTGCAAAGTCATTCGTCGCCACGGTCGCGTCATGGTGATTTGCGAGAACGTGCGTCACAAGCAGCGTCAAGGCTAACCCCTTGAAGTGGTAAGGCGGGCTTTCGGGGAGACAACCCGAACACCTGATAATTACGCGGTACCCGACCCCTTGCGAAAGCAAGGACGACACCTTCGGACACGAGGCCGAAGACCTGCCTTGGCGGGCAGGACTGGTACTGCACCCATACCCCGTGCATAAGAAGAAGAGAGAACGCCACGATGGCAAGACTTGTTGGTGTTGACCTGCCGCGCGATAAGCGCATGGCGGTTGCACTCACCTATATCTTCGGCATCGGCCGCTCCCAAGCTGCGAAGGCACTTGCAGCGACCGGCGTGAGCCCGGACCTCAGGTCCCAAGAATTAACCGATGAACAACTGGTTGCCCTTCGTGACTGGATCGACGTCAACCTCAAAGTAGAAGGCGATCTGCGCCGTGAGGTTGCTGCCGACATCAGGCGCAAGGTCGAGATTGGTTGCTACCAGGGAATCCGGCACCGCCGCGGAATGCCGGTTCGTGGTCAACGAACCCACACCAATGCGCGTACCCGCAAGGGTCCGCGTAAGACCGTCGCCGGAAAGAAGAAGGTCGGCAAGTAAGCCGTCCCTTCACCCCAAAAACCCCAGACGAGAACCCCAGGAGAGCAATAAATGGCCCCGAAGTCAGGCAGCAAGGCGCCCGCTAAGAAGGTGCGCCGCAAAGAGAAGAAGAACGTGGCCCACGGTCATGCTCATATTAAGAGCACTTTCAATAACACCATCGTGTCGATAACTGATCCCGCGGGTGCGGTCATCGCATGGGCGAGTGCCGGGCAGGTTGGCTTCAAGGGCAGCCGCAAGTCCACCCCCTTCGCCGCCCAGTTGGCGGCTGAGGCTGCAGCGCGCCGGGCGATGGAGCACGGCATGCGCAAGGTTGATGTCTTCGTTAAGGGTCCAGGTTCAGGCCGCGAGACGGCCATTCGGTCCCTGCAGGCAACGGGCCTAGAAGTTGGCTCAATTTCCGATGTCAGTCCGGTACCCCATAACGGTTGCCGTCCCTCCAAACGTCGTCGCGTCTGATCGCGCAAAGATCCACAGAGAACTAGGAGAATAATTACCAATGGCGCGATATACCGATGCGGATTGCAAGCGCTGCCGCCGCGAAAAGATGAAACTATTCCTCAAGGGCTCCAAGTGCGAGTCACCGAAGTGCCCATTCGAGAAGCGTCCTTATCCGCCCGGCCAGCACGGTCGCGGGCGGTCTAAGGACAGCGAATACCTGCTGCAGCTTCGGGAGAAGCAAAAGGCCACCCGGATGTATGGCGTGCTCGAGAAGCAGTTCTCGAACTACTATCTGGAAGCACAGCGTCAATCCGGTAAGACCGGCGAGAACTTGCTGCGCATCTTGGAGTCTCGCCTTGACAACGTTGTGTTCCGCGCAGGCTTTGCTAAATCGCGCGATATGGCCCGTCAGTTGGTAACTCACGGACATATGTTGGTTAACGGCCAAAAAGTGAACATCCCGTCTTACCGCGTTTCACCAAATGACATCGTTGAGGTGCGCGTTGGATCACGTGAGATGACCCCGTTCGTCATCGCGCATGCCGAGATCGGTGATCGCCCGGTACCGGCATGGCTCGAGGTAGTCCCCTCGCAGATGCGGATCTTGGTCCACTCGCTACCGGCACGCGCCGTAATCGATACCCAGGTCAACGAACAGCTGATCGTCGAGCTCTACTCCAAGTAATCCGAGACCCAGCCATCCGGCTTGATCTCACACGGCAACATCGCGACGTCATATATAGGTCGTCTCGGGAAGGAAGTCCATCGTGCTTATTAGCCAGCGCCCAATATTCACCGAAGAACCAATCAGTGAGTTCCGTTCGCGCTTTGTCCTTGAGCCACTTGAACCAGGGTTCGGGTACACCCTTGGTAATTCAATGCGGCGCACGCTGCTGTCCTCGATACCGGGTGCCGCCGTGACGAGTATCCGAATCGATGGTGTGTTGCATGAATTCACCACGATTCCCGGGGTCAAGGAAGATGTTACCGAGCTAATCCTCAACATCAAGCAACTTGTGGTTTCAAGTGAGCATGACGAGCCGGTTGTCATGTACCTGCGCAAACAGGGCCCAGGCGATGTAACGGCGGCCGATGTTCAGCCACCCGCGGGCGTTGAGGTGCACAACCCAGATCTGCACATAGCGACTTTGAACGGTAAGGGCAAGATCGAGATTGAACTCGTTGTCGAGCGAGGCCGCGGTTATGTGTCAGCAACTTTGAACAAGCAGGCAGGACAAGAGATCGGTCGGATCCCGGTTGACTCCATCTATTCGCCGGTGCTGAAAGTGACCTACAAGATCGAGGCAACTCGCGTGGAGCAGCGCACCGACTTTGACAAGTTGGTTCTTGATGTTGAGACCAAGCAGTCGATGCGTCCACGCGATGCTGTTGCGTCCGCAGGTAAGACCCTTGTTGAGTTGTTCGGGTTGGCCCGTGAACTCAACTTCGAAGCGGAGGGTATTGATATCGGTCCATCGCCGACCGATTCCTTCGTTGCTGAGCAGTTGTCTACGCCGATAGAGCAGCTCGACATGACCGTCCGCTCTTACAACTGCCTCAAGCGTGAAGGCATCCACACGGTTGGTGAGCTCATCACCCGGAGCGAGGCCGATCTTCTTGACATCCGCAACTTTGGGGCGAAGTCGATTGACGAAGTCAAGGTCAAGCTCGTGAGTCTTGGCCTGGCGCTGAAGGACAGCCCGCCCGGATTCGATCCAGGCGCGGCCGTCTACTACGACGATGACGATGATTACGATGACGATGACTTCGTCGCCGCGGAGGTAGTCGAAATCGCCCCGGCCGTTGCCATGGTCGAAGAAACCCTCGAGGATGACTCGGCGTTTGCCGAGGATGAGCGCCTTTAATCCAGTTGCAACCACTGATCTCATTTCGACAGGAGAAGCACAATGCCTACGCCAACCAAGGGTCCACGTCTGGGCGGCAGCCCGGCCCACCAGCGGTTAATGCTGGCCAACTTGGCAACCGCGTTGTTTGAGCATGGCAAGATCACCACGACCGAGGCCAAGGCCAAGCGGCTGCGGCCGCTCGCCGAGCGCTTGATCACGTTCGCAAAGCGTGGAGATCTGCACGCGCGGCGCCGGGTGCTGATGGTGGTGCGCGATAAGTCAGTGGTGCATACCCTGTTCACCGAAATTGGGCCGAGTTTCGCAACCCGCTCGGGTGGCTACGTCCGGATCACCAAGATCGGACCGCGCAAGGGCGATAACGCACCGATGGCCGTCATTGAATTGGTGGAGCCGCTGACCGAGCAGGTGATTGCCGAGGCGACGGCTGCCACCAAGCGGGCCGCCAAGAAGTCGGCGCCGGCTCCCGAAGTTGAGGTAGTACCGGTTGCCGAGGAAATTGCCGCGACAGAGGTAGTTGAGGCTGACGACGTCGTTGCGGCAGAGGTTGTTGAGGGGGACACTGATGCGGCCTCGGATAAGTCCTGACAGTAAATGATGCTTCGCAGCAGCCCGCCACCGGATCATCTGGTGGCGGGCTGCTTCATCTTGGGTCGATGAACCGGATCCGCCTCGATATCGCCTATGACGGCCGGGAGTTCGCCGGCTGGGCGCGCCAGCGTGATCTGCGCACGGTGCAAGGTGAACTGGAGCAGATGATCGGCAACCTGGTCGGCACCGAGGTGGAAATTACCTGTGCGGGTCGCACCGATGCCGGGGTGCACGCACGTGGTCAGGTAGCCCATGTTGATGTGCCAACCTGGCCCACCGATTTAGATACCTGGCGATTGAATCGGGCCCTGCCGGCCGATATTCGGGTCCTGGCTATCAGTGCGGTGCCAAGTGATTTCGATGCGCGCTTCTCGGCTCTTTGGCGCAGGTATACCTACCGGGTCTGTGACAGCCCCATCGGCCCGGCACCACTTGATCGCGGTCACGTGCTGCAATGGGGTAAGGCACTAGATCTTGATGCAATGAACGCAGCCGCCCGGCCGCTGATCGGCGAGCATGACTTCACGGCCTATTGCAAGATGCGTGAGGATGCGTCAGCGGTGCGCGCGTTGATGGATCTGCACTGCGAGAGAGTCGGAGTTGACATTGTCATCACCGTTATCGCAGATGCCTTCTGCCACTCGATGGTGCGCAGCTTGATCGGCGCTCTCTTGCCGGTGGGCGATGGGCGTAAGTCGGTGACCTGGCCCTTCGACATGTTGACCTCGGGGATTCGGGGGGCCGCGGTAATGCCACCGCACCCATTGGTGCTGGAAGAGGTCGGTTACCCAGCAGATAGCCAATTTCTTGATCGGCAACTACAAACCAAACAGCATCGATCCATTCGTGAGTCGGGCGGGTGAGCCACGTCGATGTGCAGCATGTCAGTTACAGCCTGCCCGATGGTCGAGTACTTCTGAATGACATCACTTTTCGGATTCCGGACGGTGCAATTGCAGCCCTAGTTGGCCCAAATGGCGCCGGTAAGACCACCTTGCTACGAATGGTCGCTGGTGACATTGCACCGGACACCGGCGCGATCGTGCACAGCGGCCAACTAGCGGTGATGCGGCAGTTCATCGGCCAGATTCATGATGGCACCGTTCGCGATTTGTTGCTAAGGGTGAGTCCGCCGGAGCTTCGCAAAGCGGCAGCAGCACTTGATGCGGCGGAGTTACGAATGATGGAGATCGATGACGAGTCCTCGCAGATGGCATACGCGTCGGCTATCGCTGATTTCGGTGATGCAGGTGGTTACGACGCCGAAGTCACCTGGGATGTGGTGTCGATGGCGGCCATGGGTGAGACATTCGAAACAGTACGCAATCGTCGGGTAAACACCTTGTCGGGAGGTGAACAGAAGCGAATAGTTCTCGAGTACCTATTTCGTGGGGTAGAGGAGGTCCTGCTACTCGATGAGCCCGATAACTACCTTGATGTTCTTGGCAAGATCTGGCTTGAGCAGCAACTGAAAGCGACAACGAAGACCGTTCTCTTAATCTCCCATGATCGTGAACTCCTAAAGCAAGCGGCTACCCACATTGTCAGCGTTGAGTTGGGGGCGGCTGGCAACAGCATCTGGGTGCACGGAGGGAATTTCGATTCCTATCATGTGGCCCGTCGCGAACGGTTTTCACGCTTAGAGGAGCTACGTCGCCGGTGGGATGAAGAGCTCATAAAACTACGTGCCTTAGTTCTGGCCTTGCGGGAGAAGGCGAAGTTCAATGACGGTCTCGCATCGCGCTACCAAGCGGCTGTTACCAGGCTGAAGAAGTTTGAAGAAGTAGGGCCACCGATGGAGGTGCCACGTGAGCAGAACGTCAACATGCGACTCCACGGTGGCCGCACCGCAAAGCGCGCGGTGGTTGCCAAGCGCCTGGAACTGACCGGACTGACCGCACCATTTGATCTTGAGATCTGGTTCGGTGAGCGATTGGCGATTCTGGGAGCGAACGGCTCCGGTAAATCACATCTACTTCGCCTACTGGCACGTGGTGGGTCGGACCCAGAGATTGAGCACCAACCCGTGGGGGAGGCGGATATCTTGGCGGTCGCGCACAGTGGGTCCGTGCGGTTGGGCTCTCGGGTGCGTCCGGGTTGGTTCGCCCAGACCCATCTGCGCCCTGATCTAACGGGCCGCACCTTGCTCGAGGTGCTGCATCGTGGTGATGGTCGGCGGGTGGGGTTGCCACGCGAAATGGCCGCCCGGGCCTTGGACCGGTATGAGCTGGCTTTGGCCGGGGAGCAGATATTTGACACCTTGTCCGGGGGTCAGCAGGCCCGTTTTCAGGTCCTGCTCCTAGAGCTATCCGGGGCCACCTTGCTGCTGCTGGACGAGCCCACGGATAACTTGGACTTGGCGAGCGCTGAGGCCCTGGAAATAGGGTTAAATGCCTTCGAGGGGACCGTGGTGGCCGTCACCCACGACCGCTGGTTTGCCCGAAATTTCGACCGTTTCTTGATCTTTGGCAGGGACGGCTCGGTGACTTTGGCGGACGAACCGGTCTGGTGCGACTGGTAGCGGAAACCAGGGGTGGTATCGGCTCTGCCCACCCGATTTGGTGCCGGCGCGCCTCCGTGGGTACCCTTGGGGGTCGCGCTTCAAAGATGGCAAGTAATCCCAACGAGCAAAAGTTAAGGTGGCGTCCCTTGCGCACGTACAGCCCCAAGTCCGGTGAGATCACCCGCACCTGGCACGTTATTGACGCCACCGACATCGTGCTCGGCCGCCTTGCCTCCCAAGCTGCAACATTGCTGCGTGGCAAGCACAAGACCACCTTCGCGCCCCATGTTGATACCGGCGATTTCGTCATCATCATCAATGCCGAGAAAGTAGCGTTAACCGGCTCGAAGAAGCAGCAGAAGATGGACTACCGCCACTCGGGCTTCCCTGGTGGTTTGCGTGCCACCAACTACGCCGAACTCTTGGAGACTAATCCGCGGCGCGTGCTCGAAAAGGCCGTCAAGGGAATGCTCCCGCACAATAAGCTCGGGCGTCAGCAGATTAAGAAGCTGAAGGTTTATTCCGGGTCTGAGCACCCACACACGGCCCAGCAACCGCTGCCGTTCACGATTACCCAGGTCGCTCAGTAGTTTCCCGGCGAAGACAACACGAAAGGATCCGCGGCAGTGTCCGAGGCCATGATTGAAGAAGTAGACATCGACATCGATGAAGATGCGGATGGTCTGTCGGAGTACACCTCCGAAACTCCAGTGCACCGCGCCGTCGCGGCACGCGATATTGTCGTCGCGCCCGGGGCTGCCATCGGCCGCCGCAAGGAAGCTATCGCCCGCGTGCGTATGGTTCCGGGCACCGGCAATTGGACCATTAATGGCCGCGCACTTGACGAGTACTTCCCCAATAAGGTGCACCAGCAACTTGTTAATGATCCGTTTGTGACCTTAGGCGCCGAAGGCAAGTTCGATGTCATCGCGCGCATTAACGGTGGCGGAGTCTCCGGTCAGGCGGGCGCATTGCGCTTGGGTGTAGCCCGAGCCCTTAACGGAATTGACGTCGAGGGTAACCGCCCGAGTCTGAAGAAGGCTGGGTTCTTGACCCGCGACCCACGAATCAAGGAGCGCAAGAAGTATGGCCTGAAGAAGGCCCGCAAGGCTCCTCAGTACAGCAAGCGCTAGTCCCTTGGGTCGGCTCTTCGGTACCGATGGTGTTCGGGGCTTGGCGAACAAAGATCTGACCGCGGAAATCGCACTGGATCTTGCTGTTGCTGCTGCCCATGTGCTCGGTGACATCGGCGCCTTCGCCGGGCATCGACCCAAGGCAGTCGTCGGTAGAGATACGCGCGCTAGCGGTGAGTTCCTTGAAGCCGCGGTTGTCGCGGGCCTAGCTAGCGCCGGGGTTGATGTCATTTTGATCGGGGTGGCACCGACTCCCGCGGTCGCCTATCTGACCGATGCCCTAGGCGCGGACCTTGGGGTCATGCTGTCAGCTTCACATAATCCGATGCCAGATAACGGCATTAAGTTTTTCAATCGCGGCGGGCTAAAACTCGACGACGATATCGAAGATGCAATCGAAGCCCGACTACTTGACCCATGGGCCGGGTCGATCGGGGAGCGACCAACGGGTGAACAGGTGGGTCGGGTGCGAGCCGATCATGGTGCGATGGCCACCTATGAGCAACATTTGCTCGACAGCCTGCCAAATGATCTCACCGGTCTAAAGGTTGTTGTTGACTGCGCTAATGGAGCCGCATCGTTCATTGCGCCCGAGGTATTGCGCAGAGCCGGCGCCGAAGTCATTGCGATCCACTCGGCACCAGATGGACTCAATATCAATGACGGCTGCGGAAGCACCCACCTAGAAGATCTCCGAGCTGCGGTGCTTAAGAATGGCGCTGACGCTGGAATCGCGCACGATGGTGATGCAGATCGTTGCCTAGCAATTGACGAACTCGGCGCGATTGTCGATGGTGATCACATCCTGGCAATCCTCGCCATGTCGTTGCGTGACGCCGGCCGCTTGGCGGAGAATACTGTTGTCTCGACTGTCATGGCGAATCTTGGTTTCAAGATTGCGATGCAAGAAGCCAACATCTTAGTTGTCGAGACCGCAGTTGGTGATCGCTACGTACTTGAGGAAATGCGCGCAAACGGTTATCTCCTTGGGGGTGAGCAAAGCGGCCATATTGTGATGAGTGACTTTGCCACCACCGGTGACGGCTTGCTCACCGCTTTGCAGTTACTTGCACGAGCCTGCCAAACCGGCCGGTCACTTCGGCAACTTGCTAGCTTGGTAACCAAGCTTCCGCAGGTGCTTATAAACGTCACCGGAGTCGATCGCTCCCGGCTCGATGGCTGCGCAGAGGTCGACGAGGCGGTGACTCAAGCCGCTGCCGCGCTGGGCGAAAAGGGGCGAATACTGCTGCGACCATCGGGTACCGAGCCCGTGATCCGGGTGATGGTGGAAGCCCCGACCCTGGAGCAGGCACAAAGTATTAGTGAGTCGATTGCGGCGGTTGTTCGAGTCGCACTCCGCGAGCATTGACCCGGCCCCAAACCCATTGTTGTAAGAGCAGGGTGAGCCAACCGGCGATAGCCATTCCGACGATATTTATTAGCACCCGCAGGGCACTTCGCGGTTAGTCCACCTTGGGAGATCCATGTCGTAACCGGGACCAATTGGATCGTGCCGGCTTCTGCGATCCCCAGTGCGGTGAGTTGGGCCACTAGGCCATTGGTGCTCTCGCGGGGGATATCCGCCCAAATTACGTCACCAACGGGCTTGGCGCTGGCCGCCTTGCTTAGGTCGGTCGGGCACACTAGGCGCAAAGTGAGCACCCTCTACTCTGGCACCCATGTGCGGAATTGTTGGGTATGTCGGCAAGAAGCAGGCCCTTGAAGTCGTGGTGGCTGGGCTACGCCGGATGGAGTACCGGGGCTATGACTCCGCGGGCATCGCGGTTATCTCCGGTGGCCACCTAGAAGTCCGGAAGAAAGCCGGCAAATTGGTCAATCTTCAGACCCTGCTGGGCTCAGATCCCCTGCCCAATTCCACCACCGGGATCGGGCATACGAGGTGGGCCACGCACGGCGGCCCGACCGACTCAAATGCGCACCCCCATGTCAGCGAGGATGGCACGGTAGCCGTCATACACAACGGCATCATCGAAAACTTTGCCGAACTTCGTGGTGAGCTCACCGCAGCGGGCGTCACTTTGACCTCCGAGACCGATACCGAAGTCGTCGCGCACCTCCTCGCCAAAACTCTGCCGGCAGCAGGCAATGACCTCGTGGCTGCCATGCGCCAAGTTTGTGGACGACTGGAGGGTGCATTCACCTTGGTGGCGATTGATCCGCGGCAACCAGATCTAGTGGTAGGTGCCCGCCGAAATTCGCCACTCGTTGTCGGTGTTGGTGTCGGCGAGAACTTCCTTGCCTCGGACGTTTCGGCGTTTGTAGACCACACGCGTAATGCCTTAGAGCTTGGGCAGGATCAAATAGTGGTTTTGACGGCGGCGAGCATTCGGGTTATGGACTTTGCTGGGAACCCCGTCGAAGCTCGTCCATTTACCATTGACTGGGATGCATCCGCGGTTGAAAAGGGTGGACACGATCTGTTCATGCTCAAGGAGATTGCCGAGCAACCAAAAGCCGTGGCCGATGCCTTACTCGGTCGAGTCGGCAACGACGGCCGCATTCAACTTGATGAAATGGGTTTGGACGATCAGGCACTTCGGGACATCGACAAAGTAGTTGTGGTGGCGTGCGGCACCGCGGCGCACGCTGGCATGGTGGCCAAGTATGCGATTGAGCACTGGACACGCATTCCCGTCGAGATGGAGTTGGCCAGCGAATTTAGGTACCGCGACCCAATTGTCAATGCGCGGTCATTGGTTATTGCGATATCGCAATCCGGTGAGACCATGGACACGTTAATGGCGCTTCGTCATGCCAAGGATCAGGGGGCGAAAACCCTTGCCATTTGCAACACGGTCGGGTCCAGCATCCCGCGTGAGGCAGATGCGGTCATCTACACCTATGCGGGACCTGAGATTGCGGTTGCTTCGACCAAGGCTTTCTTGACGCAGATCATCGCCGCCTATTTGGTCGGCCTCTACCTTGCTCAGGTGCGCGAAGTAATGCCCGGCGAGGATATCGCGGCGGTGCTGGCTGATCTTGCAGATATGCCGGGCAAAGTTGATCTAGTGCTCGATACCGTCGAGCCGGTGCGGGCTTTGGCGCGCGAGTTCGCAGGTGCGCCCTCGGTGTTGTTCATTGGCCGCCACGTCGGGTTCCCCGTGGCGCTAGAGGGTGCCTTAAAGCTAAAAGAACTTGCCTATATGCATGCCGAGGGTTTCGCGGCCGGTGAACTCAAACACGGCCCGATCGCCCTAATTGAGGATGGGGTTCCGGTGGTTGTCATCGTGCCGTCGCCGGCGGGTCGGGCGATTCTCCACGACAAGATAATCTCCAATATTCAAGAGGTGCGCGCTCGCGGCGCCCGCATCATTGCGATCGCCGAGGAAGGCGACGAGAAGATCAACGACTACGCCGACCACGTGATTCGGGTTCCGGTGGTGCCACCGCTCATGGCGCCTTTGGTGGCAACGGTGCCCCTGCAGGTCTTTGCCTGCGAGATGGCCACTGCCAAAGGCCACGATGTCGATCAACCCCGAAATCTGGCAAAGTCTGTGACCGTGGAGTAGGTAATGATCGCGGCATTTGAGGTGTCCACTATTCGAACCGCTGAGGCAGCCCACCGGCTGGAGTTGGACTCCGGGGTCTTGATGGACCGAGCGGCAACGGGTTTGGCGCGGCAGATCATTGGCGTACTTCAAGAACTTCGCGGTCAAGTTCGTGGTGCCCGGATTGCAATTGCCGTCGGCGGCGGTAATAACGGCGGTGATGCACTTATTGCGGGTGCCAAGTTGGCGCAGCGCGGAGTAGCGGTCACCGCGGTATGCGTGGGAGAAAGTGCCCATGAAGTCGGTATCGCGGCCCTGCTCCGGGCGAATGGGCGGGTGTTGCAGTGGGATGCGGCCGACAGTGTTCTATCGCAGCGAGAGCCATTCCTTGACGCCGACATCATCATCGATGGCATCGTTGGCATTGGCGGCACCGGGGCCCTTCGCCCCGCAGCAGCCGTGGTAGTTGAACTCATCAACGCCAGCGGAGCCCTGGTCATCGCCGTGGACATACCCAGTGGAGTCAATGCCGATACCGGTGCAGTTGCCGGAATTGCTATCGCCGCCGACGCCACCGTGACATTTGGTTGCCTAAAGCCCGGCTTGCTGATTGCACCGGGAAGTGGGCTGGCCGGTGGGGTTCACGTTGTCGATATTGGGATCAACGATGCCCTCGGCGACCCGGCGCTTATTGCCTTGACGGATTTAGATGTTGTCGCATTTGTACCCGAACCCGAGATTGATGACTTCAAATACCGTCGGGGGGTTGTCGGAGTAGCCGCTGGGAGCCGGCGGTACCCCGGTGCTGCGCTTTTGAGTGTGGGAGCGGCACGCATGGGCGATGTGGGCATGGTGCGCTACCTGGACCAAGGTGACGGGGTGGCCCAGTTGGTACTCGCGGCTTACCCCGATGTGGTGGCTAGCGGTGCTGACCCAAGTACGTCAGCCCATGTCACAGCCTGGGCCTGCGGTCCGGGATTTGTCCCCGAGGACCTGCTGGCTATTGAGGCGGTACTTGGCACCGAAGTGCCGGTGGTACTTGATGCCGGTGCCCTGATGGCGGTGGCGACCTCAGAAGCCCTGCGCACCCAATTACCTGCGCGGGTCGGGATAACTGTTATTACTCCGCATACCGGTGAAGCTGCTGCGTTGGCTGCCGCATGGTCGCTCCCGGATGATCTGGGGCGCCTTGAGTTGGTGCAAGCGCTGGCGGAGCGCCTTAGGGTAGTAGTAGTGCTCAAAGGGCCGGCGACCTTGATTGCGGCACCTGGTGGCTTGGTGCTCGTTGACACCATGGGCGGCGCCGAACTCAGCACCGCCGGCAGCGGCGACGTGCTTACCGGATTGGCTGCCGCGATCCTGGCGGGTGCCAGTGCTCGGGGCGATATTGACGACCTAGATGATGCGGCCGTGGCCGTTGCCGCGGCCGTGTGGCTGCACGGGCAAGCGGGGCGGTTAGCGGCCGCGGGAGGCCGGCCGGTTACCGCCATTGATGTCCGGGACCACTTAGCGGGTGCGGTAGCGCACGTGCGTCGTTAGTTAACCCGTGAGGGACAATGGGCCCATGACCACCGCGATCGTCGATCTCGGTGCCATCGCCCACAATTTGGACCTGGTGCGCGGTGCCGCACCCGGCATCGAGGTGATGGGCGTGGTCAAGGCCGATGCCTACGGCCACGGCATGCTTCGGGTTGCTGAGGTCTTGCGCACCCGCGGTGTTAACTGGCTCGGCGTGGCGCTGCCGAGCGAGGCACTGGCCCTACGCGATTTCGGCGACACCGGTCGCATCCTGGCCTGGTTATGGGCGCCCGGTAACGCAGATATTGAGCGATGTGTGGCAACCGGTGTTGATCTCGGCATCTCGAATTCACATATGCTGCAAGAGGTGGTTGCCGCGGCGGCCGCAACAGGCACGAGAGCCCGCTTGCAATTGAAAGTGGATACCGGAGTCTCACGCAATGGTTGTTCGGTATCGAAGTGGCCGGCGCTGGTGGCCGAGGTACTGGCGGCGCAGCCACTTGTTGAGGTGACCGCGGTGTGGTCGCACCTAGCCAATGCGGATATCCCAGCTGATCCGACGGTGCAGGAGCAAAGCCGGCTATTTGATCAGGCCTGCGCAATGGCCGAAGCCCTCGGCCTTGATATCCCAATGCGCCACCTGGCAAATAGCCCAGCCGCATTAACGGCACCTAATACCCACTACGACCTCGTGCGGGTTGGCATCGCCCTGTACGGGGTATCACCTGTTACTGGACTTGATTTTGGGCTGCGCCCGGCCATGACGTTGGTCTCGTCGGTGGCCTCGGTGAAATTGATCGACGCCGGTACGTCAGTTTCCTACGGCGGTACCTGGACGGCAACGCAGGAAACTCCGATCGCCCTCGTTCTTGGTGGGTATGCCGACGGGATTCCGCGATCAGCGAGTAACCGCGCGCAGGTTTATCTAAACGGCCGACTGCACCCGATCGTGGGGCGCGTGGCAATGGATCAGTTCATGGTCGCATTACAAGGTGCGGCATCACCTGGTGATCAAGTGGTCATTTTTGGGCAGGCACCGACGGCGAATGATCTCGCGGGGGCGTGCGACACCATCGGCTATGAAATCGTCACCCGGATCGGATCTCGGGTGCCACGTGTCTATGTTGGTTGCCCGTGAGTCGCGACATGACCAACGCAATCCGGGTGGTTGGTGGTGGCCTATTGGCAGCCGGGGTGCTTGCGGCTGGGGCCGCGGCCGGAGCAGCCGCGGAGCGGATCATGCTGGCACGTGGGTCAAAGCCCGACGACAAATGGTCAATGGACGAATTCGACCCTGTTACCCGTGAAGTAATAGCCAGCGATGGAACCGTGCTTCATGTTGAAATTGACGAGAATGAATCGCCGCTGACGATAATTTTCTGCCACGGATACGCTCTGAGTTTGGACTCCTGGTATTTCCAGCGCAAGGAACTCCAAGGCCAAGCGCGTTTGGTGTTTTATGACCAACGTAGTCACGGGCGCTCTGGCCGTGCGGATTTTGATTCACACCATGTAGATCAATTGGGTGAAGATCTAGGTGACCTAATTGTGGAGGTTGCACCAAACGGACCGCTGATGCTCGTAGGGCACTCGATGGGCGGCATGAGCATTATGGCATTTGCCGAACAGCAGCCTGAGGTTATCCGCGAGCGCGTCTATGGGGTCGCTCTGATTGCTAGCTCGGCTGGCGGCTTTACCGAAGTAACTCTTGGTCTGCCGGCACCATTTGGGCGTATCTTTAACCGTATTGCCGCACCGGCCGCAGCCGCACTTGCTCGGCAGCGCAATCTAGTCGAGCGCGGGCGCCGAACAAGTAACGACTTAGGCATGCTTTTGACTCGCCTGTATTCATTTGGGTCGGTGGCATCTGAGCAAGCGGGTCAACTGGTTTCGAACATGATAGCGGCCACCCCAATTGATGTCCTTGCGGAATTTTTGCCCGCTCTCCAAGATCATGACAAGCGTGAGGCTTTGCCAATACTCCAGCACACCGAAGTGCTGGTAATAGTAGGTGACTCGGATCGACTCACTCCAAGATCCCATAGCGAGGAAATTGTGAGTCGAATCCCAAGGGCGAGCTTTGTAGTAATTAAAAATGGCGGGCACATGGTAAACATTGAGCACCATGAACAAGTTGACGCACTGCTTCAACAACTACTGGTTCGGGTTAAGCGCGACATTGATAGCGCGTCCGGTAGCGGCGTTGCATGAGGGAGTTTGAAGTCCAGACCGCGGCGTCGATGCAGGATTTGGGTGAACGGATTGGGCGCCGGTGTCGGCCGGGGGATTTAATTGTTCTAATCGGTGACCTCGGCTCGGGCAAAACCACGATGGTGCAAGGATTCGGGAGGGCTTTGGGCGTAAGCGAACAGATAACCAGCCCGACATTTGTAATTGCCCGGGTTCATGTAACAGACATCGGACTACCGCACCTGGTGCACGTAGACGCCTACCGCCTTGGCTCGGCTCTGGAATTTGATGACCTTGGCCTGGAGGCTGACATCGCGGAAAGTATCACCGTTGTTGAATGGGGCGAAGGCAAAGCCGAGCAGTTGGCCAATGATTACCTGATAGTGCAGATATCTCGAGCCGATGACGGCGTCGATGAGACCCGTTGGGTTGAAATCAGCGCTGTGGGTGACCGTTGGACAGTAAGTGACCTTGACTTGATTGCCGGGCCATGATTATTTTGGCTTTGGATACTGCCTCGGCGGCCACTTCGGTGGCGTTGGTTGATGGGGATCGTATTTTGGGGTCGGAGCGACATGTTGATGCGCGCCGGCATGCCGAACTCCTAGCGCCGATGATTGCTGCAGTGGTGGCCGGGTGCACCGTGGACGCGGTGGTGTGCGGGGTCGGCCCCGGCCCTTACACCGGGCTTCGGGTGGGAGTTGCCACCGCGCAGAGCCTCGGACTTGCCTGGGGGGTGCCGGTGGTAGGGATTTGCTCACTCGATGCCATTGCCTATGCCGCGCGCGCAGCCGGAGTAACCGGTGAATTCATCGCGGCTATTGATGCGCGTCGAAGCGAGGTGTATTGGGCCCGCTACGGCGAACATCGGCTGGCGGGCCCGTTTGTGAACCGCCCCGATGGGCTCGACCCGCAGGTGCTCGCCCTGCCTTGGCTGGGGGTAGGTACCGCACCACAGTATCCAGATGCCACCGCCTTGGCCCAGCTCGCGATGCCACTGCTTCTCGCCGAGGTACCGCTCGGTGAACGCATCACCGACCTAGCCACCCACGGGACAGATGACTCCGCGACCGCTAAGCAGCTGGGGCTCCAGCAGCTGTTGCCGCCGTACCCGCTCTATGTGCGCAAGCCTGATGCGGTTGCAGGTGTTAAGCCATGACAGCCGTTGAGGTGCGGCCCATGCGCTGGTGGGATATCCCTGCCGTGCACATGATTGAGACATCAATATTCACCAACGACCCATGGAGCATTGAGCAATTTTGGTCTGAGTTATCAGAACCCACCCGGCACTACTTCATTGCCGCAATCGATGGTGACATAGTCGGCTATGCGGGTAGTTTCGTGCTCAGCCCCGAAGCCGATGTGCAGACAATCGGGGTAGCCTCGGGTCATCAGGGCCAAGGAATCGGCGGGTTACTACTCACGACCTTGATCGAACATGCGATGCAAGCACATGCAGCGCAGTTGATCCTTGAAGTTCGCTCCGACAATGTGGCGGCGATCGCTATGTATCAACAATTTGGGTTCGACCGAATTAGTTCGCGCCCCAATTACTACGCCCCTGATGTAGACGCTTTGATCATGCGACTGCGACCACTTGCGCTAGACACCACTTACGGCGGCGGCAAGCGATGATGAGTGAGCCACTTGTTCTAGGTATTGAGACCTCATGTGATGAAACCGGCGTCGGCATTGTTCGCGGTGCCACCTTGCTGGCAGATGAGGTGGCCTCGAGTGTTGACGAACATGCGCGGTTCGGGGGAGTAGTACCGGAGATCGCTAGTCGAGCGCATCTTGAAGCCATGGTGCCAACCATTGAGCGGGCCTGCGCGGTCGCGAAAGTCAAACTAAGTAACATTGACGCCATTGCGGTGACCGGTGGCCCCGGGCTTGTTGGCGCACTCATTGTTGGGACATCGAGCGCTAAAGCCCTGGCACTTGCCCTTGGCATCCCGGTTTTCGCTGTCAACCACTTGGCCGGACATATTGTCGTTGATGAGCTTGAGCACGGGCCACTACCCGATTCGGTCATCGGCCTGCTGGTATCTGGTGGACATTCATCCTTAATCCAACTGACCGGGAGTGACTTTCGCGCACTTGGTGCCACCTTGGATGATGCCGCCGGTGAGGCCTTCGACAAAGTTGCACGCCTGCTCGGGTTGCCATTTCCTGGTGGGCCTTGGATAGATCAAATAGCGCAAAGTGGTGACGAAAATGCAATTGCATTTCCACGCGGTTTGACCGCGGCGCACGAAGGTGCAGCCAACAGGTTGAACTTCTCGTTTTCCGGCTTGAAAACAGCGGTTGCTCGATGGGTCAAGCAGCAGCAGCAAGCCGGCAACGGGGTTTCGGTACCAGATGTCGCGGCCAGCTTCCAAGAAGCCGTGGTGGATGTTCTCACCCAGAAAGCTTTCGCTGCATGCCAAGACACCGGAATTGAGCATCTAGTTATTGGCGGTGGGGTAGCCGCAAACAGTCGGTTACGAGCCCGAGCACTGGAGCGCGCTGCCAGCATTGGGGTTTCGGTTCGAATCCCACGCCCAGGGTTGTGCACCGACAATGGCGCCATGATCGCCGCGCTCGGGTCTCGTTTGTTGATGCGTGGAGCGACCCCATCAGACTTGTCATTCTCGACGACCTCGGTACTGCCCATAGAAACGGTTGTTCTCGATGAACTTGACTGACCGGCCGGGGATCACGATCGTCGATGGTGGTCTGTCAACACAACTTGAGTTGATGGGCTGTGACATATCGGGCTCCCTTTGGACCGGCCGGGCGTTGCTCGAGAAACCAGACGCGATTGAAAGTGCGCATCGCGCATTTGTCGAAGCCGGCGCTGATGTGCTGATCACCGCGAGCTATCAGGTCTCGCGCCCAGGGTTCATCGAAGCCGGATTGACCGCAGCTGATGCGGATCGGTGCCTGCTAAGGAGTATTGAGGTAGCGCGAGCTGCTGGTGCATCGTCTACCATCGTTGCCGCGAGTGTTGGCCCCTACGGTGCGATCAGCCACGATGGCGGCGAGTATCGGGGTAACTATGGGCTCAGTGCTGCGCAACTTCGCGATTTTCATCGACCCCGTATTGAAATCCTTGCGAGCGGATCACCGGATCTGCTCGCGATCGAAACCATCCCCGATGTGCGCGAGATAGAGGCGATCGCCGACATCCTCGCTGACTTCCCACTCCTGCCGGCCTGGATTACTTTCACCGCGGCCGATGGCGCTCACACCTGTGCCGGTCAACCGATTGAGGCCGCCATCGAGGTCGCCGATGGGGTTCCCAGCGTGCAGTTGGTGGGCATCAACTGCACCGCACCGCAGTTTGTCCCGCAGTTGCTCGTGCGAATCACCGCGACCACAAATAAGGCGGTTATCGCCTACCCCAATGCCGGTGGGGTGTGGTCGGCCCAAAACGAATCTTGGCAGGAGGTGCCCGCCGCTTCCGGAGCAGCGGACGCCGTTAACTGGGTGGAGTTGGGCGCCACGTGGGTCGGCGGCTGTTGCGGCACTGATGCTGCAGCAATTTCAGCGATCCGGTCAGCGGTAGGTTGCTTCGTGGTTGAGCGATGAGTTAGTTGGTGATTTGGCAGTTACAAGGGAAGGAACCCTAATGCCAACAAGCGGTGTTCCAAGCCAGCACCGCTCACCTGACCGACCTTTGCGCTCATCAATTCTGTAATCAAGGACGGTGCCTAGCTTTTTTAGGTTGATTTCGTGATTCACGTAGAGTTAGAGGCGAAGACTGGTCCCCGCACTTCGGAGACGTAAGTAACTGGCATTTGAGTTGCTGCCTGAGCACGTATCGCTTCTTGCTTTTCACGGGCACTGTTAGCTGTTTGCTCATCGGGGTAAATAGTCACCACCTGAAGGGAGTCAGGTCCGGTTTCAACAAAGTAGACACTCTTGGCGCCTAGGGCCATGACGCCTGGAACAAATTGTGACTGCACGACAGAAGTGAGCGTATCGTCGAGTGTAGAATTTGATGACCACTGACTAATTACACAGAACATCTTGTTGCTTCCTCTCATCAGGTGAATGTCTTAGTCATCAAGGAAATTAACATATACTTACCTACAATGCATGAACACCTACTGAATAATTCTGAAACTCTCCGGACGTCTCCGTTGAGCAAGACCTTTTGACCCGCCCCTGTTTCGTGAGACAGTTCCTTTGTTAGCCCTTAGTGGTGGTTCCAATCTGGTATGAACTTGTTGGGCGTTAGGTAGCCCAATGAGGAGTGCGGGTGGTGCTGGTTGTAGTCCTGCCGGTAGTCCTCGGCCATGATTTTGGCTTCCAGCAGGGTGTGGAACTGCGCCACGAACGGGTGCTGCCATGGTGATCCAGGGTCGATGAGAACGATGCCGGTGGGGCTGAACTTGCACCAGTCCGCGATGGCGTCGGAGGTCATTTCTGTCCCGACATCCATCCTTAGAAACGTGGGGCTGCCGCCGCCCGGTTTGGCGACTAAACCCAATGGGAACGCCCAAAACACCAAAAAACAACAGCAAAACCCAAATCAGGTCGGAGAACCCGAAAGCCCGGGCGCCCACGGCGGGGGAGGTGGACTAGGGCCGCTGGCACTCAAGTTGACAGAGTGCTAATGGACCCGTAATGTTCCCTCTGGCACTCCCCACCGGGGACTGCCAACTATCCACCGCTCCCGCAAGGGAGTCACCCAACTCCTTCGGAGGGACGCCACAGTGTCGGTCTCCATCAAGCCGCTCGAGGATCGAATCTTGGTCCAAACCCTAGAAGCCGAGCAGACCACTGCTTCTGGCCTCGTCATCCCAGATACCGCCAAGGAAAAGCCCCAAGAGGGCAAAGTAATTGCGGTTGGCCCGGGTCGTTTCGACGAGGACGGTGCGAAGCGGATCCCGCTCGACATCAAGGCCGGCGATATCGTCATCTACAGCAAGTACGGCGGCACCGAGGTCAAGTACAACAATGAGGAGTACTTGATCCTCTCGGCCCGCGACGTGTTGGCGATCGTCGAGAAGTAGTTCGACCCAAGCATCGTCATTGACGTAAGCCGCCCCGGTCACCGGTAGTACCGGGTGCCGGGGCGCTTTCGTCAGGCGGTAGCAGTACCTGCCCAACCAACAACTTGATAACCGTTTCGTAAGCCCTTGCTCTTCCAAACCAGCAACGAAGGAAACCAATGACCAAGATCCTGGAATTCGACGAGGACGCCCGCCGCAGTCTCGAGCGTGGTGTTGATGCCCTCGCTGACGCCGTGCGCGTAACACTCGGCCCGCGCGGGCGCAACGTCGTCATCGACAAGAAGTGGGGCGCGCCGACGATCACCAATGACGGTGTGACGATCGCACGTGAGATCGAACTCGAGGATCAGTACGAAAACCTAGGCGCGCAGTTGGCCAAGGAAGTTGCCACCAAGACAAACGACGTTGCCGGCGATGGCACCACCACAGCTACCGTGCTCGCCCAGGCGATGGTTCGCGAAGGCCTGAAGATGGTGGCCGCTGGCGCGTCACCCCTAGAAATCAAGCGCGGCATCGATAAGGCCGTGATCGCGATGACCGACAAGTTGATCTCGATCTCCCGCCCGGTTGCTGGCAAGGACGAAATCGCCAATGTTGCGACCATCTCCTCCCAGGATCGCGAAATCGGCGAACTGATCGCTGATGCTTTCGACAAGGTTGGCAAGGATGGCGTGATTTCGGTTGAGGAGTCAAGCACCACCTCGATGGAGCTTGAGTTCACCGAAGGTATGCAGTTCGACAAGGGCTATATCTCCCCATACTTCGTCACTGACGCCGAGCGCATGGAGGCTGTCATCGAAGACGGCCGAGTGCTGTTGGTGCAGAACAAGGTCGCCAGTGTTCAAGAGTTGTTACCGCTGTTGGAGAAGGTTGTTCAAGCAGGTAAGCCGCTGCTGATCATCGCCGAAGATGTCGATGGTGAGGCCCTTTCGACCCTAGTGGTCAACCGCATTCGCGGTACTTTCTCCTCGGTCGCAGTTAAGGCTCCGGCTTTTGGTGATCGTCGCAAAGCGATGCTGCAAGATCTTGCGGCCTTGACCGGCGCCACGGTCGTATCCCCAGAGGTCGGGCTCAAGCTCGATCAGGTCGGTCTTGAGGTTCTGGGTTCAGCTCGTCGCATTGTGGTAACCAAGGACAACACCACCATCGTTGATGGCGGCGGGGATCACGCGGGGGTCGCTGAGCGGGTGGCGCAGATCCGTAACGAGATCGAGAATACCGATTCGGATTGGGATCGCGAGAAGTTGCAGGAGCGGTTGGCCAAACTTGGTGGCGGCGTTGTCGTCATCAAGGTCGGTGCGCACACTGAAGTTGAGCTCAAAGAAAAGAAGCACCGGATCGAAGATGCAGTGTCGGCAACCCGAGCGGCTATCGAAGAGGGCATCGTCTCCGGGGGTGGCACCGCACTGGTGCAGGCCTCGGCCTGCCTTGAAGGTGATCTCGGGCTGACCGGTGACCAAGCCACCGGGGTCGGCATTGTCCGCCGGTCAACCAGTGAGCCACTTCGCTGGATCGCTGAGAATGCGGGTGAGCAGGGATATGTGGTCGTTGCCAAGGTTGCTGAACTCCCAGTTGGCCACGGACTAAATGCAGCAACCGGGGAATACGGTGACTTAGTCGCGGCCGGAGTTATTGATCCCGTGAAGGTCACCAGGTCCGCATTGCAAAATGCGGCGTCCATCGCGGCCATGTTGCTGACCACCGAAGTTCTAGTAGTTGAAAAGCGCGAGGTGCAGCCGGCAGAGCAGGGCGGCGGCCACGGCGGCCACGGCCACAGCCACTAGTCAAAAACAACTAAGGGGCGCCGCGCAGTT
>JAQCEO010000074.1 GCA_027729805.1 Actinomycetota bacterium
TAACAATTCCCGGCGACCACCAACCCCCCGACTGACTTCGCCCGGTGCGCCCGTTTTCGTCGTGAAACCCGCAGTATCGGTCGGTTTCACGACGAAAACGCGCGCACCCACGGCACCGGGTCTGGATTTGTGCCCTTGGGCGGTCAGGTGCGGTATCTGCTGGCCGCGGCCAAGAAAGTGCCGATCAAGTTTGCATCTGCGACCCGTCGATCTGGGTGCTCCGGATGCCACTGCACCCCGAGGCAAAAGTCAGCACTCGGGTCCTCGCACACTTCGATGGTGCCGTCATCGGCCCAACCGGTCACCGTTAAGTCACCGGGGCTGTCGATCCCTTGGTGATGAGAGGAGTTAACCGTGGTTGCGGTGGTGCCCATCACTTGCGCAATCAGTGAACCGGGGGCGAAAGTCGCTCCGTGTTCTATGAACTGCCCTGGAACTTCACGGTGCACTGTGGCCAGCCCAAGATCAGGCAGGTTCTGGATCAGGGTGCCGCCATGGGCAACCGCCATAATCTGTAGGCCGCGACAAATACCCAGCACTGGCATCCCACGCTCTCGTGCGCCTCGGTAGAGCACGGTTTCGGACTCATCCCTTGACTCACGTGGGGCATCCGCAGTCTCATGGGGTGCGGCACCGTAGCGCCGAGCATCGACATCGGCCCCGCCGACAAGGACTAATCCGTCAAGGCGGTCCAGGGCGTCGGCATTGGTCGCAGGGGGTAGCAGGACGACCCCCCCACCGGCCTCTTGGAATAGATCCAGATACCAGTGCGGGAGTTCGGCTGCCTTAATGTCCCAAGCCCCCCATTTGGCCTGCTCGAAATAGACGGAGACACCGACCACGGGCGCTGACATTCACCAATGCTCTCACAGCCGCGACCCCTTGCCGTAGCTTGCCCAGCGTGCAATCGGGTCTGACCTCGCTACTCGTTATCGTTGCGATCACCGAGATGGGTCTGGGCCTGCTTTACTTCCTAGCCGGCAACGAACTAGAGCGAACTGCCATCTCCGCAAATAATAGCCAGCTGGCCGCCATCGGTTGGGGTGCTTCGCTGCTAACCGGCGGCTTTTACGGCCTTGGTTTATTGCAAGAGTATTCGGGGGCGGCGATCATCGCCTTGATCGTGTCACCGGTACCACAGCGATTGAACAACGCTTAGGTGCGAGCGGCATATACCGCGTGCAAAGCGATACCCGCGGCGACCGCAGCATTCAGGGACTCCGTGGCACTGTTCATATCTATGCGCGCTAGCCAATCGCAGGTCTCACCAACCAGGCGCGATAAGCCTTCGCCTTCCGCACCAATCACAATGACCACTCGATCTGCCAACGTTCCGATCGGCAGCCCACCCAAGGTGGTGACGCCATCAGCGGCCAACCCAATTACCGTGAAGCCCTGTTTTTGCAATGACTGCAAGGCACGAGTTAGGTTCGGCACCTGGGCAACAGGGACACGCGCCAGCGCCCCGGCGGAAGTTTTCCAAGCGCCAGCACTAATTCCTGCTGCTCGCCGAGTCGGGATGACGATGCCATCAGCGCCGAAGGCCGCGGCTGAACGTGCAACCGCACCCAGATTTCTTGGGTCGGTCACACCATCGAGTGCTACGAGGAGTCGGCCCTCACTAATAGCCGCAAGTTCGGCATACTCGTATGGCGGCATGGTGAGTACCAAACCTTGGTGCACGGCATTGTGAGTCATGTCGTCAAGATCGGCTCGGGGGATTTCGAACATCGGGACGTTCTGCGCGACCGCTAAGCGCAGGGCCTCGCGTAGACGATCGTCAGCATCCAAATTGACCTGCACATATAGGGCCTTGGCTGGTACTCGTGCCCGCAGAGCCTCGACCACGGAGTTGCGCCCGATAAGTAGGTCAGCGGTGTCGCGCGTGCGACCGCTCGACGGGCGAGCAGACTTCTTGGCAGTTTCTTGAATGCGTACTGACGCACGTTCGCGACGCCCGGCAGGATGGTGTGGGCGCTCAACCGCCTTTGGTGTTGGGCCTTTACCCTTTAGTTGCTTGCGCCGCTGGCCCCCCGAGCCCACCGTTGCCCCTTTCTTGCTGCCCTCACTTCGCATAGCGCCACGACGCTGGGAATTACCGGCCATGACTACTGCTCCAAAGTCCAGCGGGCACCTTGGGGGGTGTCCTCGATGCGGATACCGATGGCATCAAGCCCATCGCGAATTGCATCGGACGCCGCAAAGTCCTTACGCGCCCGAGCTTCTTGCCGTTGTTGTAGTGCCACCTGCACCAACGCATCGATTACCGAATCAGTATCGGCTCGACCTACCTCTGCCCAAGACTTCGACCAAGGGTTAAGGCCAAGGACGTCAAGCATCGCGAGGGTAGCCTTGAATGCATAAGTTACCAGACTTTCTTTCTTCTCGGTCAAGGCCGCATTGCCGCCGCGCACTGTCTCATGGAGAATTGCGAAGGCATGCGGTACTGCAAGGTCGTCGTTCATCGCCGCGTCAAATGCCTCAGGGCGAGACGAGGTATCGGGGGTGAGCAACTGCGGATCTGCACCTAAGAATTCGTGGCCACGCTGCAAGAAGCCTTCAATACGGCGAAACCCTTGTCCGGCTTCGTTTACCGATTCGTCGGAGTACTCAAGCATTGAGCGGTAGTGCGCACCTACCAAGTAGTAGCGTAATTCGATCGGGCGAACTCGCTTGACAACTTCATCAACAAGCAATGAATTACCAAGCGACTTACTCATCTTCTCGCCAGCGGTCGTAACCCAGGCATTGTGCACCCAATAATTGGCGAATTGGTTTCCGTCGGCCTTCGATTGCGCTATTTCATTTTCGTGATGCGGGAAAATCAAGTCGAGTCCGCCACCATGGATATCGAAGTGTGGACCTAGGTACTTCTCCGCCATCGCCGAGCACTCAATATGCCAACCCGGCCGGCCCGGACCCCAAGGGGTATCCCAAAAGGGTTCACCCGGTTTGGCCGACTTCCACATTGCAAAATCACGGGCATCTCGCTTTATCTGCGCTTGGGAGTCTGGCGAGGCCAACATGTCATCAATACGCTGGCCGCTCAACGTGCCGTAACCGTCAAAAGCACGAACATCAAAATAGACATCCCCGTCAACCGCATAGCCATAACCCATAGCGATCAAGCGCTGCATCATCGCGATCATCTCGGGGATGTGTCCGGTCGCACGTGGCTCATAAGTTGGTGGTAGGCAACCGAGTGCATCGTAGGCCCGATTAAAGGCCCGCTCATTGCGCATCGCGACGACCCAATAAGGGACGTCATCATGGCCCGCGTTATGGATGATCTTGTCGTCAATATCGGTGACGTTACGGATAAAGGTGACGTCCATGCCTTGGCTGGTCAACCACCGGAGTAACACATCAAAGGCAACCCCACTGCGAATATGCCCGACGTGGGGTGGAGCCTGCACGGTGGCCCCGCAAAGGTAAATGCCGACCTGACCTGGGGTGATCGGGATGAACTCGCGCACCGAGCGCGTGGCGGTGTCATATAAGGACAGGGTGGAAGGCACAGGCACAGGCTACCGCTGAAGCGTGACGATCTTTTCCGGCGTAATGCGGACGACCACCCGCACGTTATCGGTGCCGTCATCAAAGGCGTATCTGTCAAGACCCATATATGCCTTCGCAGCCCGGTCGATCAACTCGCGGCCACCCGCTTCGGTCATCGTGGCGGTGCCTCGAACTTCAACATAGGAGTAGGGGTTGTCCTTCGGGTAAACCAAAAGGGTGACCCGTGGGTCCCTGTCAATATTTAGGTGCTTGCGGCGACCCTTGACCGTGGATACCAGTAAGTCATTGCCGTCGCGCTCAACCCAAACCACTGACAGGTGCGGCTGACCAGTTGGTAGCAAGGTCGCGATGGTCGCGAATTCCGGATCGTCAAACCAGGGTTTTACCGCGTCGGGGATCTGAACTGTCATAACCGAGATCCTAGGTTTAGCTCGAGGTGGCTGCGACAGTGGCAACGGCTATCGCGGCTAGCCCCTCGCCGCGGCCGGTTAGGCCCAGCCCATCAGTGGTGGTACCGGAGACCCGGACCGGCGCACCGATCGCCGCCGATAGCACATCTTGGGCCTCTTGACGCCGCGCCCCAACTCGCGGTTGATTTCCAATTATCTGAACACTCGCATTGCCGATCACGAACCCACCTCGCCGCACCAAGGACGCTACCTCAGATAACAAGGTCACCCCGGAGGCTCCGGAATACTTCGAATCATCGGTGCCGAAAACCGATCCAAGATCACCGAGGCCGGCGGCCCCGAGGAGGGCATCACAGATGGCATGCGCGGCGACATCGGCATCTGAGAGTCCGCTGAGCCCAACAGCATCGGGCCAATGCAGGCCGGCAAGCCAAAGTGGTCTGGTCGCGTCAAAAGCGTGCACATCCACCCCGATGCCAACAAGTGGTATCGGCAGCTGTTGGTTATTAGACGGCACCTGCGGCCCGCCGTTTCGCGAGTATTGCCTCGGCCAGGATTAGGTCAATCGGACGCGTGACTTTGAACGCTTCTTCGTGGCCCGGGATCACATGAACGACCACCCCCATGCGCTCAACCATGCCGGCGTCATCGGTGATCTCAGTTTCGTCAGCATCCAAGGCGGCATGAGCGGCCTGCAGCACCTCGCGGGTGAAACCCTGTGGAGTTTGTATCGCACGAAGTGTTGCTCGCGACGGTGTTGAAGTGACATCTGATTGCGCATCTACCTCTTTGACGGTGTCGACCATAGCGACACCGGGAACCACCGCAAGGTGGCCTTGGCGAACCGCTGCCACCACAGCGCTAACCAACTCCGGTGGCACAAGTGGCCGGGCGGCATCATGCACGAGAACCACATCAACATCAGCTGGCAGCCCAATCAAGGCACGCGCAACCGACTCTGGTCGAGTATCACCGCCGGCAACGACGCTTACGTCGGCTGAGAATTGCTGCTGCACCAGTAGCGCACTTACTTCGTCAACGCTGGCAGGGGGAACGGCAACAATCACCAGATCGACCGCCCGTGACTCGGTGAGGGCATTGACCGCGTGCACGAACATCGGCACGCCAGCTAGTTGTCGTAGTGCCTTCGGGGTGCCAGGGCCCAAGCGTTCGCCCCGGCCGGCCGCGGGCACCAGGGCAGCGGTTCGCCCCATTTAGATCACCACCGGTTAGGAAGCTAGGACCTCGTCGAGGATCGCCTCGGCATTGTCCTCATTGGTCTTCTCCGCAAGGGCGAGTTCACTCACCAAGATCTGCCGGGCTTTGGCCAGCATCCGCTTCTCGCCGGCCGACAACCCGCGCTCGCGCTCCCGGCGCCAAAGATCACGAACCACCTCGGCCACCTTGATGACGTCGCCGGAGGCGAGTTTTTCAAGATTGGCCTTGTAGCGGCGCGACCAGTTGGTCGGCTCCTCGGTGTATGGCTGGCGCAGAACGTTAAATACCCGGTCTAGCCCCTCGGCGTTTACGACGTCACGTACGCCCACTAAATCGACGTTGTCGGAGGGGACTCGAACGGTCAAATCACCCTGAGCCACCCGCAAAACCAGGTACTCACGGTCCTCGCCCTTAATCGTTCGGATCTCAACAGCCTCAATGAGTGCAGCGCCGTGATGTGGATAGACGACGGTGTCACCGACGTTGAAAGCCATGTAGGAAAGCCCCTCTCGAAGGGGCTAAGAATACCACGCCCCGGTTGGGGTCGCGCACCCCCCAAAGGCGCGTGCAAACACCTGCTAAATGCCGCGAACCTTCTCCAGGTCTCCCAATTCGACGTTACCGCCAATTATGGTGGCACGCACCCCAGTATCAGGGATCGACCACGGCTCATCAAAATTAAGGACTTGATCCATCACCACAAGATCTGCAGCGTAACCTAGCGCAATCCTTCCTCGCCAGGTTTCCGAGTGGCTTTGCCAGGCACCATTTTTGGTCAAGGCGTCCATGGCCTGAATACTGGTGAGTTTCTGATCATCAGAATATTCAGGGTCGGACTTCAAGGAGCGTGTCATTGCAGCGGCCACGATCACTTTCCAGTCCGGATCCGTGACCGGTGCATCGGAAGATATTGCGACATTTACTCCAGCCCGCCATGCAGATAACAGCGGTTGGCGGCCCAAACTTCGTTCTCGGCCCAAGATAGTGGCGGCACCAGCTGCAACCGCCCATCGAATACTTGGGTTTGAATTCATAGTTACACCTAATGAAGCCATCCGCTCCAGTTCGTCATGTCGCACTAAATCACCGTGAATGACATAGTGCCGCATGTCTTGAGAGTTGGTTGTGGCAGCAACAGCATCGAGGTA
>JAQCEO010000075.1 GCA_027729805.1 Actinomycetota bacterium
CAATTGCACTTCGCCGGTCACTGCCGGTGGCTTTGGCACTTCGCGTCGCATCGACCGAGAATAAGAGCAGCGCGATCCAGACGATGAAAAAGCCGATCCAGCGCGAAGTCGACATGGAGTCATGGAAGATCGTGACGCCGAAAGTGAAGAGGACTATTGGCGTGATGTACTGCAGTAGTCCCATCGTCGAAAGCGGCAGGCGCGTTGCGGCTGCACCGAATGCGAGCAGTGGGATGGCGGTAAGCGGCCCAAGGAAGATCAGCAGCAGGCTGATGCCGAGGCCATCTTGGACGAAGGCTGCGACCAGTGAACTCTCCAGCGTAATAAGCAAGATGATCGAGAACGGGCTGAGCACCGCGGTTTCGATTGTCAAACTTTCGACTGCGCCAAAGCCGACGTACTTCTTAAGCAGTCCGTAAAACCCGAAAGAGAACGCAAGTATCAAACTGATCCACGGCACGGCGCCATATGAAAACGTTAAGACCAATACGGCGAATACCGCAAGCCCGACTGCTAGCCATTGAACTTTGCGGAGCCGCTCACCAAGCAAGATCACGCCGAGGGCAACCGATACCAGTGGATTGATGAAGTAGCCGAGTGAGGCTTGCACCACCTCGTTAATTGATATCGAATATACGTACACCAACCAGTTAATACTAAGCACAACCGAAGCCAACGCCAGTAGGCTAACCGACTTTCGGTTGCGCAAAGCTAGGCGCAGTTTTAACCAGCCGCGAGTGGCGGTTATGATTATGCACAGAAGTACGAGTGACCAGATGACCCGATGAGCAACGATTTCGAACGGCGAAACCGAGTCAAGTAAGGCGTAGTAGAGGGCGAATATGCCCCACAGTCCATATGCCGCAACGCCAAACAGGAGTCCATGGGTGGAGCTTTGATGTTCGTTAGGCTTGGTCAGGAGACAGCCCAAGTGTCGTTACCGTGAAGCAAAGTCTGAAGGTCACCGGCGCCTTGTGCCTCGATGACTTCGGCGATCTGGTCGCGCATTAGGCGGTCATACGACGGGCGGGTGATATCGCGGAAAACCCCGATCGGGGTGTTCGCCAAAGTGCGCGGGTTAGATAGGCGCGAGAGCGCGAATGCCAGGCCCGGGTCCTTGGCATGCGCATCGTGGCTGAGGATGTTGTCGAGCCCCGCTTTGGCAACCTCAACCACCTCTAGGTGGCCATCGGCCTTTCGGGCAACGCCCTTTTCCTGGTGCTTACCAAAGCGAATCGGTTCGCCATGAACCAAACGCATCATGAAGTCATCGCTAGTGTCTGTGTCCTTGAGCGGTTCCCACGCATCGTCGTTGAAAATATTGCAATTCTGGTAAATCTCGACGAGCGCGGTGCCCTCATGGGCAGCCGCAGCGGTTAGCACTTCGGTGAGGTGTTTGCGGTCTGAATCGATGGTGCGGGCAACGAAGGTGGCCTCGGCGCCCAGGGCCAATGAGACCGGGTTAAATGAATAGTCAATTGAGCCCTGCGGGGATGACTTGGTGATCTTGCCGCGTTCAGAGGTGGGGGAGTACTGACCCTTGGTCAATCCGTAGATTCGATTATTGAACAGCAAGATCTTGAGGTTGACATTGCGACGCAGCGCGTGGATGAGGTGGTTGCCACCGATACTCAACGCGTCGCCGTCACCGGTTATTACCCAGACCGAAAGGTCCGGCCTTGAAGTTGCCAACCCGGTCGCGATGGCCGGTGCTCGCCCGTGGATCGAGTGCAGGCCGAAAGTATCTAGGTAGTAAGGGAACCTAGAGGAGCAGCCGATACCCGAGACAAACACAATATTCTCGCGCTTCAGCCCAAGATCGGGTAAGAAGCTCTGCACGGTAGACAGGATTGCGTAGTCACCGCAGCCCGGGCACCAGCGCACTTCCTGGTCTGATTTGAAATCCTTGGCCGACTGGGGTGCATCGGCTTTTGGAACTAGTGACAGGGCTGGAAATGCGTCGGTCGTCATGTCTTCCTCACCCGCTCTCGAGAACATCAGTGATTACTGCTGCAAGTTCATCAGACTTAAATGGCATGCCTCTTACTTGATTGTAACCGATGATGTCGACGAGATACTCGGCGCGAATCAGCATCGAGAGCTGACCGAGGTTCATTTCCGGCAGGATCACCCGGTCGTAACTTTTTAGAATCATCCCAAGATTTGACGGGAAGGGATTGAGGTGACGCAGGTGGATCTGGGCCACGGACTCGCCCGCGGCGCGTACCAACCGGCACGCAGCTCCGATGGGCCCGAAGGTGGAGCCCCAGCCCAATATTAGGACGCGCGCATCACCATCTGGATCGTCGACCACGAGATCAGGAATCGTGCGCGCTACGGCATCAACTTTTGCCTGGCGTAGCCGGACCATCTTGTCGTGGTTATCTGGGTCGTACGAAATGGTGCCAGCTCCATCGGATTTTTCGATGCCACCGATGCGATGCTCAAGGCCCGCGGTACCGGGCACCGCCCATGGTCGAGCGAGAGTTTCTGGGTCGCGCAGGTATGGCCAGAACTCCATGGTGCCGTCGGCGGCTTCGTGGTTTAGTTCGTATGCGAAATTGGGTTCAATCTTTGCCAGCGTAGAGACGTCGGGTACACACCACGGCTCAGATCCGTTGGCAAGATAACCATCGGAGAGCAAGAACACCGGTGTGCGGTATGTGATGGCAATACGCGCGGCCTCAATCGCCGCGAAGAAGCAATCTGATGGCGACTGCGGGGCCACTATCGGCACCGGAGCTTCACCGTTGCGGCCAAACATGGCTTGCAGTAGATCCGCCTGCTCTGTTTTGGTTGGTAGGCCAGTTGATGGACCGCCGCGTTGCACATCCACTACGAGCAGCGGCAACTCAAGTGAAACCGCAAGTCCAATCGCCTCCGACTTCAAAGCCACGCCCGGCCCGGATGTCGTCGTCACACCGAGGGCACCGCCGTAGGAGGCGCCTATTGCCGCACCAACTCCGGAAATTTCATCCTCGGCTTGAAATGTCATCACGCCAAAGCGCTTGTGGCGACTTAATTCATGCAAGATGTCCGAAGCTGGTGTGATCGGATAGGAGCCGAGGAAAAGAGTTAGCCCGGACAATTTTGATGCTGCGATCAAGCCATAGGACAGCGCCAAGTTACCCGACATATTGCGGTAGGTTCCAGGCCTCATCGGGGCTGGGCTGATCTCGTACTGGATCGAAAACTCTTCGGTGGTTTCGCCGTAGGACCAGCCGGCTTCGAAGGCCCGTAGATTGGCTTTCATAATCTCGGGTTTGTTGCCGAACTTAGCTGTGAGAAAGTCGATGGTTCCCTCGGTGGGTCGGTGATATAGCCAGCACAGTAGGCCGAGGGCGAACATATTCTTCGCCCGCTCGGCATCCTTCTTGGTGATATCAAAACCCTTCAGGGCCTCTACCGTCATTGAGGTCAGGGCAATCGGATGGACCTTGAAGGGATCGAGTGAGCCGTCCTCGATCGGATTGGTTTCGTAGCCGACCTTCACCAAATTGCGTTTGGTGAATTCATCGGTGTTGACAATGATGTCCGCGCCGCGCGGCACATCGCCAAGATTGGCTTTTAGGGCCGCCGGATTCATGGCCACTAGCACGTTTGGGGAGTCACCCGGGGTCATGATGTCGTGGTCGGCAAAGTGCAACTGGAAAGCCGAGACCCCAGGCAAAGTGCCGGCTGGCGCCCGAATCTCGGCGGGGAAGTCTGGCAGGGTCGAAAGGTCGTTGCCCATTCCCGCGGTCTCGGAGGTGAATCGATCCCCGGTTAATTGCATGCCATCCCCGGAGTCACCGGCGAAACGGATTACGACTCTACTCAGTTGGACGACCTGCTTGCTCACGTTGGCTTCTCCTGCGTCGAGCGGCCCGAATGGTAAGCCCATTGTGCCGGGTCGGTGGGCCTGCCGCCGCTTTGGGTGTCGAATCGAAAGGAGGTATTTCCCACTTCCGCGGCCCCCGGTAATACCCTCGTACCTGTGACCGCTATCTCACCCGGCGCCCGGGCGTACCAGGTGGCCGCCGAGCCGAGCTTGCGCGTGCAGATTCTTGATCTGGGGCTGGCCTGCTGCGCCCTAGAGGTGGGCTCGGCCATCGCCACGGGACTTTTGGTAGAGATCGAGGGGTCGGTTGAGAGCGGGGAGTTGGCCGAGGTGGCCGAAGGCACTAGCCAAGGTGTGGGCACCACGATCTTGCTCATCTCGGGCACCATCACCGATGCGCTAGCCCCCGCGGTGCTGCGGGCTTGGGAACAGCTACCCGAACCGAAAGCGGCGGTTTCATTTGGGGCCTGTGCCAATACCGGTGGCCCGTACTGGGATGCCCCGACCGTCACTAAGGGGATCGATCAAGTAGTGCCGGTGCGCGTTTATGTGCCAGGTTGCCCACCACGACCGGAGGCGCTCATTGCCGGATTACTAAAAGTCCGTGACGAAATCGTGGTTGCGTGATGCGCGGTATTGACCCGGTGTTTTGGGTCGACGAATTTAGTAGGCTGCAAGCTCAGGGTTACTTGTTCTTCGACTTCTTGACGGCCTATGAACGCGAGGGTGAAATAGAAGTTATTGCTCGAGTGGTAAATCCGAAGAGCAAGGAGTCGGAGCTGCTGGTGACTAAGGTTGACGCGGACCATAATTCGGTCACGAGTATTTCGGGTGTGTACCCGGGAGCGGTTTGGCATGAACGCGAAACAGCTGAAATGTTCGGGGTCAACTTCATCGGGCTTGGCGACAAAAGGCCACTGCTCAGACGGTCGATGCTCGCGCGCCCACCAATGTTGAAATCAAGTGTGCTCGCTACCCGAATGTTGAAGCCATGGCCGGGTCAACCATCCAATCGCAAGCAGCAGCCAATTGGGGTAGTAGAAGACTGGCTGCAGAAATGACGACTGATCGTGGGGTATCGGTTCAGGCGCATGGCGTGATCGCCCTCACGGCATCAGCGTGCACCTCGTGCATGATTTGCGTCCGCGAATGCCCCTCGTGGTGCATAGAGTTAGAAAGTCATGATGAAGAAGTATCCGAGCCGGGCGCGCGCCGGCCGCGAACGGTCAGCGTGCTTGACGCCTTTACGATTGATTTCGGACTATGCATGTACTGCGGTATTTGCGTCGATCTTTGCCCATTCGATGCGTTGGCCTGGCAGCCGGATTTTGATTACGCCTCAGGCAGCGCGGCCGGTCTGGTGCAGGGGATTAGCGAACTTGAGTCTTGGCAAAGGGGGCCGGGCGCGAGCACGGCGATCAGCGATAGTTGACGAACTGCACCGCGAAATCTAGATCCGCCTCTTTGACTAGCGCCTGCACCGCCTGCAGGTCATCGCGACTCTTGCTAGAGACGCGGAGCTCATCGCCCATCACCTGTGACTTGACGCTCTTGGGACCGTCGTCACGTATTAGCTTGCCCAATTTCTTTGCTTGCTCTTGGCTGATTCCGGCTTTGAAGGTGCCGTCGATCTTGTACTCCTTGCCAGATGATCTAGGGTCTTTTGCTTCGAAGCACTTAAGGCTCAGGCCGCGCTTGATGATCTTCTCCTTGAAGACATCAAGTGCCGCTTTGGCTCGTTCCTCGGTGCCGGAGGTTATCTCCACTCCCAGTTCACCTTTCCACTCGATCGTGGTGCCTGTGTTCTTGAAGTCGAACCGCTGCGCTAATTCCTTCGCCGCCTGGTTTAGAGCGTTGTCGGCTTCTTGATGATCGACTTTCGAGACGATGTCAAAGCTGCTGTCAGCCATCGTGCCGCCTTCCAGAACCTACCCGGCTGCCTGCCGAAACTAGGTGACATCCTGTCGGAGCATGGTGGTGAACACCTGACCGGGGTGGTGGCAGCGGCCTGTAGGGTGTGCCGAGTCTCGCCTTCGGGTGCGGCAAGGCAGGTTGCCCGAGTGGCCAATGGGAGCGGGCTGTAAACCCGTCGGTTAACGCCTTCGAAGGTTCGAATCCTTCACCTGCCACCACCTTGGCCCGCCATCTTGCGTGGGTGCGCCCGGGTGCGGGCAGTATCGGCGGCACCCTAAACCCCTCTGACATCACCCATCACATTTTTGATTGTTTTGAGGGTAATGAAGAGTAGCACCCCCGCAGCCTTCGTTGAGTGGTGAGTTGTTACAAGAAAAAGTCAAACTTATTTGTAACAACTCACCGCTCAACGAAGAAGTTCACACCTACCAACGAAGTAATAGATCACATAATAGATCACAACGAGAAGGATGGAGCACTAAATGCCCAATATTGATGTTAATTCGCCAGTAAGTTCAGCACCAATCGATCGGCTCG
>JAQCEO010000076.1 GCA_027729805.1 Actinomycetota bacterium
CCTTTTCCTTTGCGCGGGTCGACTAGGTGACCGGGGGGCGGCACTTGGTCAGCCCCGCTCACCAGGTGGTGAGCAGGGCTCAACAGTTGGAACTTAGATGTTGGCCGCCATAAAAATGCCGATAACGACGGCAAAGATGAAGCTGATGGCAACGCCGGCGATGCCCAGCCACATGCCCGCGAGCGCCATGCCCCGGTTGTTGGCCTCGCCGTTCTTCACGCGCTTTAGCCCGATGACCCCGAAGATGATGGCCAAGATGGATGCAACGCCAGCGAACTGCACAAAGCCGCCGAAGAGGCCGGCAATACCAAGAATAAGAGCTGCGATGCCGATCCCATTCTTATTGCCGCTGTTTTCGCTCATATCTCTCCTAACCTAGGTTCCTTGAGTCGCCTGACTCAATCGGTGGGTGAACTATCCCACGGGGATCCTCGCAAATACGTGAACCGGGACCCACTAATTGCCAGACCCCCATGGGATGCTGCTGCTAGCTCAAGAAGGTGATCATTAGCCCCCTGGCTGATCTGCTGCCAACCGCTAACACCAAGGGCATGAGCTTTAACTACAGCGCGCCCTGGGCCATCCAGCAAAACGGCCTGCCGAACCTCGTCCTGCAATATAAAGGTGCGGCGGTGGGTAGTACTCCAACACGGGCGCAGGCACTTGCCGCCAAGAAAGCATCCGGCTGCTGGGCCGGTGTGGCATCCGGCGACACGACAATTGATTTGCGGGTGAGCCGCGTGCGGATTACCGGGCTCCCGGAAAGTGTGGGCAAGGGGCCGTACCCGGTGGTCTTTGCGGCACCAACCGCGTCCGCCCTGAAGATTTTCGAGCCAACCTATAAAGGTGGCATCGGAAACCAGCAGGGGGGCTGACCCTGCAAAGCAGGTTAGTTTGCGGCTATCACCTAACTTCCGGGTTCAGTCTCAAACCTGTCTAATTCGGATTATCATTTTGCCATGTCAAAACCTGAGTTGGTAGTACTGCTGAATGCCGACGGATCCGCCGCAGGCACCTTGGAGAAATCCCTCGTGCACCACGGCAACACCCCCCTGCATCTGGCCTTCTCCTGCTATGTCTTCGACACCGATAACCGGCTCTTGCTTAGTCAACGTGCGTTATCGAAGTCGACATTTCCCGGTCTTTGGACAAACTCCCTCTGCGGGCACCCGGGCCCCGATGAGAGCGTGGCCGCGGCGGCCATGCGACGTTGCCGCGATGAGTTAGGCCTGGAACTAACCAAGCCGCGAGTCATCCTGCCGACATTTCAATACCGGGCCGAAATGAACGGGCTCATCGAAAATGAGATATGTCCGGTCTTGATGGCCGTGGTGGAACCGGGTGCAGCATTGACACCCGACCCGACCGAAGTCGAAGACACCAGGTGGTTGCCGTGGGCTGAAGTTGTGCGCGATGCCAAGTGCGGTGCGTTGGCCCTGTCACCTTGGTGCCTGACGCAGATCGATCTACTTAATGAGCTCGGGGCCGACCCCACTGCTTGGCCCACGGGTGCTGGGCAACTGCTACCCGCCGCCCTCCGTGTTGCGTGATCTGCCAATACCAAATTCACTGCTATATTTCGCCCATGAGCCGACAAAGAGACGGCAAACTCCTAAGCAAGAAGTGCTGGGCGCTACTACGGTCGAATAAGTACTTCATGTTGTTCCCGATCCTTGGGGTGGTGCTCTCCTTGGTGCCAATCCTCATCTTCGGCGCCTTCACCATCGTCGTAGCCATCGCCAACATAACCTGGCTGGCGTGGGTTATCGGCTTCATCGGGCTAATTTTCGTCAACTTCGCCTTCGTGATTGCCGGGGCGGCGCTAGTCGCATCGATTGACGAAGAACTTGCCGGGCGGAACTCCCACGTGGGCTACGGCTTCGGCAAGGCCTTCGGTAAACTCGGGCCACTATTCGTTTGGTCGATCGTGCGTGCGGTCGTCAGTACCATCCTTGGGCTACTCCGCGGCCGCGGTAACGGGGCGGCGGCAATCGTCACGACCTTGATCGCCTCGGCTGGTGCCGCCGCCTGGTCGATCATCACCTTCTTCGTCACACCTCACATCATGTTCGATAACGACAATGCCATTGACGCCATCAAGAAGTCAGCTGCACTGGTCAAAGCCAAGTGGGGCACACAGTTGATCGGTGGCGTGCGCATTGGGCTTGGCGTCGCGCTGATCTTGATCCCCGCAATCGTTTTGATCTTGGGCGGTACGTGGTTACTTTCGATGGTGCCCTCGCTAGGTGTCGCCGCCATTTTGATCGGCGTGCTGCTATTCCTCTTCGGTTTGCTGGTTGGTTCTGCGCTGCGCGCTATCTTCTCCGTCGCGCTGTACCGGTTTGCGCAGGATGAATCGGCAATCGGGGATTTCACCACCGCCGAGCTCGCCGGGGTGCTAACCGCCACGAAGTAGGCGGCCCCGGGGGGGTAGCCGCGCCCACGGCAGTTTGTACGTACATCAGGACTGTCAGTGGTGGGGTTTATCTTTGTGATGCATAGAACCCAAGACGCGGTTGGCTAGCCAAAGCGGTTTGCCGGGCGTATCGTGGAATTGGAGCACCCATGATGGGCAATGAATCAAGGGGTAGGGCCATGTGGTGAACCAGGTAGTGAGCCCGAAGCTGAGCAACAAGCTTCAAGTTCAACTTGGATCGCACTTAGTCAGACATTCGTACCGCCGGTTGCATTGGAGGCGGAGTATCCGCTGGTGATCACCGAAGCGGCCGCTGAGCGCCGCATCGATCTGGCTGCCCAATTGGTTACCTCGCTGGGTTCTGGGCAGATCGGCTCGGCCATCGACCAAGCCAAGCGGCTGCAGTGGGTGTACATCTGGTCGGGGCTGCGGGCCCTGCCCGAAGAAGACCGGGCTGCCGTGCGCGAGGACCTTCGCACCCCAGCGATCAGCAGTGGTGCCGAGCGTGACCTGGTGACCATGGCCGCGAGTTTGGTGCGACTTGATCTGGCAACGACAATCACCCAGGCGGTGACCGATGGCACCTCATCGGCAACAACGCCCGCATTGCAGGCCAGTTGCGTTAATGCCCTTGCCGTGGGCCGGGTTCGAGCTGCCCGGGCGGCGTGCACTTCCTAGTCGGTTGCCGGCGGGGCTAGAACGAACCCCCGCCGCCGCCACCGCCGCCGCCGCCACTGAAACCGCCGCCGCCACTGAAACCGGAATCACTGGAACGTTCCGTCATGCCGGCGTCGAAGTTTGATTCCATACTCGATGACCACGCAGCCATCGCGTACATACTGGCTACGTAAATCCCGTAGTTCTTCAACTCTTCTGGTCGCAGGTCCGGGAAGTTCTTCAGCCACGTGTCTTCGAGGCCAAGTACTACGGCGTACGGCATAAAGGTCGCAAAGATCGCGGCCGGGGGCAGGTTGATCTTCTGCGCAAAGTCACGACGGGCATCGGCCGAGTCCGAATTAAGTAGTCGTTTGAAACCTTCGACTTCACCTAGGAACGCGGCCGAGATTTTGGTCTGCTGCCGCGGGGTGATGATTGCACCCGCGACCCCACCGATCAGCAGGCCGAGCCCGATGATGCCAAACACCGCGCCGATGGTGAACGCTTCGGCGAAGATCAGCGATACCAATCCGCCAACGAGCATGAGCCCGCCTAAGGCGGCTATTAACTTATAGGGCCGATCGGGGACTTCGCCCAGTGGATTGAAGCGACCTGTTGACGTCGCCTCGGTGGCAAGCTGGCTCGAAAGTGACTCGGTGGCGGCGGCGAGAATTGCATCGTATTCACCTATTGACGCTGTTTGTGCACCTTTGAAGATGGCGGCAAGTAGCGCCGTCTCCCAGTCGGCCAACTCATCATTACCGGTCCCGGTCCAGGTTAAATCCATGCCCCCGCCCGAGAAAATGCCACCGGCTTGCTCTTTGACGGTGATGTGCCCACGGGCTGCCAGATCCAACAGGGTTGCCGAATAACCACGGGCATCCACCGTGCCGGAAATACCGGCCTGCACCTGCGCTGGGCGCAAACCCTTCGGCGGCTGGTAGCGCACCGGGGTCGCGGCAAGTACTACGCCCGCACTGGTGCGCCGGCGCATCACGGCTATCACGATTGGCACGATGGCGCCCGCGGCACCAATCAGCAACAGGACCGGCGCCAACGCGCCGGCGCGGGCCGCATCTTCGGCACTGGGATCAGCACTGATATTCGGTGTCGGGGTTTGGGTGAAGCCACTTGGCGCCCAGCCAATGACGCCGGTCAGGCCACCGCCGGCACTTAGGTCAGCGGTCATGACGGTGGCGGCTCCCGGGCCGACATTTTCTTCGAGCAGGCACGAGCCGGTTGAGCCCTGCGGGCCCGCATAACAAAGGGCGGCAACCGCCGGCGACGGGCCGGTGACTATTGCCCGGCCCTGATAAATCGGAAATGGCCACTGCGTGCCGATGAAATCCCAATACAGCTCGATATCCCCAGCGCTAATGCCAGGGGGTGAATTAGCGGACAGGTCACTGGCCTTGATGACATCCAAAGCGTCGGTGACCCGATAGGAAATAACGAAAGTATGTAGTCCTTCGATAGGTATGTCCGGGTCGCCGATCTGCAGGGAAATATAGGAATCGGATCTGGACTGCGCATACATTACGTCAGCGCCGTCCCGACTGATGGATTCGATTTCGACACCGTAGGTGCGAATATCACCATTAGATAGTTCATCCCGCAGTGGGATATCGCGCAGGATGCCGCGATGGACCTCATCGGTGCCCGGGTCGTAGACTATAGTTTCGGTGATCAGTAGATCGGTGTTCGGTTGCACCTGCGCAACTACGTCATAGGAAATAATCGATTCCCACGGATTAATTGAAGCTTCCAGGTGGGGTGCACTGACAGCCGAAGCAACACCGGCTGAAAGTAGAAATAGCGAAGCCGCCCATAAAGCGATTAAGCGGAAGCGTCTTGCGAGCACCTTCTAGAACTCAACCTTTGGCACGACCCGCTTGGTTTCATCGGTCTCGGCGTATACCGAACGTTCAGTCACCTTGGCGATGCCGGTGAACCACATCGACGGCACCGTGACAACGGCAGTGTTGAGTGTGACCACGGTGTCGTTATAGAACTGGCGCGCGAACTGCAGTTGACTTTCAATCTCAGACAGCTGCACCTGCAGGAGTCGAAAGTTCTCGGTGGCTGTCAACGCTGGGTATGCCTCGGCGACAGCAAACAACTTGCCGAGCGCCTGGGTCAACATGCCGTCAGCCTCGGCCTTGGCCTCAAGGCTTTGCGCCTGCATGCCAGCGGTGCGAGCTTGGGTCACCGCTTGGATGGTTGACGACTCGAAATCTTTGGCACCTTGCACGGTGGACACCAAGTTCGGGATCAAGTCAGCCCGCTTGGTGAGCAAGGTGTCGATGTCTCCGAGGGCGCCGGTGCAGAGCAGGTTCAGGCTGCGCAACTTATTAAACTGAGCAACGCCGACGAGCACTAAGATAACAATTAGCACCAAGATGGCGATAAGTACCCAGGTCATTTATTCACCCTTTCGTAGGACTAAACGGTAACACCTAAGCAGTGTACTGGCCAAGGGATTTGGCCCCGAAAGAATCTCGATCACCGCTCGGCTTTCCTGGCCGGCCCGGTAACCCCGTGAAATGCGCCGACCTACATCAACGGCCAGCCACTTGCTCGTCATCAATTGACTAACAACCAGCTTGGCCAATAGTGGATCCTAAAATGCCGGGCTTACCGCATAACCTGGTAGATCTAGTTGACGGGTTCAAGTCCGGCGACGAACTCTTTGATGTCCTTGACCGACATCTTAGTTGTATAGACCTCAACGTAAGTGGACTTCAGCGCCGAGCTCACCGCCGGCAATGTCACGGTTGTATAGCCCTGGCCCTTGCGCAGCAGCGCCGGATTCGACTTGGTGCAGGTGCTCTTGCCGCCCTTGCAACTTCCCATAATGGTTGCGGTAGCACCGTGAGCCGTGAACGTGGTCACCGGGCCCGCGCCATCGGGGCCATCCTCGCAACCGATATTGGATTCGAGAATGTCGATCGAACCTTTGTTACCCCAATCCGAACCGAAGTCCGCAATGATCTGCTCATCTCTGCCCGGGCCGCAATCGGTGAGTTGGAATGAGGTGGCCTTAAGGCCCAGG
>JAQCEO010000018.1 GCA_027729805.1 Actinomycetota bacterium
TTTTGAGGGTAATGAAGAGTAGCACCCGTCCCTACCGCTAGGTGGGGTGTTTAAACCCCGTTACTGGCCCCTGACCGCTGTTGGTTGGGGGTCGGTTGTTCGCGGCAGTGAACTCAAACACCCCAGGTGGCCTTAGTGCTGGCCAAGGGCCACTGGTAGCGGGCGGATTACGTAATGTGCCTGGCACCTTGGTACCGGGTAACGCGGTGAAGATCTCGAACTGGCCAGCGGGCAGGTGGCCTGGCAGGTACGCGGCCAAGTAACCCAGGCCCACTTTGTCAAACACCCAGCCGCGTGACCCCAAACAGGTTTAACACCGACCGAAACTGCGGGTTTCACGACGAAAACGCGCGCACCCAGCGCACCGGTTCAGGTCTATAGCGGAGTGACGTACGCCCCGGAGATACCGCCGTCTACCAAGAAATTAGATGCGGTGATAAACGATGAGTCGTCGCTCGCTAAGAAGGCGACCGCGGCGGCAATTTCATTGGGCTCGCCAAAGCGACCGAAAGGAATATGGACGAGGCGACGCGCTGCGCGTTCTGGATCTTTGGCGAAGAGCTCAATAAGCAGTGGAGTGTTGACCGGTCCGGGGGAGAGGGCATTGACCCGCACCCCAGAGCGCGCGAATTGCACGCCGAGCTCGCGGCTCATCGCGAGGACGCCGCCCTTTGAGGCCGTGTAGGAGATCTGTGAGGTGGCGGCAGCCATGGTAGCTACGAAAGATGCCGTGTTGATGATCGAGCCCTTGCCTTGCTTGAGCATGTAGGGCAGGACGGCCTTGCAACAAAGAAACACGGAGGTGAGATTGACTTCTTGTACTCGGCGCCAGGCGTCGATGCCGGTCTCCAAGATTGAGTCGTCATCCGGTGGTGAGATACCAGCATTGTTGAAGGCAATGTCGACGCTGCCGTAGGTGTCCTTAGCCACTTGGAACATGGCAGCAACTTGCTCCGCGTTAGTTACATCGGTTTTGATGAATAGGCCGCCAACTTCAGCGGCGGCTGCTTCACCGGCTGACGGGTCGACGTCACCAATCACGACTAACGCGCCTTCGTCTGCGAACCGTCGCACTGTTGCCAGACCGATACCGCTGGCCCCGCCGGTAACCACCGCGACGCGACCAACGAGTCGGCGGCATTTGCTGTCGCTCATGATTCCTCAATTCCTATTCAGTGGGGTCGCTACTGGTGGTGGATTTAGTCTTCGGTGCTCAGGAATACATTCTTGGTTTCGGTGAATGCGTCTAGCGCATCGGGGCCTAGTTCGCGGCCGAGCCCGGATCGCTTGAATCCGCCGAATGGGGTCCAGTAGCGAACCGATGAGTGGGAGTTGACCGATAGGTTGCCCGATTCGACGCCACGGGCAACGCGCAGGGCGCGACCGACATCCCGGGTCCAGATGGAACCCGAAAGCCCAAACTCTGAATCGTTTGCCAACGAGATCGCATCTGCTTCATCCTCGAAAGCGGTGACGACAACAACCGGGCCGAAAATCTCTTCACGAAATGCCCGGGCATCAGGTGCTACCGGTGCTAGCACGGTTGGAGCGAACCAGTAGCCCGGCCCACTTGGACAACTACCTTGAAATGCAATGGGTGCATCACTTGGCACATAAGACGAGACAGTGTCATGTTGCGCACGCGAAATGAGTGGACCCATTTCGGTTTGTTCGAGTGCCGGGTCACCAACAACGACGCCCTTGACGGCGGCCTCCAAAAGCCCCATGAAGCGATCCAATACTGAGCGTTGCACCAAGATGCGCGATCGAGCGCAGCAATCCTGACCGGCGTTATCGAATACCCCGTAAGGCGCGGTTGCAGCGGCCTTCTCAATATCGGCGTCGGCGAAAATAATATTCGCACTTTTGCCGCCAAGTTCAAGGGTGACCGGCTTGATTTGTGCTGCGCAACCAGCCATGACTGCGGCACCCACCGATGTTGACCCGGTGAAAACCACTTTGCGGACAAGCGGATTGTCGACGAACCGCTGACCAACAACGGACCCCTTGCCGGGTAGGACGATGAAGACGTCCTCCGGAATTCCGGCGGCAAGGGCCAGCTCACCTAAGCGGATGGCGGTCAGGGGAGTTAGTTCAGCGGGCTTCAACACCACGGTGCACCCCGCCGCTAACGCGGGCGCGAAACCCCAGGCGGCAATTGGCATCGGGAAGTTCCACGGCACGATGACGCCGACGACGCCGATTGGCTCTTTGAAGGTTATGTCGACACCACCTGGCACTGGGATCTGCTGGCCGAAGAGCCGCTCCGGGGCACCGGCGTAATAGTTCAGGACATTCGCGACGTTATTTGCCTCCCAGCGGGCATTGCCGATGGTGTGACCGCAGTTCTTAACTTCAAGTAGCGCTAGTTCTTCAACGTGTTCGCGTACTACATCAGAAAATCTACGCAGCAGATTCGCTCGATCCCCTGGTGCGACTGCGCGCCAAGAGTCAAATGCCGCATGCGCTCTGGCGATGGCGCGGTCTGCTTCCTCAGCTGAAGTCGCTGCAACTTTAGCAACAATCTCTTCGGTGGCCGGGTTGATTACGGCGTGCATTTTTTCTCCTGAATAGTTGATTAGTAGATGCCGGGGCAGGGCCTAGAGGCGTTCGAAGCTGCGATAGCGCTCCCAGTCGGTAACCGCCTTGCCGAAGGCGGCGAGTTCCACCTGGCCCATATTCGCGTAGTGCGCCTGCACCGCGGCACCGAAGGTGTCAGTGATCCACTTTGATGACTCCCACAATTTGAGTGCATCGCGCATGTCAGATGGCACATGGGCGGAGTCACTTGAATAGGCATTGCCTTGGAAGGCGGGCTCAGGGGGCAAATTGCGTTCGATGCCATCAAGGCCGGCAGCGATCATCCCGGCAACGGCGAGGTACGGATTCACGTCGCCGCCGGGCACCCGGTTTTCGAGCCGTAATGATTGCCCGTGACCGACGAGGCGGAAGGCGCACGTTCGATTATCGCGACCCCAGCGCACCGCGGTCGGCGCGAAGTAACCGGGAACGAAGCGCTTATAAGAGTTGATCTGGGGCGCATAAAGCATCATGAGTTCATTAATGTGTGCCAACTGACCGGCGATGAATGCTTTACCCAAGGCCGACATCCCGGAGGGGTCGGCGTCGTCGGCCATGACCATCGAGCCGTCGTTGCCGCGGAAGGACAAGTGGATGTGGCATGAGCTGCCTTCACGCTCATTGAACTTGGCCATGAATGTTAGTGATAGACCTTCTTGGGCGGCGATCTCTTTCGCGCCGGTCTTGTAGACGACGTGGTTGTCGCAGGTTGCGAGTGCATCGGTGTATTTGAAGGCGATCTCATGCTGTCCGAGATTGCATTCACCTTTTGCGCTCTCCACGGTCATGCCGGCTGCTGTCATCTCGTTGCGAATGCGACGGAGCAGTGGTTCAACGCGCGCGGTGCCGAGCATCGAATAATCAACGTTATAAAGATTCGCGGGAGTCAGATCGCGGTAACCGCTCTCCCAAGCTTCTTCATAGGAATCCAAGAACACAATGAACTCAAGCTCGGTGCCAACGAATGCGCCCATACCTGCATCAGCCAGGCGGGCCAGTTGCTTGCGCAGGATCTGGCGCGGTGATGCGACGACATCGGAGCCGTCCTCCCAGAGCACATCGCATAACACTCCAACGGTGCCAGGCTGCCATGGTTGGTAGTGCAAGGTACCAAGGTCGGGGCGCATCACTAGGTCGCCGTAACCGGTTTCCCATGATGACATCGCGTAGCCATCGACGGTTTTCATGTCTACGTCTACAGCCAGGAGGTAATTGCAGCCTTCGGTGCCATGGCCTAGGACCTCGTCGACGAAATAGTGCGCGTGAATCCGCTTGCCTTGCAGGCGCCCTTGCATGTCGGTGATGGCGACGGCAACGGTGTCGATATTGCCAGCCTCGACTTCGCGCTTGAGCGTATCGACATCAAGTCTGGCAATGCGGGCCATGTTCGCCTCCGTATCTCGATATCAACTCAGTCAAATCAACTCAGTAACCCAACCCTGCCCTATCCGGCCGGCAGTTAGCGTCCCCACCCCCAAAGTAGTCCTCGGTTATTGGTCACCCCCACCTATTCATTTGACATGAGACCGGCGAGTGAAGTGAGTACGAAATCACGATCCACCGGCGCGACGATAGTGCAGTTGCTAAATAGCTCACTTGCTCGGCGCGCTACCTCGCGAGCGCCCTTGGGGTTGCCGCGGGCTAGGTGGGTAAGTGCGGCACCCCATTGGGCAAGAGCGCGCCAGCAGTCACGCTCTGCGGGCGGGCAACAACGCCAGCGTTGCTCGAAGACTTCGTGCGCGTGAAAGGGTAAATCCTGATTCAGGTAGTTGATCGCCTCGGTCCACGCCTCGGCGCTGGTGATGATCGTACGCTCGGGTACGGCTGGGGTTATTTGTTCCGCCGGGGTATCTGGTGCCAGTGGCCTGCCGTAGCGATCACGTGGGCGCTGCATGAACCTAATTATGCTGTTCAACAAGCCACGGCAGGACAAGTTCGTTGAAGGCTGCTGGGGCTTCCTCATGCGGAAAGTGCCCGGTCGGCAACGTTTTGAATTCATATTCGGCACTTACGTACTTATCGCTACCTTCACAACTATTGAGCAGGACCATTGGATCTTTGGTGCCGTGGATCTGGAGCACATTCATCTGGATTGGCGCCGACATCGCAGACATGTAGCGCAGCCCATCTGGACGCAGCAGGGATCGCACCGACCAGCGGTGGTATTCAATTGCGGTATGTGCGGTTGGCCAGCGCAAAAATGCGGCGCGATACATCTCACCGGCTTCATCAACCCAAGCCGGGTCGGCCGACCACTTTGTCAGCAGATCACTGATGCGCTTGCCGTCAGCTTTCATGAACGAATTTTCCGGCAAAAACGGTACTTGGAAACCGGCAAGGTAACCCAGCTTCGCCAATTGCCGTGGCCGCAGTGCCGCCCGGCGCATCAACCGTGGATGTGGGGCTGAAACTGTGACGATGCCACGTACTGCATCTGGTTGCGTAACGGCCATCGACCAGGCGATCAAGCCACCCCAACCATGGCCGATGACGATCGCATCGGATTCGCCAAGGCAACGAATCACGCCAGCGACGTCGGCCGAAAGGCTCATCGGGTCATAGCCGTGCGGAGTGTGGTCAGAGCCGCCGTAGCCGCGCAGGTCCATCGCGATGGCGTGATAGCCGGCTTCGGCTAGTGCCGTTAGCTGTTTGCGCCAAGTCCACCAGTAGGTGGGAAAGCCATGTAAGAGCACCACCGCGGGGCCCTCACCTGCTTCAACAACATGGAAGCGCGCACCGTGGGCGGGCACATCCCGATGGGTCCAAGGTCCGGGTACGCGGATAGCCTGCTCAGGGTCAACAATCGGCACGGGTCAGATGCCGGGACTCTCGGGATCGGTGGCCCCCAACGCACTCGCGGTCTTGCCGAGTTCATCGATAGTGGTCATAGTCCCGCTGCGAACTTCGAGAAGCTTCTTGCGCGCGATCAGCCCGGTAATGACAGCACCGAGAATAAGTAGCAGGGCGACGATCAAGAAGCCGAGCCAGGTTTGCAGTCCGAGTTGCACCAGACCGTAGGCCAGAGCGATGAGCAGGAAAACCGTTGCCAGGCTGATGAGGCTTAGAGCTGCTACCCCAAGCGCGACCCCGGCGCCCATGCGCGAACCCGCCTTGCCAATCTCATCCTTGGCTAGGGCCAACTGCGCCATCACCAGCCGCTGGGCATCGGAAATAACCTTGCCCACCAGCTCAGAGATGCTCGGTTCGGTTTTAGCCGCCATGGTGATCCTCCGGGTAGAGGCTACCGCCCGGGCCCCTGCTGGCACACATCTGGGATTCCGTCCTGGTCCTCATCTTGCTCCTCAGCGTCGGCAAGGGCCGCGTAGTGGCGATTTCGAGTCACCAGGGCCAATGACGCGATAGCCGCCGCTATCAGGGAGGCGACTAGCACTGCGGTTTTCGCGGTGTCCATTTGCGCGGTGTTGGTGGGGAAGGCCAACTCGGTAATAAGTAGGGCAACCGTACAACCGATACCTGCAAGCAAGCCGACCGCGAAGACATCGCGCCATGCGATACCGGGCGCTAACGATGCTCGGCTGAGGCGGGTAGTGACCCATGCGAGTGAAATGACACCGACTGGTTTGCTGACAACTAAACCCACTAGTACCCCGAGTGCCTCCGGTATTGATAGGGCGTCTGCCAGTCCAACAGATCGGATTTAGACCCCGGCTGCGAAAAATGCGAAGATCGGTACCACTACTCTGCTTGTTAAAAATATCTAAGAAAAAGATATGGTGCAGCAATCGCAATTGAAATGATGGTAATCGGGATTCCGTATTTTGCAAACTGCCAGAACGAAATCTTGTATCCCGCTTTTGCCGCTAACCCGACGGCTACTACGTTTGCGCTAGCGCCGATTATCGTGGCGTTACCACCGAAGTCGGATCCAAATGCAAGTGACCACCAAAGCACATTGCCGTGCTCTGCCGGTACCACGGCACTTAAATCTGCAACAACCGGTGACATAGTCGCAACGTAAGGAATGTTGTCGACGATCCCCGACACTATCGCCGATAACACGAGCAATACGCCAGTGGCCAGTTCTGGCTTACCGTCAACTTGAGCGGCCAGATAATCGGAAAGCATCTGCAGTGCGCCCACATTTACTAATGCCCCAACCATGACAAATAAACCAGCAAAGAATACGAGGGTCCCCCACTCAACGTCTTGGACATAATCAACTGGTTTCAATCCACTGATTGCAATAAGTAGACCCGCTCCAAGGAGGGCGATAACTGAAGGTTCGGTATGAATTACCGAGTGCGCTAAAAATCCCACAACAACGAGCGAAAGCACAGCCAAGGATTTTTTCATCAAATCAGGATTTTTCAAATAACTGAATTCATCTAATTCATGCACACGCGCGCGATCTTCGATGGTGTTTACCAGCTCTTTTCTAAACATCCACACCATAAGTGGTGTGACTACAACCATTGCCAAAATGACCAGTGGTGCCATATGGATTAGAAAATCATTGAAACTGAGTCCGGCCCTGCTTGCGATGATGATGTTGGGCGGGTCTCCAACTAGTGTGGCGGCGCCACCAATGTTAGATGCGAAAACTTCAGAGAGTAAAAATGGAATTACCTTAACATTTAGTTGTCTACAAACAATTATTGTCATTGGAACGGCAAGCAAAATAGTTGTGACGTTGTCTAGGATTGCGCTAGCAATAGCCACGAAAATAATTAGAAATATCAAAGCTTTTTTGGGACTGCCATCGGCTTTCTTTATGGCTTTAATTGCTAAAAATTCAAATAGCCCAGTTTTGTGGATTACGCCAACGATGATCATCATGCCAAGAAGTAGGAAAATTACATCCCAGTCGATTCCAGTTTCGTGGCTAAAAAAAGCCTTATCAGCATCAGTTGCGCCAATAACAAACATCGCTGCAGCGCCGCCAAGTGCGATGGCAATCCGACTGATTTTCTCACTTGCGATCAGTACGTACGCCAAAACAAAGATTGCAATTGCAAGAGAAAGGGTCACGGTGTAAGTATACACTGAGCTAATGTCAGTTTTGTTTAGTCCCCATCTGAGGATGAGTTCTTTAATCCATCGGCGATCAGGCTCATAACGGCTGGATCTGCAAGGGTGGTGGCGTCACCGATATCGCGCTGCTCGGCCACATCACGAAGTAGGCGGCGCATGATTTTGCCGGATCGCGTTTTCGGTAATTCAGCGACGATGAGTATCTGCCGCGGCTTTGCGATTGGCCCGATCTCGTGCGCTACATGCTCGCGCAACTCCGTGATCACCGAGGTGCGCCCGGCGCCTTCCTCGGCAACACCCCGCTTGAGAATCACAAAGGCAACGATGCCTTGCCCGGTGGTGGCATCGGTGGCCCCGACTACCGCCGATTCGGCGACTTTTGGATGGGAACCAAGTGCCGCCTCCACCTCGGTGGTCGAGATGCGATGTCCGGAGACGTTCATGACGTCGTCGACTCGGCCTAGTAAGCGAATCGCACCGTCGTGATCTAGGCGGGCGCCGTCACCGGCGAAGTACACATCGGGGAAGCGCTTCCAGTAACCCTCTTTGTAGCGTTCGGGATCGCGCCAAATACCACGCAGCATTGATGGCCACGGCTCGGTGAGGATTAGGTAGCCGGTGGTGCCTTCCTCGGTTGGCAGCCCATGGTCATCAACAACGGCGGTACCGATGCCGGGCAGTGCTGTCATCGCGGACCCAGGTTTGCAAGTTGTTACTCCAGGAAGCGGTGAAATCATGATTGCTCCGGTTTCGGTCTGCCACCAGGTGTCGACGATCGGGCAGCGGCCACCGCCAATTACCTCGTGGTACCAAAGCCAAGCTTCGGGGTTGATGGGTTCACCAACTGAGCCAAGCAGGCGAAGTGAGGAAAGATCCTTGCCATTTGGTAAATCGTCCCCCCACTTCATGAAAGTTCGAATCGCGGTGGGCGCGGTGTAGAGGATTGAGACTTTGTGACGTTCCACCACATCCCACCAACGGTCTTGGGTTGGTGTATCAGGAGTACCTTCGTAGATCACCTGAGTGACTCGGTTAGCTAATGGGCCGTAGACCACATAGGAGTGGCCGGTTATCCAGCCGACGTCGGCGGTGCACCAATACACATCGGTATCGGGTTTGAGGTCAAACACGGCATGGTGCGTGTATGAAGTTTGGGTTAGGTAACCAGCGGTGGTGTGCAGGATGCCTTTTGGGGTACCGGTTGTGCCCGACGTGTAGAGGATGAAAAGTGGATGCTCACTATCGAAGGCTTCGGGGGTGTGCGTGGTGGGTTGGCGGTCAACAAGGTCGCGCCACCAAACATCGCGGGAGTCGTCCCAATCAACATCAAGTCCGGTGCGGTGCACAACCAGCACATGCTCGACGGTGGGCGTGTTCGCGACTGCTTCGTCAACCGCATGCTTAAGGGGCAAGATACTGCCGCGTCGATGTTGCCCATCTGCGGTGATGACCAGTTTCGCCTCAGCGTCGTTGATGCGGCTTTCTAGTGCATGTGCTGAGAAGCCGCCGAAAATAACGGAGTGTGGTGCCCCCAACCGAGCACAAGCTAGCATCGAAATTATTGCCTCGGGGATCATCGGCAGGTAGATGGCAACTCGATCACCGGTGGTTATGCCAAGTTCTATTAGCGCATTGGCAGCCTGTGAGACTTCGCGTTGCAACTGTGCGTAAGTGATATCGCGTTGATCGCCAAGTTCACCCTCAAATTGAATTGCCACCTGATCGCCGTATCCGGCCTCCACGTGGCGATCGACACAGTTGTAGGCAACATTTAGTTTGCCGCCGACGAACCACTTAGCAAATGGTGCATCGGTCCAGTCGAGTACTTCATTAAACGGCGTCGCCCAGGAAAGGCGCCCTGCTTGGGTCGCCCAAAATCCAATGCGGTCGGCGGCTGCTTGCTCATACGCCGCAGCGGTGACATTCGCCTGCGCGACGAACGCCGCGGAGGGCGCGAAGGAGAGGTTCTCGTGGGCTGCACTTTCCAAGGTTTGTGAGGGCACAGTGCATTATGGCGAACCGGGCGGTTAGATGGGGAGCGTGTCGGAAATTGAGGGCAAGGTGCTAGGCGCAGACCCATTTGCCGCCCTTGTCCAAGACCTAGAGGTAGCCCGGGTTTTGGCTGCCGCCCGTGCGGAGATCGATTCGGTGCTCTGGCGCCGCGATATTCGCAGTAATGCAGCGGCCGTGGCCCGGGCCTCGATAGAGCGCGGTGGTCGCGATTCAGCAGCCATCGATGGGGCCGATACCGCCGTCATTGACGACTCCCCGATGGGCCGGGTGCTGGCCCGGGCCATCGACGTCACAGCGGCGGTGCCGGGCCAGGTGGGTGCGTGGTCAACGGCCCCCTTGCAGGTAATCGCCGCCTTGCATGCCATCGCGGCCAACGATTTTGCTGCCAAAGATGAACTGGGTAGACCGCGATCACAGGAGTTGGCCGATGATGCGCTGCGCATCGGCCAGCTTCCACCGGCCGCCCTGGTGGGTCCGCGGTTGACCCTGCTGGCGGAGTTGGTACTCGCCCCGACAACGGCTCCGGCTATTTTGGTCGCGGGCATTGTGCATGCCGAGTTGCTCACCCTTCGGCCTTTTGCCTGGGGTTCGGGTCTGGTGGCCCGCGCCGCCGCCCGTTGTGTGCTCGCCGAGCGCGCGGTGGATCCATCATTGTTTACGATCCCAGAAAACGGGATGTTCACCATGGGGCGGCCGGCTTATGTTGACGCGATGCGGGCCTATGCGTCGGGCACCATGGCCGGCTCATCGGCCTACCTGATCTGGTTCGCCGGGGCCTGCGCGCTGGGCGCAAAAGCCGTCACCGTCTAAGTGGTTGCACCCAGCGAAGTTGGGTGGCGGCTGGAGGTTCTTAGGAACGGGTGAAGCGGCGTCGGGCGTACCAGGCAATACCAAGTGCGACCGCACCTAAAGCCACCCCGGCGCCCGCGGCCGCCGCCTGTTTGGTGTCGATTGTTTTCCGTAATGCGACCGGTGTTTGGAAATCCAATACCGGCCAGTCATGTTCCGTGGCAATTTTGCGCAATTCGGTATCTGGGTTTACTGCGACAGGGTTACCGACGAGTTCAAGCATCGGTAGATCTGTTTGCGAATCGGTATAGGCGTAGCACTTGGTGAGGTCGTAGCCATGCTCGGTGGCTAGGGCCAGCATGGCTTCGGCTTTACCTTCACCGTATGCATAAAACAAGATTTCACCGGTGTAGTGGCCGTCCTCGACGGCGACTTGAGTGCCGATTGCAATGTCGGCACCGAGGCGTTCTCCAATTGGTTCGACAACGTCGGTGCCTGATGAGGAGATGATGACGACGTCGTGGCCTTCGGCTTTGTGGTCTTCGATTAGTTTGATGGCCTCTTCATAAACCATCGGGTCAACGATCTCGTCGAGAGTCTCAGCGACTATCTGTTTGACCTTGTCGACATCCCAGCCGGTTACCAACTTTGACATGTAGGTGCGCATTGACTCCATTTGGTCGTGGTCGGCGCCGGAGGCCAGAAAGACAAATTGTGCGTAAGCACTGCGAATTACGTCACTGCGGCCGATCAACCTACCCTTATAGAACGGGCGCGCAAAAGCAAATGAACTTGAGCGCGCCAAGATGGTCTTGTCGAGATCAAAGAAGGCTGCAGTTTTCACCCCTTGACGGTACCCCGACCTGGCTACCCTGCACCTAACGCAGCGCGTGTGGTGCACAAATTGACGAGGAATCGTTATCCACAGCCCGCAAATTTATATCCACAGGTGGTTATGCGCCACTGGTGCTACGGGCTCAAAATACAGATGGTGGGCCTATGCAAAATAGGCGCCCACTGCTGATTACTGACGATAGCGAGCTCACCGAAGACATTTTGAGGCTGGCCGCTGCAACCGGCGTTGACATTCATCTCGAAACGCACGCCGACTCCGCTCGGGCACAGTGGGTGATCGCGCCGCTGGTGCTGATCGGGGTGGATCGGCTCGCCGATTTCAGTAACCTGCCCAGGCGCCGCGATGTCATTGTCATCGCCCGCGAACTTAGCGGTGACACTGATACCCCGCCGGTGTCTGATTCGGTTTGGCGAGATGCCATCGCAATCGGGGCGGAGCACGTCGTGTCACTACCCGATGCTGAGCGCTGGCTGATCGAGCGCCTCGCCGAAACAGGTGAGGGCCCGTCGAGGCAGGGCGTGGTGGTTTGTGTACTGGGGGCCTGCGGTGGGGCGGGTGCTTCGACTGTTGCGGCCGTGATGGCAACGTCGGCGCAAAGCCAGAGCCGGCGGGTGTTGTTGATCGACACCGATGTCACCGGTGGGGGTCTTGATCTACTACTAGGAGCCGAGCAGGTGCCGGGGGCTCGGTGGGCTGACCTTGCCGACGCTCGTGGTCGACTAAGTGTCACAACTCTTGATGAAGCACTACCGCATGTTGGTGGTGTTGCGGTTCTGTCATTTGGCCGTCAGTACGCAGGGCCCCTAAATGCGCAGGCGATGACCTGTGTACTCGATGCTGCGGTACGTGGCTACGACTTAGTTGTTGTCGATCTAGTGCGCACGTTGGACGCTGTCACCACTATCGCCTTGACCGCATCGGCGAGTGCATACGTGGTGATACCGAACTCGGTCCGAGCCGTTGCGGCGGCGGCGGCACTGCTGCCCGCCCTGAATTTTGGCGGACCGCTGACACTGCTGATGCGCAAGTCCCCGCGTGGATTGGCAGTGAGTGATATGGAGCGGGCCTTGGGGCAGGGGTTAGTTACTGCGCTGCCGGATGACTCGGCAATTGCGGTTAGCGCCGAGCAAGGTGAGATACCTGGCCCGCGCACACCATTTGCGCGAGCCTGTGTAGAGGCGCTAAGTGGTGCGGTGTCGCAATTGAGCGTCGCATGAGCACCCCGCTACTTGATCGCGTACGCACCCGGCTGATCGCGGCGCATGCGGATGCGACGCCGACCCGGGTGGCTTCGGCCTTGCGCGCAGAAGGCGTGGTGCTGGGCGATGACGCCGTCCTCGGATTAGTTGAGTCGTTGCGTCAGGAGTTGATCGGTGCCGGGCCCCTTGAACCATTACTTCGCACCGGCTATGTGACAGATGTCTTGGTCAATGGCCCGAACAATGTCTGGATTGATCGCGGTAACGGAATCGAGCGTACCGATGTGGTCTTTGGCTGCGATGATGATGTGCGCAAGTTGGCTCAACGGTTGGCTGCCTCTGCTGGCCGCCGACTCGACGACTCTGCGCCCTTTGTTGATGCCCGATTACCCGATGGCACCCGATTGCATGCGGTGATCCCCCCGATCTCGGGTGCCGGCACCTTGATCTCTATCCGCGTCCCGCCGCGTCGGGCGTTCACTTTGGCTGATCTTGAGTCGATGGGAAGTATCGACACCACCGGAGCTCAATGGTTGCGAGGCCTCATTGAGCAGCGTCTGGCGTTCGTCATCAGCGGCGGCACCGGCAGCGGAAAGACAACAATTTTGTCGGCACTACTTGGCTTGGTGCCCGGTGATGAACGCATAGTGATGATCGAAGACTCCGCTGAACTAATGCCAGACCACCCGCATGCGGTGCGATTGCAGTCGCGCGTGGCAAATGTTGAAGGCGCTGGGTTGATTACCATGCGCGAGTTAGTGAGGCAGACACTTCGAATGCGTCCGGATCGCATTGTGGTCGGCGAAGTGCGTGGTGCCGAGGTGGTCGAATTGCTGACCGCCCTCAACACCGGACACGAGGGCGGGTGCGGCACCGTGCATGCGAATTCAGCAGCAGATGTGCCGGCGCGATTGGAGGCACTTGGTCTCGCGGCTGGCCTGGACCGTCTCGCAGTTCACGCTCTAGTTGCGGCCGGTCTTGACGCAGTGGTGCACCTGCAACGTGATTTAACCGGGAAACGAGTCGTGGAGGGCATCTATGTGCTGGAGCGCGGTCCGGATCAATTGGTGCGGGCGGTGCCGGCCCTGCGCCGGCACGGGGGGCAATTGCTGCCCGAGCCCGGTATCCGGCGATTGACCGACCGGGTCGGCGGCGCCGGCATCGATACTCCGTGATTTTCGCTAGCGCTCTGCTCATTGCGGCCGCCGTGGCGCTACTGATGCCCGTTGATGCGAGCCGGCGACTGGCTACCAGCGGCCTTATCGCACCAACCCTGCGTCGGGGAAATCTAGCCAGTCTCCTACTCGCACACCTTGGGTTCGGGCCGGCGTCGCGACGCGCGATAACCGCACAACGCGCCAAGGCGGTAGCAGCACTCTCGGCACTTGTCGCCGAGCTTCGTGGTGGGCAGCCACTCGGGGTGGCCCTGGCAAATGCGGCCGGCTCCCCACCGGTTTGGCCCGCAACTTTGGCGGCTTTGCGACTTGATGGCGACGTCACCTCGGCACTGCGACTAGACGCGAAGGCGCAGCCAGTTTTAGCGGCGTTAGCCGCGTGCTGGCAAGTTAGTTCAGCATCGGGAAGTGGGTTAAGTACTGCGGTCGATCGATTAGCGGCTTCGGCTCGAGTTGCCGAGGATGTGCGCGTGCAATTGGAAGCGCAACTTGCCGGACCGCGCGCTACCGCCCGCATGCTCGCAACCCTGCCGCTAATCGGGTTGGCGATGGGGATGCTGATGGGCGCAAACCCATTGCAGTGGTTGCTTGGCACTGGGCCGGGGCTGCTCTGCTTGCTCGGCGGAGCGCTGTTGACGGTGGCCGGGATGGCCTGGACCTCGCGGATCGCTACGGCCGTGGAGCGCCAACTGTGAGTGCGCTCGCCGCCGCCGCCGCCTTCGCTGCGGTTTGGTTTTGGCTGCGCCCTAGTGCAAATGGGCGGTTGAGCGAACTCTTCGCTCAACCTAAAGTCGCACGACGGATGTCACGGGGGGCTTTGACCACAACCAGTGCAATTGTGTTCGGTGTTGGCGTCGCCCTGCTCGTCGGCGGTTTTGCAGGTGTGATCCTCGGGGCGACTATCGCGTTAATTGCACCGAAACTAACTATGCGGCTGGAGTCGCGGGCAGCCCGCACTCGTCGTACCGCGTTGGTGAAACAGGCCCCCGACATCGCCGACCTCTTGGCCGCCACCTTGGCCGCCGGGGCGCCGCTGCGGGCGGCATTGACCGCGGTGGCCGATGCCGTTGGGGCGCCGAGTTCAGAACTGCTATTGCCGATAGGTGCGGCCTTGGAGTTGGGCGCTGATCCGGCCGATGCGTGGGCCGGCCTGCGTGATGATCCATGCCTTGCTCCCATCGCGCTCGCATTCGTGCGATCAACCACTTCGGGTGCACCACTTTCAACCTTGTTGGCCGGCACTGCGGATGACTTAAGGCGCAGGCACCGACTCGCTGTTGAAGTGGCGGCGCGTGCTGCTGGTGTTCGTGCCGTTGCTCCGCTGGCCGCATGTTTCCTACCGGCATTCTTGCTATTGGGTGTCGTGCCTGTAGTCGCATCGATGGCAAGTGACCTGTTCAACGGTTGAAGTTATCCCCAAATCGCCTCGGATTTGACTACCTGTCCACAGTGCATTTACTGACCCTGTTGCCGATCGCCTAGCTCAAACAAAGTTGGACTTGCCAATAGGCAGCACGCGCCGACCGTTCGTCGGCAATGCACAGGTATTAGGGAGAACTCCATGCGCTTCTTGCTCTCACGTTTAATGAAAGACGAGCGCGGCCTTTCGACCGCTGAGTACGCAGTCGGCACCGTCGCCGTCGCCGGCCTCGGTGGCATTTTAATTAAGTTGCTGACCAGCGACGCCGTCAAGGATCTGATCTTCAACGTAATTGTATCGGCCTTCAAAGCCATCTTCGGCTGATGACCAAAATATGTGGGGGAGAGGTGGTGGGCCATCTTGGCCCACCACGCCGCACGATTAAGTCCTTTCTTTCGCGCGATCGCGGTAGTGTGCTCCTAGAAACCGCAATTGCAATTCCGATGCTGTTCGGCGTTGCGATGTCACTTATCTGGGCTCTTGGTGTTGCGACTACGGCCCTCTCGTTGGGCGATGTGGCTCGCGAGTCAGCCCGAGCCATTGCCCGCGGTGAAAGCCTCGAGGTCATCGCGCGCAAGGCCAACGAGCAGGCACCCAAAGCGCAGGTAAATATCAATCAAGGCGCCGACAGTGTCCTGGTTGAGCTAACCCAGCACGTAGCACTACCACTGCCGATGCTCGAGGGGCTTGGCTTGAAGGTGCATCGGTCCGCGGTTGTGGCTCGCGAAAACCTCAGTTGGTGAAGCACCTGCGCTCGGACCGTGGGGCCGCAACGCTTTGGTCCCTAGTCCTAACTTTTATGTTGCTGCTTAGTGGCTCTGTCGCCATGGCCACCGGTCAAATCGCGGTGGCCCGTCAGCAGGCCAGCGTGGCGATGGACCTTGCGGCCCTCGCCGGTGCCCAGTCAACTGACCAGTCAAGTGACCAACAATGCGGCCAGGCCCAACTCATTGCGCAGGCCAATGGTGCGGTGCTGATCGGGTGCTATCTCGATCGCGGTGATGTGGTTGTCAGCGGCACGGTGCCGGCGCCGGGGATAGTGCAGAGGCTATTTGACTTCCTAGGCCGCCCATTTGCCGGTATCGCGGCTAGTTCCCGGGCTGGTCAGCCCGAGCAATAGCCTGCGACGGCAGCGCCCATGTGTCACAGTGGGCGCGTGGATTTCGCCGTGCACTCACGTGAAGTAGGTCCCGCGACCGTGATCGCAGTCAGCGGTGAGCTGGACATCCATACCGCACCTGATCTAGCAGAGGTGCTTAGCCCGGCCCTGGCGGCCGGCCAGCCGGTGGTGGTTGACCTAACCGATGTCACTTTCATGGACTCATCGGGGTTGAGCGTTTTCGTCACCGCTCTAAAGCGGGCCCGCGAGGCCGGTACTTCGCTGGGCTTGGTGATAGCCGAGCCTCGGGTCATGCGGGTGTTCTCGATCACCGGTATCGATACCCTGATCGACATTCATGCCACGCTGGATTCGGCCCTCGCGGCCACTTAGCGCACCTGTTCGACCGATTGGGAAGCCCCTTGCGTAGACTCCGCCCGTTCCCTTAGTCCCAGCTGTCCCGGTAGGTCAGGAGACCCATGATTGAGTTATCTGGCGCCAACATGACCCTCGTTGTCATTGTTGCCGTCATTGCGTTGGCCGCACTATTCGTGGCAGCCGTTCTCGTCCGCCAGGTCCTGTCAGCAAGTGAAGGCACCGATCGCATGAAGGAGATCGCGGGCGCGATCCAAGAGGGCGCATCTGCATATCTCACTCGCCAGTTCAAGACCCTCGCGATTTTCGCGGTCATCGTCTTTTTTGTCCTGTTCCTGCTCCCGGCCGAAACCACCAGTGAGCGCATCGGCCGCAGCATCTTCTTCCTGGTCGGTGCCGTGTTCTCCGGCACCACCGGCTACATCGGTATGTGGCTCGCGGTGCGGGGCAACGTGCGCGTGGCCGCCGCCGCAAATGACGCTGGCGGTGAGCAGAAGGCCATGAAGATTGCCTTCCGCACCGGTGGGGTGGCCGGCATGTTCACGGTGGGCCTGGGCCTTTTTGGCGCCGCCCTCGTAGTTCTTGTGTATAAAGGTGAAGCACCGAAGGTTCTTGAAGGGTTCGGCTTTGGCGCCGCGCTGCTCGCCATGTTCATGCGGGTCGGCGGCGGTATCTTCACCAAGGCAGCCGACGTCGGCGCTGACCTGGTCGGCAAAGTCGAGCAGGGTATCCCTGAGGACGACCCACGCAACGCGGCAACGATCGCCGATAACGTCGGCGATAACGTCGGCGACTGCGCAGGTATGGCAGCTGACCTCTTCGAGTCCTATGCCGTCACTTTGGTCGCCGCCCTGATTTTGGGTAAGGCAGCTTTTGGCGAACTCGGCCTGGTGCTGCCATTGATCATCCCGGCAATCGGTGTGCTCACCGCGGTCATCGGCATCTTCGCCGTCTCACCGCGCGCCAGCGATCGTTCGGGCATGACCGCCATCAACCGCGGGTTCTTTATCTCCGCGGTGATATCTGCGGTACTTGTTGTCGTCGCGGTCTTTGTGTGGGTGCCGGGCGATTGGGCTGGCATCGAATCACTCGGCGGTATCGCTGCGGATCTGACGGGTGCATCACTTAACCCACGGGTATTCGTAATCGGCGCGGTATTCATCGGCATCGCACTCGCGGCGTTGATCCAGCAGCTAACGGCGTACTTCACCGAGACAAATCGCCGCCCGGTCGATGATGTCGCAAAGACCTCTATGACCGGCCCGGCCACCGTGATCTTGTCGGGTATTTCCCTGGGCCTCGAATCGGCTGTCTACTCGGCGCTGTTGATTGGCGCCGCGGTCTACGGAGCGTTCTTGCTCGGTGGCGGCGTGGTGCTGCTCAGCCTGTTTGCCATCGCCCTTGCCGGCACCGGACTGCTGACCACCGTCGGCGTCATCGTCTCGATGGACACCTTCGGCCCGGTATCTGACAACGCTCAGGGCATCGCGGAGATGTCCGGTGATGTGCGCGGCGAAGGTGCCGCGGTTCTTACCCGCCTAGACGCGATCGGTAACTCTACCAAGGCCATCACCAAGGGCATTGCTATCGCAACCGCGGTACTTGCTGCGACCGCGCTGTTTGGCGCCTTCCGCGACACGGTTATTGCCGCGGCGAAGAGCACCGGCTGGGAGCCGAGCATGCTCGCCGATGGTCTGGGCAAGGTTGTTCCAGATGGCTATCAGTTCTTCGGTGTCCTTGATGTCGCATCGCCGGCCAACCTCGTTGGTTTGATCATCGGCGCCGCGGTCGTCTTCTTGTTCTCTGGATTGGCGATCAATGCGGTGTCGCGCGCCGCTGGCGCGGTCATCTTCGAGGTGCGCCGCCAGTTCCGCGATATCCCCGGCATCATGGAAGGCACCACCAAGCCGGAGTACGCCAAGGTCGTTGACATCGTCACGCGTGATTCACTGCGTGAGCTCGTCACTCCAGGCCTACTCGCGGTGCTCACCCCGATTGCCGTTGGTTTCGGCCTTGGGGTCGGTGCACTGGGTGCTTATCTTGCGGGCACCATCGCAACCGGCGTGCTGATGGCGGTGTTCTTGTCCAACTCCGGTGGGGCTTGGGATAACGCCAAGAAGTACGTTGAGGACGGGCATTTCGGGGGCAAGGGTTCCGAAGCCCACACCGCTACCGTCGTCGGCGATACCGTCGGCGATCCATTCAAGGACACCGCTGGCCCGGCCATCAACCCGCTGATCAAGGTCATGAACCTGGTTGCGTTGTTGATCGCGCCGGCCATCGTCACCATGTCACTTGGCACGTCGGCGAATACCACCTTGCGGTGGACGATCGCGCTGGTAGCAGCGGCCATCGTCATTGTCTCGGTTGTAATCTCCAAGCGGCGACCGATTGCGGTCGGGGACCAGGCGGCGGCAGCGAGTTAGTCGTGACCCGCGTGGCCGCCCTGTGTTCCGGTATCCGGACGCAGGGCGGTTAGCTGCGCTCCCCCTTTAGGGGGAGCGAGGGCCAGTGGACTACGGGGTGGGGGCGGATGGATTTGACTTTGGGGGCTGGCTTAGCGTCAGACTCCGCCCAAGGCCGTATCGGCCGGGGGTGAGGAAAGGGTGACTGTGTCAGGCAAAACCTTGGTGATCGTTGAATCACCAGCGAAGGCGAAGAAGATTGCCGGCTATCTGGGGGCCGGCTATACCGTCTTGGCCTCGGTCGGACATATTCGCGATCTGGCCGTCAAAGCCTCCCAATTACCCGAAGCGGACCGCAAAAAGCCCTGGGCCAAGTATGCCGTCAATGTTGACGACGAGTTCCAGCCGTTCTACGTCGTTCATGAGTCAAAGAAGGCGACCATCGCCGAACTTAAGCGGGCGCTGAAAGGCGCAGATGATCTCCTGCTCGCGACCGACGAGGACCGCGAGGGTGAAGCCATCTCCTGGCACCTGCTCGAGGTACTTCGGCCCAAGGTGCCGGTCCACCGCATGGTCTTCAACGAGATCACCCCCGATGCCATCCGCGAGGCGGTAGCGAATCCACGTGACCTAGACATGGCACTGGTCGAGGCGCAGGAGACCCGCCGGATCGTCGATCGTCTCTACGGCTACCCGGTGTCTGAAGTGCTCTGGAAGAAGATCGGCCGTGACGCTAGGTCAGCTGGTCGGGTGCAGTCGATTGCAGTGCGACTTGTTGTGGACCGTGAACGTGAACGCATCGCATTTCGCGCTGCGGGGTATTGGGATATTGAGGGCACTTTCACCCCCGGTGGCTTTGATGCCAGGTTAACAAGTGTCGACGGGGTCCGCGTTGCTACTGGCCGGGACTTCGATGAACTCGGGGCACTTAAAGCCAAGGACTTGATCCTGCTTGATGAAAAAGCAGTTCAGGAGCTAGTTGTCGGGTTGGCGGATGTCGCGTTCACGGTGCGCTCGGTGGCGCAAAAGCCAAGTGAGCGGACACCTAAGGCACCTTTTATTACTTCGACATTGCAGCAGGAGGCGTCTAACCACCTGCGCTGGGGCGCCCAACGCACGATGCGCATTGCGCAGAGCCTCTACGAAAACGGTTACATCACTTATATGCGTACCGACTCCGTGCATCTATCCGATCAGGCGATTAGTGCGGCGCGTAGTCAGGCCCGCGACTTGTACGGCGCGCAGTACGTGCCAAATGCTCCTCGCAAATATGCCAGCAAGGTGAAAAATGCCCAAGAAGCCCATGAGGCGGTGCGCCCATCGGGTGATTCATTCCGCACCCCGGGAGAGGTATCGGGTGAGCTAAACGCTGATGAGTTCGCGCTCTACGACCTTATCTGGAAACGCACCGTGGCATCACAGATGGTAAATGCGAAAGTTGCCACCACCACTGTCAAGTTTGGTGCGGTGACTAAGTCCGGTACCGACGCGGAGTTCACCGCGTCAGGCACCGTGGTTGTCTTCCCCGGCTTTTATGCGGCGCTCAAAGATGTCGCTGACGATTCGAATGAGGATGACCGCGAACGTGAGCTGCCGAGCATGTCTGAAGGCCAAGCCATCAAGGCGACAAACCTGGCGGCTTCCTCACACAGCACGAGTCCACCGGCGCGTTTCACCGAGGCGAAACTTGTGCAGCGCCTTGAGGAGTTAGGCATCGGTCGCCCGTCTACCTACGCATCCATCATGTCGACGATCATTGATCGAGGTTATGTCTGGAAAAAGGGCTCGGCTCTGGTGCCCAGCTTCACCGCGTTCTCAGTAGTGCGATTACTAGAAGAGCACTTCGAAGCCTTGGTTGATTATCAGTTCACCGCGAACATGGAAGACGTCCTTGACCTAATCGCCAATGGTGAATCAGATCGGTTGCAGCAGTTGCGGGCATTTTGGCGAGGCGGGGAAAGTGTTTCCGGGCCGTTCCCGGGCATTAAGCCACTCACCGAGGATCTGTCGGCAATCGATGCACGTGAAATTGCCACCAGCCCGATTGAGGGCACCGATGCCACCCTTCGCGTTGGCCGCTATGGCGCTTATGTCGAACGCGGCGAGGAGCGGGCGAATATCCCGATCGGGTTAGCGCCCGATGAGTTGACGGCCCAAAAAGCCGAAGAACTATTGGCGATGCCGTCAGGTGATCGTGAACTTGGGGTTGACCCAGATACCGGCCTGGACATCGTGGCCAAGACCGGGCGCTACGGCCCTTACTTCACCGAAGTACTGCCGGAGGGCTCGCCCAAGTCAGCGAAGCCGAGAACTGCCTCGCTGTTCTCGGACATGACCTTGGACACCGTGAACCTTGAAGACGCGCTTCGCCTCTTGAGTTTGCCGCGTGTCGTTGGTGTCGACTCCGCAACCAGTGAAGACATCACGGCGCAAAATGGTCGCTACGGTGCGTACCTGATGCGCGGCACCGACTCCAGATCACTGGCAGGTGAAGCCGAGATATTCACCGTCACCTTGGAGCAAGCATTAGCCCTTTACGCCCAGCCCAAGCAACGGCGCGGCCGCGGCCAAGCGGCGGCACCTATTCGTGAAGTTGGTAACGACCCGACCACCGGCCTGCCGATCGTGGTGCGCGAAGGCCGCTTTGGACTTTATGTCACCGACGGGGCGACTAATGCCTCCCTGCGCACCGCCGATGACCCGGCAACCATTTCGGTGGACCGAGCCAGCGATCTGCTGTCCGAGCGTCGCTCGCGCATCGCACTCGATGGTGGCGTTAAGAAGACCACGAAGCGGGTGGTGAAGAAGGGTGCCAGTAAGGCGGCGAAGAGGGCGGCCACCAAGCGCACCGCCAAGAAGCCGAATAAGAAGGCGATCAAGCGCGCGGCCCTAACACCGGCGGGTTCGCGGTAATCATGCTCGCCAAGCCTGGTGCGTTAATTGCCTTTGAAGGCGGCGAGGGCGCCGGCAAGTCAACTCAGGAACACCTGCTCGCCGAGCACCTCATCGCGGCTGGCCACGAGGTCGTGCGCACCCGTGAACCCGGTGGCACTCCGGCGGCTGAGGCAATGCGCAATATCCTGCTCAGCCCGCAGTTCGTGGGCCTTGACGCCAGGTCGGAAGCCTTGCTATTTGCGGCATCGCGCGGGGACCACGTGGCGCGCGTCATCCGTCCGGCACTTGATCGGGGGGCTGTCGTAGTTTGTGACCGGTATCTTGATTCATCGGTTGCCTATCAAGGCTACGGCCGAGATCTAGGTGCCGAAAAAGTTCGCGACCTAAGTTTGTGGGCAACGAACAACCTGCTCCCTGATCTTACAATCGTGCTGGATATTGATCCGTTGCTTGGCCTTACTCGAATCACCGATCCAGATCGACTGGAGGCTGAACCTATTGACTACCACGTGCGCGTTCGGGCCGCCTTCTTGGAGATCGCCAACACTGACCCGGGTCGTTACCTGGTTATTGATGCAACCTTGCCGGAGAGTGAGATAGCCGGTGTCATCGCTGGGCGCGTTGACCGGTTACTGATACCAAGGTGAGCATCTGGGACGCCCTTGTTGGCCAAGATGAGGTGGTAGCACAACTTGAGCGGGCGGTAGCCGGTGCTGAATTGCTGACCCGAGGTGAACCGGGGCCGGGGATGACCCACGCTTGGCTATTCACCGGGCCACCAGGGTCGGGTCGGTCAACCGCGGCCACCTGCTTTGGGGCGGCACTGGTTTGCCCCGAAGGTGGCTGCGGGGTCTGCCAGGCTTGCCGCAATGCTCCCTTGGGTGGGCATTTCGATGTTGACGTTATCCGCCCCGAGGGCCTGAGCTACAGCGTTGATGAGGCCCGCGAGTTGGTGAAGCAGGCGGCTATGTCACCAACGAGCAGTCATTGGCATGTAGTAATAGTCGAAGATGCTGATCGCTTAACCGATCAAGCGGTAAACGTGTTGCTGAAGTCGATCGAGGAGCCACCGCCTCGCACCATCTGGCTGCTATGTGCGCCAAGTGTCGAAGACGTGCCCCCGACGATAGTTTCCAGAACTCGTCACCTGCCACTGCGCACGCCATCAACAGGTGAGGTTGCTAAAGCACTCACCGATCGGCACGGAGTAGATGGCGCGATTGCGGCATTTGCCGCTCGTGCATCCCAAGGTCATATTGGCCGGGCTCGGGCCCTTGCCACCGATGAGCATGCCCGCATTCGCCGGGCAGAAGTCCTTCGGGTGCCACTTGAACTGCGCGATTTAAATTCCTGCTTTATCTGTGCCGCGAATATCTTGGAAGCTGCGTCGGCTGACGCCGACGCCATCACGGCTCCACTTAATCAGGCCGAGATTGAAGACCTTGATACCAGTTACGGAGTCGGTGGATCGGCGGCAATCAAGGGCCAACTCAAGCGATCTCGCGATGCGGCGTTGAAAGATCTGACGAAACGGCAAAAGACGCGCAGCACCCGCACGGTTCGTGATCAAGTTGATCGGGCACTACTTGACCTGCTCGGGCTCCACCGAGATGTGCTGGTTATTCAATTAGATGCTGTCGTCCCGTTGATCAACGAGGAGATGCGGCCCCAGATTCAGCAGTTAGCCGCCAACAGCACGGCCAACGACACCGGCCGCCGCCTCGGTGCTATCAACTACGCGCGCGCCCAGATTCAAGCGGGTGTCACCCCGTTGATCGGGTTGGAATCATTGATGGTTGAAATCAAGGATCCTTGGATCCGCGCTGCTTCCGCTTAGCTGCGTAGGTGGGCGCAGGATTTGTGCAGATAGGCCCTCGGGTTATGGTTCTAAGTATGTCTGTGCCCCGGTTATCAGTTCTGGTGCTCGCGATCACCATCTCGCTGACCTCGTGCGGATTCTTGAGCAGCCCAGAGGTCTCGCCCCCGAGTGCTAAATCCCCGGTAGCGCCAACGCCGGCGGGCCTAGAGTCGTTCTATACCCAGGAGGTAGTTTGGCGTAATTGCGGTGCTGCCGAGTGCGCAACGATTATCGTGCCGGTTGATTATGCGGACCCCAAGGGCCCGACCACAAAACTTGCTATCACCAAGGTCAAGGCCAATGGTGAACCAATTGGTTCGCTGTTCGTTAACCCGGGTGGGCCCGGTGGTAGCGCATTTGACTATGCAAAAGCCGCTGATTACATCGTTAGCCCTGATATCCGCGATAACTACGACGTCGTCGGTGTTGACCCCCGAGGGGTCGCGCATAGCTCACCAATCACCTGCCTGACCGATCAGCAGCGCGACGAAATCCTTGAAATTGATGGCACACCAGACACCCCAAAGGAAGAACAGCAGGTGATCGAGGTGGCGGCCGAGATCGGGCAGTCGTGCAAGGGAAAGGCAGGTGAACTTTTCGCTCATATGGGCACCATCGATGCCGCACGTGATCTGGATATTGCTCGCGCATTAGTAAATGACCCGGTGCTCAACTACCTAGGTAAGTCTTATGGCTCAGATATTGGCATTGTGTATTCGCAGTTGTTCCCGGCCAATGTTGGCCGGATAGTCCTGGATGGGATTCTGCCGCCGGACCTAACCTTGGAGGAGGTGTCGAAGGAGCAGGCCGAAGCCTTCGAGGTTGCCGTTGATGACTTTGCCGCCGATTGCGTAACCCAAAGTGACTGCCCATTTGTCGGCGACGGCCCATCGGTTGCTGACCAATTACGTGCCTGGTTGCAGGAGCTTGATTCAAAGCCACTCACCTTTGAGGAACGCATCCTCAACGAGCCGGTTGCCGCCTACGCCCTGCTTTCCTACCTCTATTTCCCGCCGAGTGATTATGCGGAACTGCGCCCAGCACTTAGTGCAGCAGTAGCCGACGGTAATGCCAAACCATTGTTCGAACTCCTCGATGCACGCATCAGCCGAGGGATCGACGGACGCTACCTCGACAACTCCATCGACGCCTTCTACGCCGTTAGCTGCTTGGATCGTCCATTCTTAGGTGACAAGGCCAAAGTGCAGCAGCTGGCGAAGGAGTGGGCAGTTTCCGCACCAACATTTGGTGTGGGTCAGGCGTGGGCCTTACTTACCTGCGCCGACTGGCCGGCTAAATCCGCCGACCAGCCGGTCGCGATCACCGCGAACCTGGCCCCGCCAATGCTCATCGTGTCGACGAAGTATGACCCGGCGACCCCGTATCAATGGGGGCAGCGGGTGGCCGACCAGTTGGGAAATGCCCGCCTGATCACCTGGGATAACCACCACCACACCGGCTATACCAATGGCTCGGAGTGCATTGACGCTGCGGTCGACACCTTCTGGCTGAGCGGTCAGTTGCCGGCCGCCGGAGTCGTCTGCGAGTAGGGGCGATCGGGCCTGCCGGTAGCATGGACAGGCTCGTCATGAGCAGGCCGCCTTAGCTCAGTGGTAGAGCAACGCACTCGTAATGCGTAGGTCCGGGGTTCAAATCCCCGAGGCGGCTCCATGGTTTCTGCTTGTTTTCAGTGGATGTGCGAACATTTTGCGAACATTTGTCCTCAGAAGCCTTCTCTGCTGCTGCCGATAGGCGGGCAGCATGATCGTCTTTGTCGAGTTCAAACACGCCCGCGTAGGTGTCCATGGTTAACCTGATATCTGAATGACCCATGGCTGTTTGCAATGCCTTGGGTCCCACGCCTGCCTGAATAGTGAGCGTGGCGTAGGTCCTTCTCAAGTCGTGAGGTTTCAAGCCTTGTAGGCCAGCAGCGTCTGCTGCCTTGTCAAAGAAGGTCCTCCAACGGGGATAGTGAAGTGGTCCACCTTTCTGTGCGGTGAAGAGCAGTGAGTCAGAGGACTCGCAGGAGTAGAGAACTTCCATCAAGGGAGCGTGTAAGTAAGCAGGAATAGGAATGGTCCTGGGCTTCCCGCTCTTCGGAGTAACGACTTGGAGTTTGCCTCCCACATCTGAGTAAGCACGACGAACATGAAGCCGACTGGTGACCAAATCAACGTCCCCTGCTTGCAGGGCACTTGCTTCTCCGAATCGCACTCCGGTGTAAGCCATGACCAGAAGCATTACGCGGTACTGACCAGCGGCTTCAGCCAAGTCAAGGACCTGATCATTAGTTAGTCGAGTGGCCTTATCAACCTTGACGATTCTCGGGAGCAGTCCTTTCCCGACTATTTGCTTTGCCCGGTCTGCAGGATTGCTCATGAGTCTTTCACCCATTACCGCTAGATCAAGAATCTGTTTAAAGACTGTGAATGCCTTGCGCACACGCGCGGCTGAGTATTCTCGATTCAGAGTTGTCACCCATTTTGCAACCCCGTCAGGCTTCACATTCTCGAGTTTGACGCCCGCCCAAGTCGGTGCGATCAAGTTTTTCCAGACTTCTCGGTAACCGTGCATTGTGCGATCAGATACATCCTTGGTCACGAACCACTCTTGAGCAAGGTGGTTCATCGTTATCTTGGCTTCTCGGGGAGCAGTGAAAGTGTGCGACTTGATGCGCTGCAATTGCTCAGCCTCGAAGGCTTGGGCTGATCGCTTGGTAGGGAAACCACACTTTGAATACTGCTTATTGCCAACACGCCACCGGACTTCGTAGGAGTTGCCCCTTTTGTTTACGCTCATCTCGAATCCTTCTTGGTCTCTGCCCTCTTATGGACGCTCATGTTTGCTCCGCTTTGCCACTGGTTTTCCTAATGTGTTCCCTTAATACCTGCATGACTCGATGTGCCTCAGTGGTTGCGTAGCCGACGGCTCTGCCTTTGTTCTGCCCACCAGAGAGATATGCATTATCTCGAGCGAACTGGACGCGGTTCCGTGCACGAACGTGCGGGATTCCTAGATTTTCTGCTACGTCCTTCAGCGGGTGTGGGGAATTCGATTCAATCGCCTTGACATATTCAGCTACAACCTGGAGTTGTTCGAGATGGCTTTCAAGGGTTTTCATTGACTTGAACCCGGCAGGGTCTGAACCTTTGAGCAAAATTTCGCATTCTTCTGGAGTCGGGCCGATGAATTCTTCATCCAGAGTTCTCACAGCGAATGCTCTAATTACTTCTGCTTCCATTTGCGGCAACGGCGCCATCCGAACATCAGTGCTGCTGTATGAGGAGACTGGATAGGCATCGATGTCAGATGCGTATTGGACAGCAGGTAAGAGGGCTCGATCATTAGCGACCCAAAGATCCAGCCGCTCCTGAAGTTCTTCCTGGCTCATGGCTAAAGGCAAGTCGCCTACCATTTCGTAAATTCGAAGTTCTCTTCGAAATGGATATGTACCGTGTAATTCCTTAGGGGCAAGAATGTCGAAGAATTCAATGGCAATAATCTTGTCGCCGCGCCAAGCGACAGCACCATAAAAATCCCCGTCGAGCTGCCCTGCAAAAGCAGTCGTCATTCTTTCGCGCTCAGGATCATTTATTGCCACCATAAGATTAACCATATCACAAATTAGTAGGTCGCGTGTCCAACTAGCGTAATCTGTAGACTTGCGATAGATTAGTTAGTAGGTTATACGACCTACTTACTAAGAAAGGCTTCACATGACTTCCAACTTATTCCCCGAGCAGTGGGTAAATGTCCCTACCGTTGCGCGCCATTTGGGCGTCTCTCGGTCATGGGTTAACAAGGCAGTGCTCGGTGAGGCGATCCCTGTCCGGCGCGTTGGGCGAAGCCTGCGATTCCGGTTATCTGAGATTGATGCCTGGTTGAGTGGAGGATCCGATGTCTCTGCGTAGCGAGCTCAGGGAATGCTTCAAGGAATACACCTTTAAAACCTACCGATGCACCGGGACGAATTGCACCTTCGAAATGGTGGCAGTGGAGGGAATCGAGATCTGGTGCAATACGCCGTATTGCAGGGGCATTGTCACTCCACGACGCATTTTTCCCACATCAAAGATGATTACCGCAACTTTGGAGGAAATATTTGGGCACTACCCCGAGCCGAAACCCCCATTTCAGAGCCGTTTTCACGGCGTGTCGTCCTCACAGAAGGCTCAGAAATTATTGGACGTCTTTGTGGGTGCAACCATGAAAGTAAACGCTTCTATGAGAATTGCACAAATGGATGTGAATCGACCGAAAGACTACCAACGGATCGATGGGAAAACTAAAAATGACTAGTTCGGAAACCAATGAAAACTGGGGCAAGTCACCAAAGACTGCCAACAATCCCTACGCTCAGTCGAATTATGATTGTCGAGACATTCTCCTGCCTAAAGGCATTGGGAAAGGCGGACAACGTAGGCGCAGCGATCTACGCAATATCCTGTTCACAATCGCCACACAAGGTGAGTACTCGCCTGTCGATGGGAAATCCAAGAATGGTTTGTGGTGGACCCAAGCAAAACTCGAAACACATACCGGTATCGGCCGAGATCAATTACGAAGCCACATCGATTGGCTGGTAAGCGTGGATTTGGTGCGCAGGCTAAGAAGAATGAATAGTTCAAACAGACTTTGGGTTGATCAAAAGGTCTTGCGCAAAATTACACTACGACAGCAGGACGATCGAGAGTCTTATTGCGCCCTAAAAGAGCGCCAACTTAACTCTGGTGAGATTCGCGAAGACGAAATGATTCCAGAATGGGATCCTGAGGATCTTGAATTGATCTATTTCCCCACAAAAGAAGTCACCTCTGAAGCACTTACAGAAGCACTTGAAGAAGCACAAACGGAAGCGCTCTCAGAAGCGCTTCCAGAAACACAATACGAAGCACTAACTGAACCATGGGCTGAAGCATTAGCGGAAGCCCACGAACATCAACAAAAATAGTTAGAGCGAATAGGCAGTCGCCTTGTACTCCTGCCGAGGACGAAACCAAACTAAAGAACGATCTTGTCCGGGAGTCGCAAGTCACCCGCAAAAGAGTGGGTGTCTCGCTCACTCCCTGGCGTTTGCTCCAAGGCTCATTCACTCTGCCAAGGCATCGTTCACTTCACCTGCGCAAACGATAGGGAATCTACTTCTGAATAGTTCTGCAACCATAAGAGTTTTCCATTCCTCAATCGATAGTATCGTGATGATGGGTTGTGAATTGTTGATCCCGAAGCCGTAGGTTTAAAGGCATTGAGTCAACTTGGAGCATGTTGAAACACTCAGATGGGACACATTGATGAAAACCTTTGAAGATCGCATAAATAGATTGAAAAAATATGAGCAGCAAACGTCCACAACCATGTTGGTTTTATCTCTCGCCTACATAGTTCTCTATGCCATTGAGGTTATCCCTACTGGGCTGAACGAAGTTGCACTAAATTTCATTCTTATCTTCAGCAATATCATTTGGGTTACGTTCATTATTGACTTGATCATTAGAACATATCTCGCTCCGAATCGGATTCAATATCTTTTGAAACATCCAATCGATGTGTTATCAGTAGTGCTTCCTGCATTTAGAGCACTTCGTGCCTTGCGAATAATTACTGCAGGTCAGTGGCTATTGACCCGTGGATCTCACTTGGCAGTGGGAAGGACTGCAACAGCGATAGTTATCGGTGCTGGTCTTCTCGCGTTTGTCGGAGCCCTCGCCTTTTGGCGATGTCGAAAGACCGTTCTTCTTGAGTGAAGGGCAAATAGGTAAAGTTCGCGGAGATGTTTTTGAAGTTATTTGTCGGGCACTGCTTTGGAAGAGTGCGCTTAATGTCTCCAGTGAAATCATGTCTGTAGTCTAAGCATGATTGGGTTAATGCCGTGTTAGAGATTGTTTCGCAAATTTTTGGGAGCCCTAATGGATGGAGCGCTATAGATTGCAGCATTTATGTCGGCAGTCGGGCTAGGGGATTCGGACTTCGCGAAAGAGATTGCCGGTCGCGAAAAGTTAATGGCGAATCCGCATATGGTGTGGGTGGAAGACTTCTCTGATCCAGCGATTCGAACAATCGGGGGACTCGCGATCACCATGCTTGGTGCGATCATGGTGTATGTGCGGCGAGGAGATTGAGGGGTTATCCCCTCAAATTGTGTTGCAGCGGTCCTTCCAATTTGTGAATAGATTCTCAGTTTCCTATAATGCAAGTATGTCATCCCCGAGAAAGTTCAATCGTAGAAATTTTTTGAAGTCGGCTGTTGCAGCTACCGCCGCCGTCCCTTTTTTGAGCGGTCTCGCGGGTCAAGGTGCGGCACACGCAAAACCCGTTGGGGGTAGGAGCGCTGGGGCTATGCCAACAAGGGCGCAGTGGAGTGAGCTGAAGAAAAGTGTGAACGGTCATCTGGTCCGACCAAAACTCCCATGGGGACCGAACGCTAAACCAGCCGTTTTCAGAAAACTCAAGAATCCGTTTTGGAACGAGGAGAATCCAGGGGCGTATATGTCCACGGGGTATTTCAAAGCTTGGACGGCAGTGGCCAGCCCATATGCCGTCGCTGCAACTAGCGCGAAAGAGGTCGCCACCGCAGTGGACTTTGCCCGCAAACACGACGTCAGGATCGCGGTTAAGGGGACCGGACACGACTATCTGGGTCGCAACCTGGCTCCTGACTCTCTTTTGATCTGGACGCACAACATGCGCAAGATTGAAGTGCTGGACAACTTTGTTCCAGTGGGAGCTCCGGCGGGGACTTCAGGGACTGAAGCAATGGCAGTTGAAGCAGGTACCCGTTGGCTTGAAGCTTATGAAGCAGCCACTGCGGCTGGCAGGTACGTCCAAGGTGGCGGCTGTACAACGGTGGGTGCTTGTGGTGGCTTCACTTTTGGTAACGGATTCGGTTCCTTTTCCAAGAAGTTTGGTACAGGTTCAGCCGGAGTTCTTGAGATAGAGATGGTGACAGCAGATGGAAGAATCCGCACCGTCAACAAGTATCAGGATCCCGAACTCTTTTGGGCCATGAAAGGTGGCGGGGGCGGGACTTTCGGTGTTGCCACAAAAGTAACGTTGCTTACGCACCCAATACCGAGCACGATGGGACTGCTCACTGGAAGTATCAAGGCCAATTCGGATATGGCCTATCGAGAACTCATCGAAGCTTTTCTGAAGTTTTATCCGAACGCGTTGAATAATCCACAATGGGGCGAGAGCGTTGCATTCAATGCGCGAAATGAACTCGGTCTGCGATTCACTTTCCTAGATCTTCCACTTGCCCAGGCTCAGGCGCTATGGGCAACATTTTTTGAACCGCTAGCCGCTCGGCCTGCTGACTACGAGGTAAGCCCGGAATGGGCTTTCTTGGCATTTGAAAACCTGTGGAATTCTGCATATTGGGAATCTACGAAGCCAGGTTTTGTCACTATTGACCCGCGAAAAGATCGTCCTGACAACCAATTTTGGTGGACCGGAAATCAGGGGGAGCTCTCCGTCTATTGGAGTAGTTATCAATCACGCTGGATCCCACTGGAGTTGGTCCAAAACTCAACTTCAGATCTAGCCCACGCTATGTACAAGGCATCGAGGAAAATGGACTACATCTTCCAAATTAACAAGGGCCTTTCGGGACTAGATCCCGCAGCAGTCGAGCGCGAAGCAGACACGGCCCTTCACCCGGGCGCATACACAGCGGCTGCTCTACTCATCGCGGGATCTTCTCAGCAGTACAAGTACCCGGACACTCCTAGCCGCAAACCGAATATGGCAATCGCGCAGGAGGAATCCGACCTGATATATCAAGGAATGAGTTACATCCTTCCTCTTACTCCTGGTGCGGGCACCTACCTCAATGAAACCGACTATTTCTTGGAAAATTGGCAAGAGGAGCAGTGGGGATCCAAATACCCACGCTTACTCGCCGCGAAAAAAAGATATGACCCCAAAAATATTTTCAGGGTTCACCACGGGGTCGGAAGCGAACTTCCTAGTTCTTCGCGAACCTAAAGTCGGAGACTATTCGTCCTTCATCAAGCGCTCGTGCTTCGTAGCGGGTGAGTGCCCGGTCAGGTCGGTCAACTTTTCCACCACTCCACATTGTGCGGTTTTCGGGTTGGGCGAACAGGTCATCAATTGCCTGCGCGTAGTGGGCCCAGTCGGTTGCAATATGCCAGAAACCACCGAGTGCAATACGCGAGTGCATGAGGTCGAGAATGCTTTGCTGAATAATTCGACGTTTGTGATGACGAGCTTTTTGCCACGGGTCGGGGAATAGCGTGTAGACACCGGCAAGTGAATTAGGTGCGACCATGTTTTCCAGCACGGCAACCGCATCAGTTTCCATGACCCGAACGTTCGTCACTTCCTGAGTGTGTAGTTCGGAGAGTAAATCACCGACTCCCGGTGTGTGGACATCGATTGCTAAGAATGCCGATTGCGGTTCTGCTTGAGCAAAGTGAAGGGTTGACACTCCGTTGCCGAAACCAATATCAAGATAGAGCGCGGTCGGTGGTGTCGGCCACGTAAGAAGTTCGTCCTGATAGGGAATGGTTAATGCTTTTGGATTGTCAACGGCGAACTGTTGTGATTTTGTGATTCGACTTCTGCGGGGTTTAAACGTCCGGATTCCGCGTCCAAGTGATTTTGTCGGTGGGAATTCCTCGACAAAGTCATCCAACTGAATCTACCAACAGTTCGATCGGACTATTAATTCGATACTTGCGGTCAGACTCAATGCGCCAACTTGACCCTTCACCGACACTTCGAAAGTCCCACTCGCGGGCGTGGTTCTCACCGGGACCACTACTTGTCAAAGCAGTGTTCTCATCAATGCCAATTATTTTCTGTCCATCAATAAGTAATGGTTTTAAGGCAAAGTCGACAATGAAACGGAGTACAAATGAGGGCTGACACCCGTGGAAAAATGCAACAAGTCCATGCGGCAATCTGCGTCTTGCCGTCTAATGGCAAGACGGTGACTGCTTCCGTTAGAGAGATAATGAAGCGAACGGGTCAGACTCGTGGCTGTGTGGCACGAACTATCAAACTCTGTGCCAAGGAACAGTGGATTGAACCGACACACAATGCACGAAATGGCGAATGGTGGCGGGCAGCAAACTCGTATCGAATCCTGATACAAGCCTCGATTAAACCTTCATTCCTTTGGTCAAGCCATGGAATAGGTCCAACAGCGGGACTCATCTATAACGCAATGCCAATAGGCCAATGGCACTCAACCATCCAAATCGCCGAGTTGGCGGATGTCTCATTTAGCACCGCACGAAAGTACCTTCCCCATTTGATGTCAGCAAGTCTGCTCGACCAAGATGAACAGGGGCAATATTGTCGAATAGATGATGACGACTATTTCACACATACTGAAGAGCGTTTAATAGGGAAAACGCGCAAAGCGATTAACCGCAAAGTTCGCGAAGAACAACAGAAATGGCAAGTAACAGACAACCTTATTAATGAAGCTAAACGTGGCCTTCGCATAGGCACAGATGGGACACAACCGGGACACAACACGTCCGGTCGGCTATAGGCCTCCCGTCCGTATTGTTTAATGAGGCCGTGGAGCCACAAGCGCAACGGCCCTAATGCAGCCAGTCGTCAATAACTCCTGTCTGCGCTCCACAAAGAGCGCCGCAGTATGGGACACCTACGGATACAACATCAACTTAAAGAACCCCAGAACACAATGACTATCGGGAGTCACCACTCACTACATTCGTGGAAGTCTCCCGGACGTTTCCTCCAAGGCTCCCTCGTTACGACCGTTGGTCTTCACTACGTCAGCCGTCGGAAACGTTAAGGAGTTCACTATGCAAACCTTGACGGCTTAAGTGGGCAAGTTAACTATGCGGGCTTATGTTGGCACTGCGGTCTTGACCTACCCGTGCACCCAGGTCAGTGAACACCCGCCCGCCAATCACCCACACCGTGCACCACCATGACGGGCGGGGTTAGCCAACCACGCCCATTCACCTACCCTCTACCTACTTTCTGGGCATTGACCCTGTACCGCCCGCCACCGCTGCGAGTTGTTCGTCGCTGATGTCAGCATCCGGGTCGAGTAGGGCCGGCAGAGTGATGATCAGTTCAGCGGCATCACCTTCACGTGCACTCACCGTGAACCACTCCGGTAGATCCAAACCC
>JAQCEO010000019.1 GCA_027729805.1 Actinomycetota bacterium
GGCCTTCTTGGCTGGGCGCTTTTTCGCGGCCTTCTTTGCTGGTCGCTTTGCAGCCTTCTTGGCTGGGCGCTTTTTCGCGGCCTTCTTTGCTGGTCGCTTTTTCGCGGCCTTCTTTGCTGGTCGCTTAGCAGCCTTCTTGGCTGCTCTCTTCTTTACTGCCGCCACGTTGCCTCCCGTGTCGTAGGTCCCGGCTCTGGTGCAGGGGCCTTCAGGAGAACTCTGACAGAAAACATGCCGAAATACGTGCATATTCATGTCGGTGTGTCATTTCGTGTCGCGAACGTGCTATGTGATGAATATTTTTGGTGGCAATGGTCGTGACATTTGAGTTCCAATTCGCCGTTGGGTACTGGATCTGGCATGATTTCGGACTATGGCTGATGCAGTATTAACACCGGACCCACGTGTACTTCCCGATGTTGCCCGGTTACGTATTGGTGTACTTGGCGGCACGGGCGAACAAGGTCGGGGGCTGGCGCGCCGGTTGGCGATCGCCGGCCATCAGGTAGTTGTCGGTTCGCGTGATGCGGCTCGGGCGCAGGACTCAGCCGCGAGTTTGGGTCATGGGGTAACAGGTGCGAGTAATCGAGATTGCGCTGCGAATTCTGATGTTGTGATAGCAGCGATCCCGTGGGACGGCCATGGTGAGTTATTGACGGCGCTTTCTTCGGAGCTCGCTGGGAAGATCCTGATTGACTGTGTTAATCCACTGGGTTTCGATAAGCAGGGCGCCTTCGCCTTGGCCGTGCCGGAGGGTTCCGCGGCCCAGCAGGCGGCTAATTTACTTCCCGATAGCCAGGTGGTAGGTGCCTTCCACCACATTTCGGCTGTGCTGCTTTTGGACGAAAATGTTGACTCGGTTGACACCGATGTATTGGTCCTAGGTGATGACCGCGCCGCCACCGACATCGTGCAGGCGCTGGCTAATCGGATTCCTGGGATGCGGGGAATCTTCGCGGGCCGGTTGCGCAACTGTCAACAGGTTGAGGCGCTGACCGCAAACCTCATTTCGATGAACCGCCGGTACAAAGCGCACACCGGGGTCCGCATCACCGACGTCTAGCAAGCGGGTTCGGGTGCCTACCTATTTGTAGGTGTGCTCTTCGCCCGGGTAGATGCCGCTTGCAACTTCATTGGCCCAGTTGGTTACCGCTTCGGTCATGACGGACCGTAGGTCGGCGTAGCGTTTGACGAATTTCGGTGCCGGCCCCGAAGTCAAGCCGACGAGGTCTTGCCAGACGATGACCTGGGCATCGGTATGGGGTCCGGCCCCAATGCCGATCGTCGGAATTGTCAGGACTTCACTTATTCGGGCGGCTAGATCAGCCGGCACGAGTTCCAGCACGACCGCGGTGGCACCGGCGCCTTCCATATCCTTGGCATCGCGGATGAGCATCTCGCCACTTTCGCCGCGGCCTTGCACCCGGTATCCACCGAGCAGGTTGACCGACTGCGGGGTTAGACCTAGGTGGCCGATTACCGAGATACCCGAACTGGCCAGCAATTCGATCTGGGGGAGGACTGCGGCACCGCCCTCGAGCTTTACCGCATGGGCGCCACCCTTTTGCATGAAGAATACCGCGGTTTCCAATGCCTGAGCCGGTGATGCTTGATAGCTGCCAAAAGGTAGGTCGGCTACTACTATGGCGCGTTTGGAGCCCTTGACGACCGCCCGCACCAACATGACGAGTTCATCCACGGTTACCGCGATGGTGGTGTCGTGGCCGAACACCACCATGCCCGCGGAGTCGCCAACTAGAAGGGCTGGGATACCGGCGTCATCGAAAACCCCGGCACTTAGTGCGTCGTACGCGGTGATCATGGGCCAGCGCTGGCCCTTGTCGGTGGCCATTTGGAGGTCTCGCATCGTAATGCGGCGCGCCGGATTGGCGCCGTAGAGAATCTGCTGGGGGGCACTGCTCACATGTGGCGTGCGTACTAACTCCATTGTTAGCTCCAATCTCGAGGCTCCCCACGGAGTCCCCGGACGAGATAATCATGACAGGTGAGTGGGGGTTAGCGCTAGTGGCGCCCCGTACCTAATTACGATACATTAGCGTTTCGGATTAAGGTGGAGCCGGCAGTTTTGCGCAAAAGAAAATAAGGAGACCCGATGTCCCAGCAGGTCCAGGCCAAAGATGCCTGGATGACCTCGGGGGAGGGCCACCCAAGGCGCTGGGCGATTTTGAGTGTCCTAGTGGTGAGCCTGCTCGTAGTAGTTCTCGACAACACGATATTAAACATCGCCCTCCCCACAATTCAGCGTGATCTAAATGCCAGCCAAGGTGAACTCGTCTGGGCGGTGGACTCATATGTCCTGGCATTTGCCGCGCTGCTCTTTACCTGGGGGGTGCTCGGTGACCGGTGGGGGCGCAAGAAGATCCTGATCGTCGGATTGGTGCTGTTCGCTGCGGCCTCGGCGATCTGTGCTTTTTCGTCCAGCGCCGGCATGCTCATTGGCTTTCGGGCGGTCATGGGGGTGGGCGGTGCGGCGGTGATGCCAACCACCTTGGCCATCATCACCGTCGTCTTTCCACCGTATGAGCGCGGTAAGGCCATTGGCGCGTGGGCCGGGGCGGTCGGTGCCGCGGTGGCGCTGGGTCCGATCCTTGGCGGGGTGTTGCTGCAAAACCCCCAGTGGTCCAATTGGTTGACCGGCAATGACTGGGGCTCGGTCTTCTTGGTCAATGTGCCAATTGTCATCGTCGGCGTGATCGCGATAATCCGAGTGGTTCCGGAGACCAAGGACCCAAATCCCCGCCGACTAGATCTAATGGGCCTGGGGCTTTCGGTAATTGGCCTAGTTGCCTTGATCTACGGCATCATTCACGCTTCGGCGACCAACAGCTGGCTGGCCCCCGGTGTTGTGATACCGGTACTCGCGGGGATTGCGGTAATTGCCTTATTCTTGTTCCTCGAGGCGCGCAGTGATCACTCCAGTTTCGATGTTTCGTTATTTCGTAACCGAGGCTATGCGGTGAGCTTGGTGGCGGTCTCCCTATCCTTCTTTGCCCTCTCTGGCATCACTTTCACCCTGCCCTTCTACTTGCAGATCCTGCGCGGTTACGACACCTTGACGGCCGGACTATGTTTTGTGCCATTTGCCGTCGGACAGATAATCGCGGCCCCACGCAGTGCCAAGACGGTGCTGAGGTTTGGCTACCGCAAAGTAATGACCGGTGGGCTAATACTTGTTGCGCTAGCCCTGCTCGGGCTGTACTTCTTGCAACTCGACACGCCAATTTGGCTGGTACTGGTCACCTTCTTTATATTTGGCCTCGGCATGGGCAATGTCATCGCACCGGCCTCAACCGTAATGCAGAACGTGTTGCCGCTGGCCCGGGCCGGAGCCGGGTCAGCGGTTCAGAACACCGTGCGGCAAGTAGGCGGCGCTCTGGGTGTTGCCATCATCGGCACGGTGCTTGCGACGCAGTACGCGGCGAGCCTGAAAGGCTCGTTGGCTCAGTTGCCAGCGCAGTTCCCGGATGCGGCCAAGCAGGCGGCCTCGGAGTCGGTGATTGCCACCATGGGCGTCCTGAACCAAGCGCAGGCAGACGGCTTGCCCGCCACCATTGCAAATTCGGTGCGCGCGGCGGCTTATGCCGATTTCTTGGCGGCAAGCCAGGTGGCCTCCCTTATTTCAGTGATCATCGTGGTTATCGCGGCATTGGTTGTTGGGTTTGGACTACCGCACATCACCCCGCTCACCAAGAAAGTTGAACTTGTGGCGGGCCCGCCGCCGGTGGACGCGGCCGATGCCTTAGTGGAAGCGGAAGCTGCGGATTACGTTGAGCAAGCCGAAAGTGAATACCCGACGGGCAAAGAGCAGGCCTAGCGGTGGCAACCCAAGTGTCGGCACGGGCTAAAGGGCGGCCCCGAAGTTGCGTAGCGGATGCTGCTATCAATGCGGCGGCCTTGGAGCTGTTGGCCGATGAGGGTTTTGAGCGTTTTTCCATGGAAGCAGTTGCGGCACGGGCCGGGGTTAGTAAAGCTACGGTCTATCGAAGGTTCTGCGGCCGCGATGAGTTACTAGAGCACGCGATGACGCAACTTGATGCAGACATACCCAAGGTGCCGGAACTGGGTGATTTCTGGGAGAACTTGACGGAGTTGCTAGACGGGATTCAGGAGTCATCGCCGGGTTCGCTCAAAAGCCGAATCATGATCAGGGTGCTTAGCGAAGGGGAGCGGCATCCGCAGCTGCAGGCGATGGTGACTGAACGGGTAATAAGGCCGCGTCAAGCCCGGGTGCGCATGATTTTAAATCGCGGGATCCAATCTGGAAAGCTAAGGCCAGGTTTGGATATTGAGGCGACCATCGCCTTGCTGATCGGGCCGATGGTTTGGCTGAAGATGCTGCGCCTAACGCCGGAGTCCGGCGGCGCTAGTACTGAAGCTATTGTCGAAGTTCTTCGGACCGGCTTGGCTCCCGCCAGCCATTCGTAATTGGCAACCGGCGATCTCGGCCAAATGCGCGAAGTGAAATCTTGGTGCCCGGTGGTGACTGGCGGCGCTTATATTCAGCTGCGTCGGTAAGCCGTAACACTCGGTCTACCAAACTTGAATCAAAGCCAGCCGCCACCAACTCGGTGGCACCCATATCGGCTGACACATAGGCATCAAGAAGTTCGTCCAGCACCTGGTAATCCGGCAATGAATCACTGTCTTTTTGGTCGGGGCGCAGTTCGGCGCTCGGTTCCTTTTCGATACTGCTTACCGGGATTGGCGGAGTTTGCCCGAGTTCAATCGCATGTGCGTTGCGCCAACGAGCCAATTCCCAAACTAGGGTCTTTGGTACATCCTTGATGGGCGCAAACCCACCAACTGAATCCCCGTAAAGGGTTGAGTAGCCAACCGAAAGCTCACTCTTGTTACCGGTGGTGAGCACTAGGTGGCCTTCTTGATTCGAAAGCGCCATCAAAGTGGTGCCCCGTACGCGGGACTGCAGATTCTCCTCGGCCAATCCGGTTAGCTGCATGGCTTGCAGATAAGAGTCGACCATCGGTGCGATGGCGATGGTGCGCAGATTTAGCCCTGTTCGCTGGGCAAGGTCGCTGGCGTCGTCCTTGGAGTGCTCCGACGAATAGACACTGGGCATGGAAACACCAAAGACATGCTCCGCCCCGATGGAATCGCAGGCAAGTGCGGCAACCAAGGCTGAGTCGATGCCACCGGAGAGGCCGAGGATGACACTTTGAAAACCATTCTTCTTGACGTAGTCACCAAGGCCGAGTGTCAACGCCTGATAGACCTCTTGCGGGTCGGTGAGATTGGGGGCGATTTGCGGTGCGTAACTGACTTGATCCTTCCAAGTTATCGGGCCTAGCTCAATGCACGTCTTAGGTTTTGGGCTAGTCGAAATCTCGAGGTCGATGGTGAGCAGGGTGGGCTCAAATTGCGGAGCTCTGGCGAGCAACCGGCCACTCTTGTCGACAACTAATGAGTCGCCATCAAAAACAAGTTCGTCCTGGCCGCCAACGAGGTTTACGTAAGCGAGGTCACAGCCGGCTTCAACGGCTCGTAACTGGCACAGCTTAAGCCGGGCGTCGTCCTTATTTCGTTCATAAGGAGAGGCATTCACTACTAAAAGTAAGTCGGCCGCATTCTCGCGCGCCCAAGTGACGGGCCCACCGCTTTGCCAGAGGTCCTCACAGATGGCGATTGCAATAGTGCTGTCGTTTAGGCGCAATAGCAGGGGCTGGGTTCCGGGAATGAAATATCGAGCTTCGTCAAAGACTCCGTAGTTGGGCAGATGGTGTTTGGTGTATCGGGCCACCACGGAACCGCGATAAAGTACCGCGGCCGCGTTTATAGGTGCATTGCGTGGACCGGCTTGGGTATCGAAGTCCAGTCGGTCGAGGTAGCCGACTACGCAAATGAGCTCGCCTTGCCCATCGGCCTGCAAGTCTTGGGCGAGATCTTGGAGGGCGGCGCGGGCGGCCAGCTGAAATGACGGCCGAAGCGCCAGATCTTCGACGGGGTAGCCGGTCAGCACCTGCTCCGGTAAAGCGATGAGGTGGGCCCCGGCCGCACCGGCCTGGAGGGCTGCGGCCCGCACCAGCAGGGCATTTGCCGCTAAATCACCTACTTTTGCGTTCACCTGGGCCAGCGTTAGTCGAATGACACTCATGGAAGCAGGCTACTTCAGGTGGGTTAACCCATTCGTAACACGGCCTGGTCCACTATTGGCTTATGGATAAGCAGGCAGAGTTCGTCCTTCGGACCATAGAAGAGCGCGATATCAGGTTCGTCCGGTTGTGGTTCACCGATGTCTTAGGCACCTTGAAGTCGGTGGCCATTGCCCCGGCGGAGTTGGAAGGGGCATTTGCCGAAGGCATCGGCTTCGACGGTTCGGCGATCGAGGGATTTGCTCGCGTTGCCGAATCGGACATGTTGGCCAAGCCGGACCCCGCGACATTTTCGCTGCTGCCCTGGCGCAGTGAGGGACCAGCCGTAGCTCGAATGTTCTGCGACATCTTGACCCCAGATGGTGCTCCGTCATATGCCGACCCGCGTTATGCGCTCAAGCGCATCCTAACCAAAGCCGCCAACCTTGGGTTCACCTTCTATACGCACCCAGAAGTTGAGTTCTACTTATTTAAGGAGTCGCCGAGCGCGGGTCAGGTGCCGATCCCGGTGGATCAATACGGTTACTTTGACAATGCACCGCACGGTGTCGGTCATGACTTCCGGCGCCGGGCGATCACGATGCTTGAAGAGATGGGGATTTCGGTTGAGTTCTCCCATCACGAAGGTGGCCCCGGCCAGCAAGAAATTGACCTGCGGTACGCCGACGCCTTGACCACGGCGGACAACTTGATGACTTTTCGCTTAGTTGTGCAGGAGGTGGCTTTGGAGCAAGGCCTGTATGCGTCATTTATGCCAAAGCCGTTCCGTGACCAGCCAGGCTCAGGTATGCATACCCACCTTTCACTTTTCGAGGGCGACCGTAATGCTTTCTTTGAGGCGGGTGCGCTGTATCAACTTTCCAAAGTCGCCAGGTCTTTCATTGCTGGCCTCATTGCCCATGCACCGGAGATCACCGCGGTTACCAACCAGTGGGTTAACTCGTATAAGCGGCTTGCCGGTGGGGCGGAGGCACCTTCGTGGATCTGCTGGGGGCACAACAATCGCTCCGCATTGATTCGGGTTCCGATGTACAAGCCGGCCAAAGGCAACAGCACCCGGATCGAATTTCGCTCAATGGACAGTGCGTGTAACCCGTATCTTGCGCTAGCGGTGTTGCTTGCGGCAGGGCTAAAAGGCATTGAGGAAGGCTATGAGCTACCCGATGGCGCCGAGGACGATGTTTGGAGCTTGACCGAAGCTGAGCGCAAGGCCATGGGGATGGAACCGCTGCCGTCTAGTCTAAACCAGGCAACTTTGATCATGGAGCGTTCAGAGTTGATAGCTGAAACCCTTGGCGAGCATGTCTTTGATTTCTTCCTGCGCAATAAGAAGGCCGAGTGGGAGGAATACCGACGCGAAGTGACGCAGTGGGAACTGGACCGCTACCTTCCACAGTTGTGACGACCGATATCCGCTCAGGTGCAGGGCCGTTGGTGCTGGCCATCCAAAATGATCCGACCGACCCACCGCTCATGGTTGGCCAGTGGCTGGCCGAGGCCGGTATTACGGTGCGGGTAATCGAAGCATGCCTCGGCGAGCAGGTGCCGGCCGTGGTGCCATCGGGGGTGCACGGGTTATTGCCCTTGGGCGGCGTGATGGGCGCCACCGATGATCAGGTAGCACCATGGCTGGTGGCTGAGCGGGCGCTGCTGGCCGATGCGACTATGCGCGGTGTTCCGGTTCTTGGTCTTTGCCTTGGGGCGCAGTTGCTGGCGGCTGCGACCGGTGGCCGCGTGGAGTTGGGACCAGAGACCGAAATTGGCGTGGTTAGTGTTTCACGTACCGCTGATGGGTTGGCTGATTTCGTAATGGGTGCAATCGGCGCACCCGGTGATGACATTCCCGCCGGCCAATGGCATCAAGATCACATCGTCGAACTACCCGATGCTGCTGTGCTCTTGCTAACCAACACTGTTTGCCGCGTACAAGGCTTTCGAATTGGCGAAAATGCGTACGGGTTGCAATTGCACCCGGAAGTCGACGCCGACACTTTCGGGTCCTGGGCAAGGATGGTTGATGAAACCCTTGACCGATCGGGGTGCGATATTGACGAGGCCTGCGCGCAGTTTCGGGCGGCCGAGCCCGACCTGATTCGGGCTTGGCGTCCGATGGCGCGCGCCTGGGCCGATCTGGTTTGGCAATATGCGACAGCAGGCGCGCCCTGATGGAAAGTGGCAGGGCAGCAACAAGTAGTGCGAAGCTGGCTCGGTTGGGATTCACCGATTTAGATCGCACCGATCGGCTGCTAACCAGCCCAGCACTGACTTACCTGCTCGCGGGTACGGATGTAGAGGCGACCGATGGGCAAGTGGCCGAAAGCGGTGGGCTGCTAGCGGCGGCAGCGGTGGTCGCGGACCCAGATCAAGCACTGTTGCTGCTGACCCGGTTCCTCGAAGCCTGCAGTGACCCACAACGCCGTCGCATTTCATCTGCGCTACTTGCTGATCAAGACACCTTGGGCCGACTCCTTGAAGTCCTGGGCATGTCAGAAGCCCTGGGGGAGTTCCTCATCCGGCACCCCGAGCATTGGTCGATCCTGGCTGATGCCGAGGCACTTGCGCTGGCCCCGGCGGCCAGCAAGGTGCGGTCGGTGCTGCTGGCGGCGGTGGGAGCCGATCCGCAGTTACCCGAACCGGTGGCTGATGGGGATACGGCGCAAGTCTTGGACCGGTTGCGCATCGCCTACCGGATCCACCTATTGGGTATTGCCGCCCGTGATCTTGCAGGCTTGGCACCAATGGCATCGGTGGCGTCGTGGCTTTCCGATCTAGCCGATGGCGTCCTTGAAGCGGCCTTGGCTATCGCCCGGGCCGGGTTGCCGGCTGGGGCCCCGGGCGCTCGACTGGCCATCATCGGCATGGGCAAGTGCGGTGGGCGCGAATTGAACTACGTAAGTGATGTTGACGTTATTTTTGTCGCCGAGGCCATCGGTGCTGACGAATCCGGATCCTTGAAGACTGCCACCGATTTAGCTACCGGGGTGATGCGTGCATGTAACTCGGTCACCGCGGAAGGTTCGATCTGGGAAGTTGATCCAGCGCTGCGCCCAGAAGGTAAGCAAGGTGCGCTCGTTCGCACCATCGACTCACATGTCGGCTACTACGAGCGCTGGGCAAAAACCTGGGAGTTTCAGGCCTTGCTGAAAGCGCGGCCGTCGGCTGGTGACATTGAACTAGGTAGCCGTTATGTGGATGCGGTAGCACCATTTGTCTGGAGTGCTGCCGATCGTGATGGATTCGTCAGTGACGTACAGGCGATGCGTCGTCGGGTCGAGGAGCACGTACCCGCCCGCATCGCTGAGCGTGAGCTAAAACTTGGCCCGGGCGGCCTGCGCGATGTTGAGTTCTCGGTTCAGTTACTTCAATTGGTTCATGGCCGAAGTGACGCAATGTTGCGCAGCGCAACCACCCTTGTCGCACTCGAGGCGCTTGCCACCTGGGGTTACGTCGGACGCGATGATGCAGCGGGCCTTGATGATGCCTACCGGTTTTTGCGTACCCTCGAGCACCGCTTGCAATTGCACCGCCTGCGTCGCACCCATACCATGCCAGAGGACGAAAGGGACCTTCGTCGAATAGGTCGGTCCCTTGGTTATCGCGGTGATCCGGTCGGTGAACTCCACGAGAATTGGCGCAGGCATGCGCGGGAGGTGCGCCGCCTCCACGAGAAATTGTTTTACCGACCCTTGCTGCAAGCCGTCGCTCGCCTAGATGCCGGCGAAGCCCGCCTGACCCCGGCCGCCGCTGAGGCGCGCCTGCGGGCCCTTGGCTATCGAGATCCAGCGGGAGCACTTAGGCACCTTGAGGCACTTACCTCTGGAGTCAGCAGACGGGCAGCGATTCAACGCACGTTGTTGCCGGTGCTACTCGGCTGGTTTGCCGATGCACCTGATCCAGATGCCGGCCTACTCGGTTTCAGGCGGGTCAGTGATGTGCTGGGCTCAACCCACTGGTACCTGCGGCTACTACGTGACGAGTCAACGGCTGCCGAGCGAGTGGCGCAGGTGTTGGCCTCTAGTAAATATGCGACTGAGTTGCTGCTTCGGGCTCCAGAGAATGTAGCCATGCTCGCTGAGCGAAGTGAACTTGAGCCCAGATCCTTGGAGACGCTACTGGCTGAGGCCAGGTCTGCCGCCGATCGGCATGATGATCCAGTCATCGCAGTTGGCGCCGTGCGCGCACTTCGTCGACGCGAGCTCTTCCGAATTGCCGTTGCAGAGTTGCTTCAGATAGCAGAAATCGATCGGGCTCAAACTGCGCTCAGTGATGTTGCCAACGCGGCGATCGTTGGTGCCCTGCACGTTGCCGAGCGGGTAGTCGGTGGCGATGCGCAGTTGCCGATGCGATTCACGGTGATCGGCATGGGTCGCTTCGGTGGGCGCGAACTGGGTTTAGGCAGTGATGTTGATGTCATGTTCGTCTATGAGCCAATTGCCGGCTCCGATGAGAATGCGGCAAATTCGGCGGCATTCGCGGTCGCAAATGAGTTACGAACTTGCTTAATGACACCAACCAATGACCCACCGCTGGATATCGACGCGGATCTGCGCCCCGAAGGCCGCCAAGGCCCGCTCGTGCGCTCCCTTGCCTCCTACGAGGCGTACTACGGGCGTTGGTCGGCAGGGTGGGAGGCGCAAGCATTGTTACGAGCCCAGGTGGTCGCGGGCGACGGCGACCTAGGTGCACGTTTCGTGGCACTCATTGATCCACTTCGTTATCCCGGCGGCGGGATCCCGGCGGCGCAGGTGCGCGAGATCCGCCGGCTTAAGGCGCGCATGGAGGCGGAGCGGTTACCGCGCGGGGCGGATGCGACCTTGCATACCAAGTTGGGCCGAGGTGGGCTAAGTGACGTCGAGTGGGTGGCGCAGTTACTGCAGATGCAGCATGCGTTCGCATATCCGTCCCTTCGAAGCACGCAAACCCTGCCGGTACTTGCCGCGGCCGAACGCGAAGGCTTGCTCGATGCTGCCGATGCCGAGGCCCTACGGACCGCATGGCGTCTGGCCACTAGTGTCCGCAATGCCGTCATGCTGGTTCGCGATCGCGCTTCCGATATGGTACCGACGGATTTACGTGAACTGGCAGGAGTCGGCTACGTCATGGGTTACCCGCCCGGCGCATCTGGGCAACTAATCGAGGATTATCGGCGAGTTACTAGGCGGGCCCGCCAAGTTGTTGACCGGGTCTTCTATGGTGAAGGTTCACTAGGGTGACATTGGCGCATTAGCCAAGAACTGGAAACTATCGCGCTTGTACGGATAAAGGAAACGGTCGCAGCCTTCAGCCAATGACGGGTCAAGTTTTCGGCATAACGGAGTGCCGTTCTTCTTGTGCCTGAAGTAGAAGCCCGCGGTCCACCAAGTATTCATGTCAAGGACCATGGCTTCTTGTGCGCCGGCGCCCACCAAAGTGTTGGCGAGGCCATCGGCTGAAAGAAATGGTGACCCGATATAAATAATGCTGCCATCTGCGAGCTGGCCGATAGCGGCGCGCCAGGCTAGGCTGCCCTTGTCAGTTGTCGCTCCCCAAATCACGTTGTCGGTTTCACTGGACACCTTTGATACGCCTTTGTCGACAATCAAGTTGAGATTTTGCCGAACGGCTTGGATATCGTCGCTCATCTGCAGGTCGCGGCCCCACTTGCCGACCTTTATCGAACCGTCTTTGTAGACAACGGTGCTCGCCTTGCCATCGACGAGAGGTTTAACCATTTCGCCACCGTAGTAATAGCCACCCATTGAGTCCTCGAGGCGGAAAGCGCCGTTGAAATTGGCGAGCACAATTGGCCAAAGCTCTTTTGGCAGTGCCCCGTTAAATGGATTCGGGCCGCCGGGTTCTTCATAACCGGGGATAAACATGGCCTTGGCAAGTGAGGTGTCGATCCATAGCACCGAGGCGTAGTAGCTGGTGTGCACGTTGTCGGCGCGAACCCGGGCGACATACATCGCTGGGAGACCGGCCACCCGGCTGCCAACCGGCTGCCAGAGACCTTCTTGTGGTTCGGGATTGGGCACCGGTGAGGTAATGGGCGGTGGGGGATTGAGGTGTTCGACCACCGGGGTAACAATCGGGCTGGGCATGACACTGGGCGGGCCACTAGGTATAGCACTGGGCGGGCCACTAGGTATAGCACTGGGCGGGCCACTAGGTATAGCACTGGGCGCACTAGACGGTTCGGTATCTTCAGGGCTAAGACCGGCGGAGTCCTCGGCGCTGATGTCGGCCGAAAGCGTTGGCGTTCCACCAACTTCGGGTTTACTCACGTAGGTGTAGTAGATGTCCTCCAGCTTGGCAACTAGCGGGCCCATTTTGTTGTCGCGCATCCAGGTGGCGACTATCACCTCGGTGGGCTCGCCATGGGCATTTGCGTAGGTGCCTTGAAAAGTGAAACCGGCCCAAAAAGCTGCTGCGGCGAGCACAAATGACGCCAATAACATGAACAGGCGCCAGCCGGGGTGATGCCTTCGAGCATGGCGCTTGCGCGCCGGCGAAGCCTCGACCGCGGCCGGCTCGGGGTCAATTGACGCCGGCTGGTCACCGGTCGCTACGTCCTCGCTCATTGTTAAATAATGTTATACATGATGCACCAAAAAGCGGGGCGGGCCACCGAAGTGACCCGCCCCCTTTCCCCTTGCACGCGAGGCGAATCGACGCGAAAGGGAACCTGTGCGATCAGATGTCGTAGTAGAGCTCAAACTCGTGCGGATGCGGCCGTAAGCGAATTGGATCTATTTCCTTTGTCTGCTTGTAATCGATCCAAGTTTCGATCAAGTCACTCGGGAAGACCCCGCCGGCCTGTAGGTACTCATTGTCCGCCTCAAGGGCGGCCAGAACCGCCGGCAGAGACCCGGGAACCTGCGGGATGCTCGCCATCTCATCCGGTGGCAACTCGTAGAGATCCTTATCTACCGGGGCATGTGGCTCGATCTTGTTCTTGATCCCGTCCAGGCCTGCCATTAACTGGGCTGCGAAGGCGAGGTATGGGTTACTCGATGGATCCGGCACCCGGAACTCGATGCGCTTGGCCTTTGGCGAGTTCCCGGTGACGGGGATCCGGATGCAGGCCGACCGGTTGCGTGCGGAGTACACCAAGTTCACCGGGGCCTCGAAGCCGGGCACGAGGCGGTGGTAGGAGTTCACCGTCGGGTTGGTAAACGCCAGCAGTGATGGGGCATGGTGCAGCAGGCCCCCGATGTACCAGCGGGCGATATCTGAAAGGCCGCCGTAGCCACGCTCGTCATAGAACAATGGCTCACCGTTCTTCCAGAGTGATTGATGGCAGTGCATTCCCGAGCCGTTGTCACCGAATAAGGGCTTGGGCATGAAGGTCGCGGTCTTGCCGTGTGCCCAAGCGACGTTCTTAATGATGTATTTAAAGAGCATCAGCTCATCAGCGGCGCTTTTCAAAGAGTTGAAGCGGTAGTTGATTTCACCTTGGCCGGCGGTGCCCACCTCATGGTGCGAGCGCTCCACCTTGAGCCCCACCTCGATTAACTTCCCCACCATGTCATCGCGAATATCAGCGAAGTGATCGACCGGGGGCACGGGGAAGTAGCCACCCTTGTAACGGGTCTTATAACCGCGGTTGCCGCCCTCCTCGACGCGCCCGGTATTCCAAGCGCCCTCGACTGAATCAATGTGGTAGTAGGACTCGTGTTGATTAGTTTCGAACCGCACATCATCAAAGACGTAGAACTCGGCTTCGGCACCGAAATAGACGGTGTCGGCAATACCGGTGGATGCCAGATAGGACTCGGCGTTGGCGGCCACATTGCGTGGGTCACGGCTGTATCGCTCATCGGTGAACGGGTCCAGGATCGAGAAGTTCATGACTAAGGTCTTGGCGGTGCGGAAGGGATCAATGAAGGCGGTGGCGGGGTCTGGAATCAGCTTCATGTCTGATTCATGGATGGCCTGGAATCCGCGAATTGATGAGCCGTCAAACATCACGCCGTCATCGAAGACGGATTGATCGAAGGACTCCACCGGCATATTGAAGTGCTGCATCACACCGGGCAGGTCAATGAACCGCACATCAACGAACTTCACGCCTTCAGCTTTGATGTAACTGAGCACCTCAGTTGAATTCTTAAACACGAGACCCACCTTGACCCTTCTAAGTCGCTGCCCGATGGGTTTGTCCCAACAGGTTCTCGCCTCGCACGGTGGCAAACGCCTCCGGATATGGAGAAATGTAGGAAGGAACCGTGTCATAGGTGTATCCCGACTGTTTCGTGCATGTTAAAAAATGCGCTTATTTCTGGCCCCGGTAGCGTAGATGGGTGACTTCAGCCACATCCCTCCCAGTTACTACCCCCGGCGAGGTGGCTGGAATAGGCCGCCGAGTCGCGGCCATCTGTCTGGATTGGCTGGCCAGTATCTTGTTATCCCGGGTGTTTTTTGGCCAAGTCGCCTACGGGTCAGCCGAAGGTTCGATTTCGGTGTTGCTCCTATTCGCGGCCGAGGTGATCATCTTCACCTGGCTGATGTCGGCTTCATTCGGGCAACGGATCATGGGAATCTCGGTAATTCGAATGGCTGGCGGGCGCCTTTCGCTTTGGCGCATTGCACTGCGAACGGTGCTGATCTGTTTGGTGATTCCGGCCTTGGTTTATGACTCAACCGGCCGTGGTCTCCAAGATCGTGCGGTCGGCAGCGTAGTAATTCGAACTCGGGGTCGCACGTGACCTTGGGCGACAAACCCAAGGCCTAGTTCCTAAACTTTCGCTATTGGGCTAGCGGGGGCGGCGGACCGCTCGGGCGCTGGTCGGCATCGGGCCCTTGGGAATCGGCAGTGACCCGCCGGTTTGGCTTACGGCATCAAGCCGGCGCCGCACTTTGGTGATCTCGCCACCGCGCAGGTTGCGCGGCAGTTTGGTTAACGAGCGCTGGAGCTTGCCAAGGGGCACCTGCCCTGGCTCATCGCCAACCTGAATCTCATAGATCGGGATATCCGGGAGCCAGCGTGCGGTCTTTTTACGCTCATTGCCGAGCATGTGTCCGACCCGACTTGATGGGCCTTCGGAGATCAAGATGACACCGGGCTTGCCAACCACCCGGCTGATGAGGTCTTGATTCTTGTTAACCGCAATACCTGGTGTTACCAACCAGCCACCGCGCAGCGATTTCACCACCGCCGCGGCGGCCCCGGGTTGCCCTTCGATCTGGTGGTATGCCGCCTTCATCGCGCGGCGGCTAAACCAAAAGACCGCGGCGAGCAGCCCGAGTGGGATGCCTACCAAGATGGCGGTAAAGAGATTAAGGAAAATGCGGGTCGGTACGAAACCAACGACGAACCCCAAAATGAAGAAGCCGCCAACTTCAAATGGCAAGGTCCGGTAGACCTTCTGGGTCATTGCCCAGTTCTGGGTGATCGAGGACAGTGTGGAGCGGATTTTTCCCTTGGCCATGGCGCCCAGCCTAGGGAAGTCGGACCTCGATCGACGCCCCGGCATGGATCAGTCCCGGGTGCTCGACCCAGCCGGTCACCCCGCGCCGGCCCATGGCGCTTTTCGGGAACCTCTCAGCGGCGGTTCCGTACCTCGCCCCGACCAGGGCGCCGGCAATCGTGCAGGGGAAGTTTTCGCCGCCCAGCATGACAACGGCGCCTCCGGCGAACAGCAATCTGGTCATCCGGGGCAGTTCGGTCAACCCGTTGATCCCCTCGGTGCAGATGTTGTCGGCTACCACCCCAGGGGCAATTTCCGCTATCCCTAGTTCGGCGGAGATGCTCTCGAGTTCGGCTACATCGACGATTGAGATTTGCCGATGATTGCGGATCGTCGTACCCCTTGGGAACACGTCCTTTTGCCGGACATCTGAGGCCATGGTCAGCCCGTGATGGCGGTCACCAACCGGGCCGCCCCAATCGAGTTCGAGTTCGGCGACCGGGGTGGGGGTGTCTATCCCGGCCGGCCAGATGTGAACCGCAACCACACTTGCGCTCATCGCTTCGCCGCCATCGCCTGTTGATAAAGACGCCCGGCTCGGTAGCTCGATCGCACTAGTGGCCCGCTCATCACTCCCACGAAACCAATTTGGGTAGCCCGCTTCGCCAAAGTGACGAAAGCTTCGGGCTTTACCCAGCGGTCAACCGGGTGATGGCGCGGCGATGGGCGCAAGTACTGCGTGATGGTGAGGAGATCACAGCCGGCAGCGTGCAAATCAAGTAGCGCGGTGTCAATCTCTGCATCGTCCTCGCCCATACCCAAGATCAAGTTGCTCTTGGTGATCATGCCGGCCGCTTTGGCTTGGGTTAACACCGCCAAACTACGTTCGTAAGTAAATGCCGGGCGGATGCGTTTGAATATGCGCGGGACGGTCTCCAGATTGTGGGCTAACACCGCAGGCTGCGCTGCAAATACTTCGCCTAGGAGCTCTGGTTTGCCGGAGAAATCCGGAATCAATACTTCGACATTGGTATCCGGGTTGACTTCTTGGATCAGGCGAACGGTTTCGGCATAAAGCCAGGCCCCTTGGTCAGGTAAGTCATCGCGGGCCACTCCGGTGACAGTTGCATAGCGCAGGCCCATGGCTTGGATCGACTCGGCAACTCGGCGTGGCTCATCGCGATCCAATGGTGCTGGCTTGCCAGTATCGATCTGGCAGAAGTCGCAGCGCCTAGTGCACTGCTCGCCGCCGATTAAGAAGGTGGCCTCACGGTCTTCCCAGCACTCGTAGATATTTGGGCAGCCGGCCTCTTGGCACACAGTATGAAGGCCCTCAGCTTTGACAAGTGCGTTGATCTTCAAGAATTCCGGGCCGGTCTTTAACTTGGTGCGTATCCATTCGGGCTTGCGCTCGATCGGGATCTCAGCGTTGCGCGCCTCGATCCGAAGCAGGCGCCGGCTCTGGCTATCTGAATAATCCGGCTGGACAAGGGCCATGGGTTCAGCCTACGGGGTGCAGCACCGCTGGGAGGAACTCGATCACGATGGGTAGTACGTCGGCAACGCTGACGGGGTGTCCTAGTTCTTGGCTAAGGGAGGTGACTTCGGCATCTTTTATCCCGCAGGGCACGATTTTGTCGAACAATGACATATCGCAGTCGCAGTTAAGGGCGAACCCATGCAGGGTGACGCCTTCGGTAACTCGAATCCCGATCGCCGCGACTTTGCGATCGGGGCCGCGATCATCGGCTGGAATCCAGACTCCACTGCGGCCCGGGATGCGCGCGCTGCTCACGCCAAGTGAGCTACAGACATCAATCAGCAGGACTTCGATGCGCCGGACATGGGCGACAACATCAAGTTTGCTTGGAAGGCGAACAATTGGGTAGCCAACAAGCTGACCGGGCCCATGCCAAGTGATCTTTCCGCCCCGGTCAACCTCGATTACCGGCGTATCATCAACTGGGCGCTCATGTGGTTCGGTACGGCGCCCAGCGGTATAGACCGACGGATGCTCGAGTAAGAGCACTGTGTTGCTAGTGGCACCGGAGACGACATCAGCGTGCACCTGTCGTTGCAGGTCCCAGGCCGCGCGGTAGTCGACCGCGTCGGCGCCAAAACCGACCATGCGAATATCAAGTGCGGCGTCTGTGGCAGTCATCGCACACCCAAGTCTGTCAGTACCGCGTCGGCCGCCCGCCGACCGCTCGTCATAGCGCCTTGGATGGATGCGATCTCGCGGTAATCCCCGCAGATGAACAGGCCATCGGTTAACTTCGGGAACTGGGGCACCTGCAGCGGTGGCAGCATTGCGGGCAGCGCGTATGCAATTGCGTAATGGGTAAGTGGCTCCCACCGATCGGTGCTGACCCCATACATAGCCGCGAGATGGGTTCGCACCCTGCGTTCATCTTCAACACTTGAGTTGGTGCCGAGGGCAGACGATGTGATGAGCACCTGTCCGGGTGGTGCGTAGCTTGGCGCGGCATTTGTTATGACAACCGAGTTCAGGACGGGGCCCCTGTTGTCGCCGTCGACAATAAGCACCCCCGCGCCGCCATTGAGGAGGTCACCTGATTGCGTTGCAAGGTGATACCAGGTGGTGACAGAGTTACCCGGCGGGATGGAAATCCGCGGGTTGAGCGCCTTGGCCCGTTGGGCGTCGGTAGCGATAACAACGGCGCGCACCCGAAACTCGCCACCGTCAGTCACTACCAACCCAGCTTGGGCTTTCCTGACGGTGGTGTTGCAACGCACTGCACCAGCCGGGAGGGCATCGCGTAGTTGTTCGGGGATCGCTTGCATACCCGAACTTGGAACAGCGGGTGTGCCAGTTACGAATGACTTGAGGATTAGATCCATCAGGCGACGCGAGGTTTTTAGATCGGGTTCAAGAAAAACACCGGCTAGGAAAGGGCGCAGTACTTTCTCGAAAAGGGCATCGTCGATGCCCGCTGCGCGCAGGGCCACGGCACTTGTTGTGTCCTCGCGGCGAAGCAGGCTGGTGGCGGGCGTGCGCGCAACCCGCAAGGCATATCGGGCAAAGCGCGCTTTGCTGAGCAGCGAGCCGGTGCGCGGTGCGGCCGAGTCAATGGCCCAGCCCGGCCTGCTGCGCGGATCACCTAACCGGGTGCGCCCATCGGCGAATGAGACGACGACACCAGCGGTGAGCGGGCGCAGCCGCAGGGCCTGATGATCTAGCACGCGGGCGGCCTCCGGGTACGCCGGGTTATAAAGCTGGAAGCCGCGGTCAAAGGTGTAACCATCAATCCGGTCGGAGCGCACGCGCCCACCTACGTCATCGCCGGCTTCTAGTACCAAGACATTTAATCCGTGGACGCAAAGTTGTCGTGCTGCCGCGAGTCCAGCCAAGCCGGCTCCGACAACGACGACGTCGTAAGGCATTAGTCCAAGGCCGCCCGGATAGCCGATTCAATGCCCGTGTCTTGCCAGATGAAGCCCTCGGATTGAAGAACCGCTGGCACCACCCGGATACTGCCTAGGACTTCGGTTGAGAACTCGCCGAGTGCGGTCTTGAGGGCAAAACTGGGAACTGGCAGCAGGGTTGGCCGGCCCAGCACCCGACCCATCGCCGCGGTGACTTCAGCGTTGGTTGCGGCATGCGGGGCGGTTAAATTGACCGGCCCGGTGATGTTGTCTGAATTTATTAGAAACTCCAGAGCGGCTAATTCATCGCGTAGGGAGATCCAGGACCAGTACTGCCGGCCGCTGCCCAGCTTGCCACCGAGGCCGAGGCGAAAAAGTGGGAAGAGTTTCGCCCAGGCGCCACCGGCCTTGGCCACCACTAACCCGGTGCGCGCGTGCACGACACGAATACCCGCTTGGGCGGCTGGGTCGGCGGCGGCCTCCCAGGCGCGCACCACATCAGCTAAGAACCCGGTGCCGGCCGGGTCACTTTCATCAACAGCCCGGTCACCGGTGTCGCCGTACCAGCCGATCGCTGAACCGGCAACGAGTACGCGCGGCTTAGGGTCGAGTTGGGTAATTGCCCGCACGATGGTGGCGGTGCCATCGACCCGGCTGTTAAGAATTTCGCGCTTGTAGTCATCGGTCCAGCGGTGGTCGCCAACACCGGCGCCGGCCAGGTGGACAACGGCATCGGTGCCGGTCAGGCCGGCTAGGTCAACGGCGCCGGCTGCTGGATCCCAGGTGACTTCATCGGGTGCCACCACCGGGCGCCGAACTAGCCGAAGTACCTGATGGCCCTGTGCTCGCAAGCGGATTACCAGGGCCGAACCGATGAGCCCGGATGCACCGGTGATTGCGATTTTCACTTAGTCACAGTCCGAGCTCGGCCTCGAATGATGCTTCCTCGAGTCGCTGACGTATGGTGCCCAAGAAGCGCGCGGCGTCAGCGCCGTCGATTAATCGGTGATCGTAGGAGAGCGAAAGGTAGACCATAGAGCGAATCGCGATGACATCTTGACCGGTCGTATCGGTAACGACGATCGGCCGCTTGACCACAGCGCCGGTGCCGAGGATCGCAACCTGCGGCAGGTTAATGATCGGGGTATCAAAAAGGGCGCCGCGGCTACCGGTGTTGGTGACAGTGAAGGTGCCGCCGCTGAGTTCATTTGGGCTGACCTTGTTGGTGCGGGTGCGGTCGGCGACATCGGCGATGTTACGGGCTAAACCGGCGATATTGAGATCACCGGCCCGCTGAAGCACGGGGACCAGCAGGCCGCGTTCGGTATCAACGGCGATACCAAGATTCTCCGAATCGTGATAGGTGATGGTGCCCTCGTCCATGTTGATCGAGGCATTGACCTGCGGGAATTGCTTTAGGGCTTCAATCGCGGCCTTGCAGAAGAACGGCAGGAAGGTCAGCTTCACGCCCTCGCGGGCTTCGAATTCGCCTTTGACCCGATTGCGCAGGATGGCAATTCGGCTGACATCAACTTCGATGACGGTTGTTAATTGCGCTGAAGTCTGGAGGGATTCGACAAGGCGTTCGGCAATGACCTTGCGCAATCTTGGTATTTTCTCGGTGCGGCCCCTTAGCGGTGACGCGGGTGGGCTGGCTGCGGTCACGGGAGCCGCTGAAACTGGGGCTGCGGCCGCTGCTGCGACCGGAGCAGCCTTTTGCTGAGCGGCGTCGAGCACATCTTGTTTGCGGATGCGTCCGCCGACACCGGTGCCCGTCAAGGTGGCCAAGTCAATATCGTTTTGGGCGGCCAGGCGGCGTACCAGTGGGGTGACATAGGCATCGGATGGCTCCGCTACTTCCGGTGCCGCTTCTGGCGGCGCTGCTGCTTCGGGCGTACTCGCACCGGTCGCGATGCGACCGAGTTCACTACCGACAGCCACCGTTTGATCCTCGTCGACGGTGATGGCGACCAAGGTGCCGCTGGCCGGGGCCGGTATCTCGGTATCTACCTTGTCGGTGGAGATTTCCACGATGGGCTCATCGGCCTCGACCTGATCACCTACTTGCTTTAGCCAGCGGGTGACCGTGCCTTCGGTGACACTTTCACCCAGTGCCGGCAACGTGATGCTGATTTCGGTCACGCCTTGGGTGCTAGCGGGTGTAACGATTGGTGCTGCCGGAGCGGCAGCAGGTGCAGGCTCATCGCTAGCTTCGCCGATCACGGCTAGTTCGGCGCCGACGAGCACCGTTTCGTCCTCCTGCGCGCGAATCGCGAGCAGGACCCCGCTGGCTGGTGCTGGGATCTCGGTATCGACTTTGTCGGTCGAGACCTCGAGCAGCGGCTCGTCGGCGGCGACGATGTCGCCAACTTGTTTTAGCCAACGCGTGACCGTGCCCTCGGTAACGCTCTCACCGAGCTGCGGCATGGTGACTGAGAACGTCATAGTGGTGGGTCTCCTGTCGGTACTAAGCGTGGGCGTGTAGTGGTTTGCCGGCTAAAGCCAGATGGGCTTCGCCCATGGCCTCATTTTGGGTTGGATGGGCGTGGATGAGTGATGCAATATCTTCGGGATGGGCTTCCCAGTTCACGATCAGTTGGGCTTCACCGATTTGCTCGCCCATGCGCGATCCAACCAAGTGCACCCCTACCACGGGCCCGTCGATAACACTGACGAGCTTGATGAAGCCGGCGGTGCCAAGGATTTGGCTCTTGCCATTACCGCCGAGGTTGTATTCGTAGACCTTGGTCTGGTCACCATACTTTGCGCGTGCTTCGACCTCGGTGAGGCCGACACTGGCGACCTCAGGCTCGCAGTAGGTGACGCGGGGGATATTTACGTCGGCTATCACCAGCGGGTTCAGCCCGCCGATCTCCTCGGCGATGAAAATCCCGTGCTGGAAACCACGATGGGCAAGTTGCAGGCCCGGGGTGATGTCGCCGGCCGCATAGACCCCCGCCACGTTGGTGCGCAGGCGCTCGTCAACAAGTACCCAACCCCGCTCCATCGCAATACCTTGTTCCTCAAAGCCCATGCCCACCGCATTTGGCCCGCGGCCAACGGCAACTAGTAGAAGATCTGCATCAAGGGTGGTGCCGTCCTCGAGAGTGGCATGGACGCCGGCAGCATCTTGGGTCGCTGATGCGAACTTGATGCCAGTAGAAAGATTGATACCTCGTTTGCGGAAAGCGCGCTCAAGGGCTTTCGAGCACGCTTCATCCTCATTCGGAATCAGGCGGGGGAGGCCTTCAACGATGGTGACGTCGGCGCCAAAGGAGCGCCAGACACTTGCGAATTCAACGCCAATGACGCCACCGCCTAAGACAATTACCCGCTCGGGCACGTAATCAAGGTTCAGCGCTTCGTCCGAGGTCATGATGCGTCCGCTGATTTCTAGGCTTGGCAACGTGCGCGCATACGAGCCGGTTGCGAGCACCACGTTCTTGCCGGTGTACTGCTCGCCATTTACTTCGACAGTGTTTGGGGAAACCAAGCGACCGGCGCCTTCGACGAAGGTCACGTTTCGACTTTTAATTAGCCCTTGGAGGCCCTTGTAGAGGCGGCCAACCACGCCGTCGCGATATTCGTTGACTTTCGGCATGTCAATACCCTCGAATATCGCACGCACCCCGAAGGCGTCGCTCTCCCTGGCGCTGTCGGCAACCTCGGCCGCATGCAGGAGTGCCTTGGTTGGGATGCAGCCACGGTGCAGGCAGGTGCCGCCCAGTTTGTCCTTGTCGATCAAAATGACCGACATACCGAGTTCGGCGGCCCGCAGGGCGCAGGCATAACCACCGCTACCGCCACCGAGGATGACCAGATCGGCAGCGGGCACGAAGAACTCCTATCGGGGGTGGCGGTTATGACTTATCTTGTTTTTGGGCTAATCCTTATCCTGCCGCAAGCCCTTTGGCGACCTGCACGAAGGTGCGCACCGCGGCCCCGGTCCCGCCCTTGGGCGTGTAGCCATAAGGGGCCTTGTCATTAAATGCCGGCCCGGCAATATCTAGGTGCACCCAGGGCTGGCCATCTGGGATGAACTGGCTGAGGAAAACCCCGGCCGAGAGCATGCCGCCGAAGCCATCGCCGATATTGGCGATATCGGCGGTCGCTGAATCCAAGGTGGCAAGTAGGTCATCGGGAAGTGGCATCGGCCACATGGCCTCACCGCCCGCCTCAGCGGCCGCGCACACCTGGGCCCGGGCCTCGTCGTCATTGGACATCACCCCGGCGGTTCTTGAGCCAAGGGCGATGCGCTGGGCGCCGGTCAAGGTGGCAACATCAATGATGAGGGTGGGTTTGTCCTTTGCGGCCATCGCCAGCGCATCACCGAGAACCAGGCGGCCCTCGGCGTCGGTATTGAGGACCTCGACGGTCGTGCCGTTGTACATCTTTATGACATCACCCGGGCGCTGTGCGGTGCCACTTGGCATGTTCTCGGCGGTCGGGACCCAACCGGTCACTTTGACCTTGAGCCCTAACTCCGCGATCGCCTGCACCGCGGAGATAACGGCGGCGGCACCGGCCATATCGCCCTTCATCTCGTCCATGTTCTTTGCCGGCTTAATCGAGATACCGCCGGTATCAAAAGTGATGCCTTTGCCAACGATGGCCAGATGGGCTTTGGCACCGCGTGGTGCGTAGACCATTTTGACCAGCCGCGGCGGGTTCGCCGAACCCTGCCCAACACCCAAAATCCCACCGCAACCATCACGCTTAAGGGCGCGCTCATCCCAGATCGTTACGGTGACCGGCAACTTGGCCACCGCCTTCTTAGCCGCGGCGGCTAAGGCGGTCGGGGGGAGGGCATTTGGTGGGGTATTGACCAGATCGCGGGTCAGGTCAACTGCACTCCCGACGATATTTACCTCCGCTAAGGCCAGTTTTTGGGCTGCGGTGCTGGGCCCTGGTATAAGCAGCACGATGCTCGCCGGGGGCGCCGACTTTGGGTCATTCTTGGATTTGAAAGTGGTGAACGAATATGCGGCCAGCCGGGCGCCCAACGCCGTGGCCTGCAACTGCACCGGGTCGGCGTCGGCCACGATGGCAACCTTCTTGGTGCCGGCCAGCGCCCGGATCGCATTACCGTATGCCCGCCTCGTGGCTTCCGGTGTCACCTTGGCCGCCGGTTCGCCCAGGCCCACGGCCACGACTACCGGCGCTTTGAATCCGGTGAGCCCGCCGATCTTGGTTATCTCACCAGATTTACCGGTGGCGCCCATTGAAGTCAAGGCGTCGGTAACCGTCTTTGCCAGTGCCGGGGTCAGCGCCGTACCGATGACCTCGATTCCTCGATTTTTAGGTCGGACCGCGACCAGTAGTGCATCGCAAACGGTATTAGCTGCTGAAGTTTGGGCGCGAGTAAGAGTCATGACGAAAAGAATAGTGGGATACGGTCAATCCTGTGAATCCCCTAAAGCAGACCCCGCTAGCCGAGCGTCATGTGGCCGCCGGCGCGAAGATGGCCGACTTCGGTGGCTGGGAGATGCCGATCGAATACACGGGGGTGGTCACTGAGCACTCCGCGGTGCGCACCGCCGTTGGTATTTTCGATGTCTCGCATATGGGCAAGGTGCGTATTCACGGGCCGGGAGCCGCCAACTTCCTAAATGGCTTGCTGACCAATGATCTAGATCGAATCGCATCGGGGCAAGCGCAGTACACCATGATGTGCAATGAGGCCGGTGGCGTCATCGACGATCTCATCGTCTACCGGTGGGCCGATGACGACATCTTCATGGTGCCCAATGCCTCGAATGCGCCAAGTGTGGTTGCGGTACTGCAAAATGTAGCGCCCGCTGGAGTTGAAATTGTTGATCTGCACAATGATTTAGGAATCATCGCGGTTCAGGGCCCGAGCAGTAAGGCCCTTATCGAATCGATGGGAATGCCCGCGGATCATGACTACATGACCATGGCCGAGTCGAGGTTTCGAGGTGAAGCGGTCACCGTGTGCCGAACTGGTTACACCGGTGAGCATGGCTATGAATTGGTGGCGCCCGTTTCGGTTCTGGTTGAACTTTGGGACGCGCTACTGGCTCGTCGAGATGAGTTTGGCGTGGTTCGAGCCGGGTTGGGTGCCCGCGACACCTTGCGAACGGAGATGGGCTATCCGCTCCATGGTCAGGACCTCAGTTTGGATATCTCACCGGTCCAAGCGGGGCTGATCTGGGCGGTGGGCTGGGATAAGCCCGAATTCACCGGCAGGGCGGCACTTCTTGCTGAACGTACAGTTGGACCAAGGCGCCGACTACGTGGCCTAAAGTCAATGGATCGCGGGATTCCGCGCCCGCATATGGAGGTACGCCGGGTCGCCGCCGAGGTATTCGCCGGCGCGGTCATCGGTGAAGTCACCAGCGGTACTTTTTCGCCGACCCTTAAGCAAGGGGTCGCACTGGCGTTACTTGATCCGTCGGTAAATATTGGTGATGAGGTAGTCGTGGACGTGCGTGGCCGTGAGTTGAAATTCACCGTGACGAAGCCGCCATTTGTAGAACCGTCGACGCGGACTTAAAGCAGTGCGGCGACCACGAGGGCAGCGGTAGTGCTGGTCTCGATCACTGCCCCGAGCACATCACCGGTGATGCCACCGAGCCGGCGAATCGCGGTGGCAATAACGATAGCGCCAACTATGAGTCCGGTGACAACCATTCCCAAGCCAACGATGCCCAAGCCGACGAGGCCAAGTGCGAAATAGGCGGCAAGCAGCAGCGCGATCGTCCAACTGATAGTCACGAACCATGGCACGGTTCCGGCAACAACGGCCCCAAGCCCATCGGGTCGTGCTGCCGGAACCGCCTTGGTGCAGGCCCAAAGCAGAGCGACCCGTCCGGTGACTATGGCGATGATCATGATCAGGTAACCACGGCCGGCGTCCATCGAGGTTGTCGTCACAGCGCTGAGTGCAAACACCTGTAACAACAAGGTGAAGGCGATGGCCAGCACGCCGAAGGGCCCGATATCGGACTTACGGGCGATCACCAGAGCTTCGGCGGCTGGTTTACCGCTGCCCAGTGCATCAGCGGTATCGGCTAGGCCATCTAGATGCAGTGCGCGTGTGCACCAGGTAAGTAGCCCAACGCTAAGTGCCGACAGCAGTAACGTCTTAGCCGAGTTGTCGCCCGCCAACAACACGGGCAGGGCGCAGATTAGAGCCAGCAGCAAGGCGATGACCGGTGCGAACGCCATAGCCCACCTGGCGGTGGCTCGATCTACTCTGAGCGGGGCTGGCACCGGGAGTCGAGTGAACGTGCCAACGGCAAGTCGAAGCCAATCAGGCATCGCGGTCTGACACCCCAGCCTCACCGAAGGTGGCCATCTCATTTAATAAGGCAATTGCGGATTGCACAATTGGCAGGGCCAGTAGGGCACCGGTGCCTTCACCGAGGCGCATTTGATAGTTCAGTAATGGGGTCATATTTAGGCGAGTGAGGGCAAGTACATGTGCTGGTTCAGCTGATAGGTGGCCAGCCAGCCACCAGTTCTTGGCCCGGTAATCAATTCGATCAGCGGCAAGTGCTGCCGCGGTGGTGATCGTGCCGTCCAAGATGACCGGGGTGCGGCGGATGGCTGCTTGCAATAGGTAGCCTGACATTGCTGCGATATCGGCGCCCGCCACCACTTGCAGTAACTTCCTGGGTTCACCCATGAAGGGTCGCCCGCGTCTCATGGCATCGCGAACCGCTGCACACTTACGCATCCACGTGGCGTCGTCAATGCCGGTGCCGGTGCCGGTGACGGCCGCAGCGTCGGCCGACACTAGTAGCCCGATTAGCGCTGCGGCCGGGGTGGTGTTACCTATCCCCATGTCACCTGCGATCAACAGATCAGCCCCGGAGTCTATTTCCTCATCGGCGATGCGCTGCCCGAGGGTAAAAGCTGCCTCGCCTTCGGCTTGGGTCAAGGCATCTTCACGGTGTATCGAACCGCTGCCCCTCCTGATGCGATGTTGCACGACCTCGGGACCGATGTTGTCTAGATAGGCAGGGTCGCAATCAACGCTGACATCAATTACGCGAACCTTCGCACCAACTTGCCGTCCCAGTACATTGACGGCGGCGCCACCAGCCAGGAAATTCAGCACCATCTGGGCCGTGACCGCTGGAGGGAAGGCGGAGGTGCCGACCGCGCGCGCTACCCCGTGGTCACCAACGAAAACGACCACACTGGGACGGGTGAATTGGATCGGTGGGCAGCGACCTTGAACCCCGGCGGCCCAGATGCTGATCTCTTCTAACCGCCCGAGCGCGCCGGCGGGTTTCGTCAGCGTTCGTTGACGAGCAGTTGCTTCCGCACTGGCGAGCGCATCAGGTAGGGCGACTTCAACTCGATAAGGGTCCGGGTTATCCACGCACTGAGCCTCTCACCGTGGTCAATTCATAAAGTGGCACCGCTCTACCGGCAATCATGAAAGTCACCTCATGGCAACTTTGGGCCACCCGAGCATTGACAATCCCAAGTAGGTCGCGAAAGAGGCGACCGCTACTAGTTTCCGGCACCACCCCTTGGCCAACTTCATTTGAAACCAAGATCACTTCAGCCCGCGTGTTGTGCAGGGCCGAAACAAGTTGGTCGGTTCGACGATGTATTTCCTTTTGTGCCACCTCACTAGCCTGCGGGTCCGTCGACCAGCCGTTTATCTCGTCCAAGGTTCTGGTCAGCCAAAGGGCCAAGCAATCAATCAGCAGGCAACTGCCGGCTGCTGCACTTTCGATCGCGCTGGCCAGATCAATAGTCTCTACGGTTCGCCAATTCCCCGGGCGGCGTTCGCGGTGCACCGCGATCCGTGCATTCCAGTTTGGGTCTTCACCTGCCGGGTAACCGGTCGCGAGATAGGTGACATGCGCAAAACCGGCGGCGATGGCTTCGGCGAAGTGGGATTTACCGGATCGGGCTCCACCCAATATGAAGTGGTGGCTGTTACCGGCTATCCGCAGGCCCACCTCGATGACGGTGCCATCGTCGACAACGCGGGCGCAGCAGGCTAAGAGCTGAGCTCGCAGTTGCTCGGTTGGGGGATTGTGGTGGCTTAGGTGTATCGCAACAACATCGGTTTGATGGGTGATTGCGTCTATGTCGCGTAGTTCTTGCATGGCCCTCGGAAAGGTTTCGAGATCAAGGTGACCGTGCCCGTGGTCGAATTTGGTGCCAAAAGTCTCATCAAGTAGCACCAGGTCAAAGCACCGTCCACGAATCTGATCTAGCAAAGCCGCATTGAATGGCCCGGTATCGGTTGCATAAAAGAGGCGGTGTCCATCGGGGGCGGTGATATCGAACAGCACGGCTTCCTCGGCCAAGACATCGCCATTACCGGTTGCATGCGCTGCGGGCAGGGCGCGCACCGCATAGCCACCACTTTGGGTCACCAAGGTCAATTCCTCGCCGGCGGTGATCTGGTGCAGTTGCACCGCATCATTTAGCCCGATCCAGTCGCGGCAGCGTTCGAGGGCAACCGGTGGCGCCCAGATATGTAACGTGAACCCGGGGTCAACCCAACTGCGCCAGAGCAGGAAGTCCGGAGCTAGGTGGTCTGGGTGGCCATGGGTGATCAAAATATGTTCGAGATCTGCGAACGAAGTTCCGAATCGACCGGCAGCCGCGGCTGCCGTCGGCCCGGCGTCCAGCAACAGGCAGCCGTCCACCAGCGCTGCCGTCGGGCACCGAGTTCTACCCGCCGCCCGTTCGCTCGTGCACGACTGGCAGCGACAAAATGGGTTGGGCCAACCGTCCGCGGATCCTGTGCCCAGCAGTTGAACGATCATGGCGCCGGCACAAAGGTGGGTTGTGGGTCAAAAACCGCGCGGCGTGAAACCCGTCGCAGTGCATTCAAAATAGGCGCGCCCGCGATGAGGATCAACGTGACGGTGAGCACCGCACGTGGAATGTCGTAGCCAAGGGATGTTAAAAGAGTGAATCTGACCCACGAGAGCAAGTTCTCGACAATCGGTGCACCGGGTGTGAAGGCGAGCGCGGCCGGCAGGTTTGCGACAAATGGCCAGAACCAAAGATTTAGCAGCAGGCCGTAGGCGAAGCTAGCGGCTGCTCCGTAGGCGGCGAGGAGTACGAGCTCAGGCCGGCCGGTAGCTCTGGGAAGTAGGCCGGCACCAAGGCCGACCCATGCCGCTCCGAGCATTTGAAATGGCAGCCACGGCCCCACCCCACCGGTGAGCAGTGCCGATGAAAAAAGTGCTACCGCCCCAAGGACAAAACCAAACCCAGGCCCAAGGGCGCGACCACCCAGCACTAGCACGACCCAAATCGGCTCTAGCCCAGCAGTACCACCTCCTAGTGGTCGCAGCACCGCGACGACAGCGGCTAACACGCCGAGCAGGGCAATTGCTTTGGCGTCCATACCTCCGTCGGTGAAGGATGAAACCACCACGGCGAGCAGTAGTGGGATGACGATCGCGAATAACCAGGGCGCATCGGTGGCATGCGCGACGACACTTGAAGTTGGGGCAGCGATAAGTGGCCAACCGAAGGCAACTATCCCGACAAGTGAGGTGGCCGCGATGGTGGTGATTGATCGCGGTCCAAGCCGAAGGGCCAAAGAGTTCGTCACTAGCCGACCTGCTCAATCATTGCAGTTCTAACTTCTGAGACCGTCAACCAGTCCTCGGGGGCCAAGATCTTCGCAACCTGCGGTGCGAACATGGGGGAGGCCAGCACCACCGCTTGGGTCGGCCCATCAGCAACGACCTCGCCCTCGGCGAGCACGATCACCCGCGTTGCTACCTCCGCGGCTAGTTCCACATCATGGGTTGCGAGCACGATCCCATGCCCGGTCGCTGCCAGCTCACGAAGTACTTTTACCAATCTGGCCTTGGTGGGATAGTCAAGGCCACGCGTTGGCTCATCAAGTAGCAGCAGTGGCGGTCGGGCGGCGAGCACGATAGCCAGTGCCAGGAGCAGTCTTTGGCCTTCGGATAGATCCCGCGGGTGCACACCGTCCATAACTTCTGGTGCAAGAAGTGCCAAGAGCGCGCGGGTGGTCCCTGGTTCAACACTGGCGTCATGGTCTGATGATCGACACTCACCGGCGACGGTCGAGGCTTCGAGTAGGTCACCTGGGTCTTGTGGCACCAAGCCAACACTGTGTACGAGCTCAGGGCCTTTAATCTCGCGGGGATCCTTACCGTTCGTTCTAACTATCCCCGCACTCGTTGGCTTTAAGCCCACCATGGTGCTTAGCAGCGTAGATTTACCGGCGCCATTTCGGCCCATTAGTGCAACGATCTCACCTCGGGTGATGGTGATGCTCACATTGCGCAGTGCGGCAACATCTCCGTAACGCACGGTCAACTTTTCAGTTATCGTCAGTGGCGTCGCATCGCGCTCACCCTTGATGATCCGAAGTGGCGCCGCGTGACCTATCAAGAGTTCACGGAGGGGGCCAGCGGCGCGCCTTGCATCACGCACGGTCAACGGGAGCGGCTGCCAACCAGCAAGCCTGCCAAGTTCGACAACAGGTGGGGCAATTGGCGAATTGCCCATCATCTCGCTCGGGGTGCCGCTGATTATTGATTCACCATCGCCGGGCACAATTACGATGCGATCGGCGTACTGCACCACTCGTTCCAGGCGGTGTTCCGCCATCACGACCGTGACATTGAGATCGTGAACCAAGCGCTGCAATGCGGCGAGTACGTCCTCGGCGGCACCTGGGTCCAATGCCGAAGTGGGTTCATCAAGTACGAGCACTTTCGGGTGTGAAGTTAGCACCGAGCCGATTGCTACCCGTTGCCGTTGGCCGGCCGAAAGTGATAGCAGTGGTCGGTTACGCAGGTCCGCTAGTCCGAGCAAGTCAAGGGTTTCCTCAACTCGTCGGCGCATGACATCAGCTGCCAGGCCAAGGCACTCCATGCCGTATGCGAGTTCCTCCTCCACCGTGTCGGCAACAAATCCGCTCATCGGATCTTGTGGCACCATGCCCACCAGATCGGCTAGCTCGCGGGGTGGGTTGGTGGCGGTATCGCGTCCGTCGACGAGGATTCGGCCGGTGAGGGTACCGCCGGTGAAGTGCGGTACCAAGCCGTTAATGGCTCGAAGCAACGTGGTTTTGCCACTGCCGGTGCGTCCCACGACCAGCACGAGTTCACCCGCCGGGATCTGCAAATTCACCCCGGCCAGCACCGGCTCGGTGGCTCCCGGGTAAGTAATGGAAACGTGCTCGAAGTTGATCATGCGGCGACCTCGATGCTTCGCGGTTGGGCAACTTTAGTGCGGGGGAGTTCGGGCGCGGTAAGTGCAGGAGTGGTAGCAATTAGTAAACCGAGGAGTGGCAGGAGCGGCAGCGCCGGCCAGGTGGGGGGATTACTAGGGGTATCGAGCCCGGGCATCGATACCCAAGAGGCGGCCAGAAAACTTATGGCAATCATGATGCCGGCGCCGGCCACCAAATTCTCCGGGAGCGCCCATGGGTCAGGCCGGTAGCGGGTGCGCACGGCAGTGCGCGCTGACCACGTGATCGAAGTGATGCAAACAGCCACGCCAACTATCAGCATGGGCAGGCCGAGGGCCATCGGGGACCCGGCGGCGATGAGAGCGTAAGTGCCGATGCAAGCGGCGACCAGCCCAATTAGAAGTAGCGCTGAATTCATGCGGCGCTGTGCGGCACGAATGGTGCCACGGCGGCCGTAGCCGCGCGAATCCATGGCCGCCGCGAGAGTCACCGATTTTTCAAGTGCCCCCTCGAAAACCGGCATTGCCGCGCCGGCGATTGCCCGGACACCCGTTGTTGGGCGCCCACGTAGGCGGCGAGCGGTGCGCACCCGGTCGACGTCGGCAACCAGTTGGGGAGTAAATGTCATGGCTACCACCACGCTAACCCCGAATTCATAGAGTGCTGCAGGCACGGACTTCAGCAACCTACTTGGTGAGACGAGTGAATTTGCGGCCCCGATGCAGATCAAGATAGTCGCCAACCGCAAGCCGTCATAGAAAGCCAAAAGCAGACTCTCAAAGGTGATATCACCGCCAAGTCGAACACCCGCTAACCATGAAGGCGAAGTCACGCCGGGCAGGTCAAGCAGTACCGTCGTGCCGAAGGCCGCACCGAAAATCAGTTGAACTCCCACCCGAATGACTATTACCACCACCCCGAGGCGCAGGAAGAACTTGAATGAACGCCCCCAAGGCGCATCTGGCTTCCGGGCCGAAACCACAAGTGCCGCCACGGCAATGACCAACGCAAGTAATAGCGGATTGGTGGTGCGACTCGCCGCTGTAGCCAGCCCAAGTGCCCAAATCCACCAGGCTGCCGGGTGCAACCATCGGGGGAGATGAAAAAGTGATCCGGTCATGGCACCCGCCTGCGTTGCATTACCCAGGCACCGACCAAGCCAAGTGCGATAACCACACCGACGGCGATGAGCGGCACCGGGCTGCCATCGGCGGCTGACGGAACCGCAGCAACAGCACTTTCGTTCGTGGCAGTTGACGGCGCCGCCAAAATATCGGTTACCTCATCTGGGCCAATCGAAGTTGCGGTGGTATCGATGGCAATCGCGCATTCACCGGTTGGGTAAGCATCAATCCCGCAAACCAATCCTGACTGCACGCGCGGTGTTGCTACTGCCATCAAGGCATCGACACCGGACTTTGATTCGTCAATCACCGCGCACGCGCCGCGCGCTGGTGGTGGTGATTGCCCGACTGGCGCTGCACTCGCAACCCCCGGATCAATAACCATGGCAACGCGAATTTGGCCTTCGGGTAGCTGCACGGATCCGCAGATTCGCTCGAATGCCTGAGTTGGGTCTGTGCGGGGTTGGCTGGTGCTGCCACTTGCATTTGCGGTGACCGCGAACCGCCAGGCCTGCACATCACCATCAACCGGTGCGGTGCCTGCCGGACCAACCTGGGAGAAAACCCATTGGCCGTTGCCCACCGTCCAAAACGTCCAATAGCGGTATGCGGTCTCGGCCCGGGCCGCTGGGGCGAACACCAGCACCGCAAGACAAATTGCGGTGCTGAGGCAGGTGGCCCGGGCTACGAGACGCATTACTGCTGGCTCTGCTGCAATGAAGTGATCAAATTGATGCCACCAAAGTTGGTTGGCTTCTTGTTTGTCGCCTCGCTAACCAGTAGGAGCAAACCCAAAGCACCTGGGTTAGCCGCCCCCGCTGGCATCGCGTAGTCGCCCGCATTGGCAACCAAGGTTGCGGTGCCTTTGGTGACCGCTTGCCTGCCATTGGAGTTCGCCACGAAACCAAGGATCGCAAATGCAGTAGATGTGTAGTCGAAACCTTCGCCGA
>JAQCEO010000077.1 GCA_027729805.1 Actinomycetota bacterium
CGAGATCTTGGCCGTCTGGGAGGTGGCGATCGATAAGACTTCAAGTTACATGATCTCAAGGTCGGTGCTCGCCTTGGTGTGTGGCACCACGACCACCGTTTTCTTGTTGATAATCCAGGTGCCGAATGGCTTGGCGCTCGGCATCTTTACCGGATTGGTCTCGGCCTTCATCCCGACAATCGGCACCTACATTGGCGGGATTTTGCCGGTCGCGATCGCCTTCGGAGCGAGCCCGGTCCAAGGGATCGCCACCTTGGTCTTCATTTTGGCCTACCAGCAAGTGGAAAACCTAACGATCGAGCCTCGGATCTCGGCTCAAGCGATGGAATTGAATACGGCCGTTTCATTCTTAAGTGTGTTAGCCGGTGCGGCGGTCCTCGGGCCGGTTGGAGCCTTCTTGGCACTGCCATTTGTGGCAACACTGAAAGCCTTTGTCGGCACCTATCTGCGCCGCACCGAAGTCGTTGCCTCGAAACTAACCGAAGACAGGAGTCAGGCGTAGTTTTCGACGAAGATGACTTGAGCGCCCTCGGTTAGCTCAGTAAAGGCTTTGGCGCGTCCCACCCGGGCGGCACCTTCGACACTCTTGCCGGCGTGGTCGATGACGTAGTCTTTCCTTTTGTGGGTACCCGGGGACAATCGAAGCCACCAACTCGGCCTGGGCGCACGCGGGTTGGGGTCGTAGCCCTAGCGCTATTGACCGGGGTGCTCCTCGCCCCGGCGGTCGCGGCGAACCCGATCCCACCGGCCGGCCCGGTCCTTGGCCCCACCACGGTGGTCGGATCCAAGGCACCGGCCCCGAGTCCGGCCGGCGTTGAAAAGGCCACGGCTCGGGTACTGGCCAGCGGCGCCCTAGGTGCCTTCAGCGCGCTAGTTGTAGATCCGGCCACCGATCAGGTGTTACTTGAGGCCAACGCCGATAAAGCCCGGATTCCGGCGTCAACTATTAAGTTGTTGACCGCCGCCGCCGCCCTTGAGGTGCTCGGCCCCAAGACGCGACTGGTAACCAAGGTGGTGCGCGATGGCAACACCATCACCTTGGTAGGTGGGGGTGATACTTCCTTGGTGCGCGCCCGCGGGGGCGATCCACTTGCTGGTGGTGCGGCATCGCTGAAGGCGCTCGCGGATTTGACGGCAGCGGCGTTATCAGACGAACCGGTGCAACTTGTTTATGACGACTCTTTGTTCACCGGCCCAGTTACCGGCCCGAATTGGCCAAAGAATGCAGCGCGCCGCGGAATAGCAGCACCTGTTAGTGCACTGATGGTTGGTGAAGGCCGAGTGCGGCCAGGAGCACTCTCCCGGGTCGGGGACCCGGCCAAGCAAGCGGCTGAAGTCTTCGCGGGCTACCTGGCAAAAGCCGGGGTGGAAGTAGCTAAGACCACCGCGGGTAAAGCCGCATCCGGTGCGACCGAGATCGCGCGAGTTGAATCCCCGCCGGTTGCCGATCTAGTAGAGCAACTATTAACCGATTCGAATAACGACATGGGTGAGTCACTTGCCCATCTGGTAGGTGGGGCAACCGGGGCCGGTGCTTCATTTTCGGGTGGTGCGAGGGCGGTGACAGCGTCCTTGAAGACATTGGGCTTGCCGACCACGGGTCTTGTTGTTGCCGACGGCAGTGGGCTATCGAGCAGTGATCGGGTATCGGTCGAAACCTATGGTGCATTGCTCGCAGCGGTGGCACGAAACACTCCGGATCTTTCGGCAATTGGATCTGGGTTACCGGTCGCCGGAGCCACCGGCACATTGGCCAACCGCTTTCTATCTGGACCAACGAAGCGCGGTGCGGGCTATGTACACGCGAAGACCGGTTCACTAACTGGAGTGATCGGCTTGGCCGGCACGGTAAAAGACGCGGATGGGCGAGTACTTGTCTTCTCGATCATCGCTAACGATGTGAAGAGCCTCAATGCTGCGAGAAATTCAGTGGATTTATTCGCCACGAAACTAGCCAAGTGCGGGTGTTCAGGATGACAGTCACGGTGACGTTGCTACCGGTAAATCAGTTTGATCACTTTTATCGGGGTGGTGATCGCATTGGTGTGCTTCGCCATGGACCCGGCGGTCCGAGTCGGCCCGAGGAGTGGATTGGGTCCACAACTGCGCGCTTTGGCCAAGCGCCACAGGGCTTCAGCGTGTTACCTGCCGGCCGGCGGCTTGTTGAGGCAATTGATGACGACCCGCTGGCGTGGCTTGGCGCGGACCACGTCGCCCGTTATGGCTCAAGTACCGAAGTACTCGTGAAGTTACTCGACCTGGGGCAAAGATTGCCGGTTCACCTGCATCCAAATCGAGCATTCGCTAAGACCCACCTCGGGTTAGCCCACGGTAAGACTGAAGCTTGGTATGTACTTGATGCGCCGGTTGGTGCTGAAGTCGGCGTGGGATTCAAGGACGCTATGACGCTGGATCAGGTTTCGTCGTGGGTTCGCGAACGCGATAGTGCGGCGCTGCTTGGGGCACTGCAAACCAAGGTTGTGCACCCAGGGGATGCGATGCTCGTGCCGGCGGGTCTGCCGCACACCGTTGCCGACGGTGTCTTCGTACTTGAGTTGCAGGAGCCAACCGACCTGTCGATCCTGTTGGAGTGGCAAGGGTTTGCTGTTGACGGAGCCAAAGACGGTCACCTTGACCTCGGATTCGATGTCGCATTGCAAGCGGTCGACCTCTCAGCGGTAACAGCGGCCGACCTTGATCAACTGGTGGTGCCGGCAGCGCAAATCCAAGGCGCTGGGTTGGTTTCGGTACTACCCGCGCAGGCAGATCCGTATTTCAGGGCGCAGCGGATCGATACCTCGGCGGGCCGGGTAAGTGTGGGCGCGGGGTTTGCGATCGTGCTAGTGACCGAAGGTAGCGGCGTTCTCGTCACGGACCTAGGTTCATTTGAAGTCGCGCGCGGTGATGTCGCGCTCGTGCCGTTTGCGGCCGGGGCCTGGTCACTGGAGGGCGCGGGTATTGCGATCGCTTGCCGCCCACCGGATGCAAGTACCCCCGATGGCCGGTAATACCTTGATCAGCGAGGCCGTTGATTGGCCGCTGGCGATCAGCACGGCGACGAGGATTGCCCCGACCGGACCGGTTTTGTCGCGGCAGGAGACCCAATCGGCGGTAGCCATGCTGCGCGACCTTGCCCTCGAAGCGGTTGCACCGGTGCAGCAGGTCACCGGATTGATTGCACCGCCTAGGTCGCGGGCCCAGGTCGTTGATCGCGCCGCATGGATTGAATCTAATGTTGCAGGTATGCAGGTCGCGCTCGCGGCACTTGCCGATACCGGTGACGAAGGTGGGCTGCCGAGTTGGGCACGCGGAGTTGGTGCTCGCGGTTCAGCTGTGCAACTTGGGCTGGTCCTTGGTTGGCTCTCCGGCAAAGTCCTCGGCCAGTACGAAGTCTTTACCGAACCCGGGCAACCGGGTCGGTTGCTCTTGGTTGCGCCCACCATTGTGCAGGTGGAGCAGCAACTACAAGTTCCGTCGCGGGATTTTCGGCTCTGGGTTTGTCTGCATGAAGAGACCCACCGCGTGCAATTTGGCGCGGTGTCATGGCTCGGTGCCTACATCGCATCGCTCGTCAACGATTTCATTGAGCAGTCTGATCTCGGAATTAGTGAAACCCTGCGCCGGGTAGCTGCGGTAATGAGCTCCATCGCCCGTAAGGCGAGTGTGATGGAGGCGGTGCAATCACCCGGGCAACGTGAAGTCTTCAACAAAATGACCGGTGTGATGTCACTCCTCGAGGGCCACGCTGATGTAGTGATGGATGCTGTCGGCCCGCAGGTGGTACCAAGTGTTGCCCTCATTCGCGAACGTTTCACCGCGCGCAGGAATAGCCCCAAGGCGATCGATGCCTTAGCGCGTCGTGCCCTCGGTATGGATATGAAACTGCGGCAATACACCGATGGCGCCGCGTTCGTACGCCAGGTTGTTGATGCGGTTGGGATGTCGGGGTTCAATAAAGTGTGGGCTTCGCCGCAGGCGCTCCCGACGCGAGCTGAGATAACCAACCCTGATGTGTGGATCAAGCGGATGGCAAGTTGATGGCACCGGCGTGTGCGGCCACCGTCTTGATTCGTAATGCGGTGACCCGTGCACTAAATGATTGTGAGCCAGGTGACCGGGTACTTGTTGCCTGCTCGGGTGGGCCGGATTCACTCGCGCTAGCGGCGGCCACCGGTTGGGCTGCGCAGCGCCTAGGGCTCTTTGCTGGCGCGGTGATAGTGGATCATCAACTACAGGAGGGCTCGGCCCAGATCGCAGCATGGGCGGCCAAGGTATGTGAGCGCCTGAGCCTGAGCCCTGCCTCGGTGGTTGCTGTTCGGGTTGACGGCTCGGGTGGGCTGGAGGCGGCGGCCCGCGATGCCCGGTACGCAGCACTTACTGAATGTGCGAAGGCTCTTGACTCCAAGGTGGTGCTTCTTGGCCACACCCAAGAGGATCAAGCAGAAACAGTGCTTCTGCGATTGACCCGCGGCTCGGGGGCAAGATCCCTAGCGGCCATGGCTAAGGTCAATGGCCTGTGGCACCGTCCATTGCTAGAAATACCGCGTGCTCTCGTTCATGAGTCGGCAACGGAAGTTCTCGCCGAGTTGGGAGAGCAGGCGTGGCAGGATCCCCATAACTTGGACCCGCATTTTGCGCGCGTGCGCGCCCGCGGCCTGCTGAACACACTGAGTGCAGAACTCGGGCCCGGGGTGGTGGTTGGCCTAACCCGCTCGGCCAGCATGCTGCGCGATGACGCTGATGCCCTTGATGAATTGGCCGATGCATTATTTGCCGAAGCGGTAACTATCGAGAGCGGTTCGGTTTCGGTTGCCGTAGATGACCTTGACGGCATCCCGCGGGCGATCCGCACCAGGTTGGTTCGCGCACTGTGCCTTGCGGCTGGTGTGGTGCCAGGGGAGCTAAGCCGCGATCATGTGCTCGCCGTTGACCACCTGCTGAGCAACTGGACCGGGCAGGGGACGGTTTTTTTGCCGGGGGGAGTTGAGGTGGGGCGTGCATATGACAGGCTTACCGTTATTCGCCGGACCCAGTAGCGGGAGTAGAAGTTGCAGCCAGAAGATCTCGGAGCCGATCTCGCCCATGTCTTACTGACCGAGGAGCAGATCAAAGGCCGGATTGCGGAGTTAGCGCTGCAGATAGAGGCCGATTACGCGCATAAGGATCTGCTGCTAGTTGGGGTTCTCAAGGGCGCGGTGATGGTAATGGCTGATCTGGCGCGAGCACTCAAGCGCAGCTCTGACATGGACTGGATGGCCGTCTCGTCCTACGGCTCGGGCACCAAGAGCAGTGGGGTGGTGCGGATCCTCAAAGACCTTGATGCCGATATCGCCGGCCGCAATGTGCTACTGGTCGAGGACGTTCTGGACTCTGGTCTGACTTTGTCGTGGCTGATGCGTAACCTCAGTTCGCGTGGGCCGGCCTCGGTTGAGGTGTTCACCTTGATGCGTAAGCCGGACGCCATGAAGGTCGAACTATTTGCCAAGTATGTGGGTTTTGATATTCCTAATGAATTCGTCGTCGGCTACGGCTTGGACTACGCCCAGCGGTATCGTAATTTACGCTGTGTGGGCACGCTGGCCCCGCACGTCTACGGCGGCTAGCCCCGCAACCCCACCCCC
>JAQCEO010000078.1 GCA_027729805.1 Actinomycetota bacterium
GCAGCCGACCTGGCGCCTACTCATCGCACCCGTCAAAGGTACGTTTAAGCAAACACAGCACACCCCCGTCGGCGATGCGTTAGCTCCGGGAGCGGTGATCGGACAAGTTGAGACGTTGCGCGACAGCACCCAGGTTTTAGCCCCGCACGGTGGGGTGGTCGTGGAGTGGTTGGTCCACCACGGGGATCCGGTCTCACCGGGTCAGCCGCTGGTCCGCTTGCATCCGGTGGCTCAGGAGGCCACCGGATGACCGCGGTGATCACCCCAACAAGTGGCGCCAAGTACGCCAAAATCATGGCGGTTGGCAGTTACCGCCCCGAACGCATCGTCACCAACGCCGAAATTTGCGAGCGCATTGACTCCACCGATGAGTGGATCCGCGAGCGCTCCGGCATCATCGAACGCCGGTATGCCGCACCTGATGAATCAGTTGTTGATATGGGAGCCGATGCTGCCGCCCTCGCACTTAGTCGATCAGGGGTTCCCCCCGGTGAGATTGGGATGATTCTCGCCGCCAACGTCACCCACCCGTACCCGACACCCGCAGCGGCGGCCGAGATCGCTTACCGAATCGGTGCGGTGAACGCCGGTGCCTTGGATATCGCTGCCGCCTGCGCCGGTTTTTGCTATGGCATCGGGATCGCGAACGATCTGGTGTGTGGCGGTAGCGCGAAATATGTCATCGTCATTGGCGTTGAAAAACTCTCGGACTGGACTAATCATGCAGACAGAAGTAGCGCCTTTATTTTTGCTGACGGCGCCGGGGCGGTTGTTATCGGGCCTTCGGATTACCCCGCCATCGGCCCGACAATCTGGGGTGCAGACGGTGCGCAAAAAGATGCCATCACCATGACCGAGTCCTTAATTGACTACCGAAATAACGGTGGCGAGATCTTCCCGACTTTAATCATGCAGGGCCAGCAGGTCTTCCGCTGGGCCGTCAGCGAAATGCCCAAGGTGGCGGGGCGGGCACTTGCTGCCGCAGGTGTGGAACTTGCCGATCTTGATGCCTTCATCCCGCATCAAGCAAATATGCGGATCACCGATGCCATCGCCAAGGCCCTGAAGTTACCCGCCCACCTGCCTATCGCCCGCGATATCGCCTACACGGGCAACACGTCAGCTGCTTCGATACCCCTAGCGATGGATAGAATGCTGACTGCCGGTGAAATCCCACATGGTGGCACCGCACTATTAGTCGGGTTTGGCGCTGGCTTAGTTTTCGCAGCGCAGGTTGTCATCCTCCCCTAGCTTCACCTACCTAATAACACCCAACCAACACCCACAGGCACCACCAACAGGAAAGGAACTACATGAGCCAGCAAATCCTCGAGGGCCTTGCCGCCATCGTGAACGAAGTAGCCGGAGTCCCGGTCGCCGATGTTCAGCTCGACAAGTCATTCATTGATGATCTTGATATCGACTCACTGTCAATGGTCGAGGTTGTTATCGCCGCCGAAGATAAGTGGGGCGTGAAGATTCCCGACAGCGAGGTCAAGAACCTCAAGACCGTCGGTGACGCCGTCACTTTCATTTCAGCCAACTCCTAGTCGCGGTGCCGCGGGGTTGCCAGACGCCGCCCCGCGGGGCGTCAACTTAATTTACCGCATCGATTAACCGCATCAACTAAGCGAGGAGCCCAACAATGGCCCGTCAAGTAGTCATCACCGGCCTCGGTATGACCACCCCCGTTGGCGGCGATGTTGAGACCACCTGGCGCGCGATCCTTGCTGGCGAGCCGGGCATCGTCTGCATTGACGAGCCTTGGACCCACGATCAACCATCTAAAATCGCCGGCATCATGGCTGTCGACCCGGCCGGTTGCCTGGAACCACATGAAGCCCGAAAACTGGACCGCTCGCAGCAGGCCGCTCTCGTTGCCGCGCGCGAAGCCTGGGCCGACGCTGGCGCCCCGGCAATCGATCCCGACCGCCTCGGCGCAGTGGTGGCGACCGGCATCGGTGGCCTGATCTCCCTGATCAACTCCTATGACCTACTACTTGAACGCGGCGCATCACGGATCTCCCCGCACATGGTCACGATGATCATGCCTAATGGCTCGGCCGCTCAGGTGGGTCTAGAAATCGGGGCCCGGGCCGGTGTCCATACCCCGGTAAGTGCCTGCGCTTCTGGGGCCGAAGCCGTCTCCTATGCGGCCCGAATGATCCAAGAGGGCCGGGCTGATGTCGTGGTCGCGGGCGGTACCGAAGCGGTTATCCATCCCGTCACCATGGCCGGCTTCGCGGCGATGCGGGCGCTGTCGACCCGCAATGACGACCCGGCAGCCGCATCCCGCCCATACGACATTGACCGAGACGGCTTCGTCATGGGTGAAGGTGCGGGCATTATGGTGCTTGAATCTGCCGAGTTCGCCGCCGCGCGCGGCGCGAAGATCTACGGAGTTTACGGCGGTTCTGGGTTAACTTCGGACGGTCACCACATCGCCCAGCCGGATCCCAAGGGCCGCGGCGCCGCCCGAGCCATCACCGAAGCACTTGATGATGCCGGCGTCAGTGTCAGTGACATCGTGCACATTAATGCACATGCCACCTCAACCCCACAAGGCGATATCGCCGAAAGCGCCGCTATCGTGGCTGCCCTTGGTTCCCACACCGACAATGTCGCGGTTACCGGAACCAAATCCATGACGGGGCATCTACTCGGCGGCGCCGGGGCCGTTGAATCCATCTTCACGGTGCTCGCATTGCGCGATCGACTCGTTCCGCCGACCGCCAATCTACATAATCTCGACCCGCAAATAAATCTCGACATAGTGGCCGGCGCACCGCGCCCGCTGCCCGCTGGTGATCTCGCCGCGCTGAACAATTCATTTGGTTTCGGTGGCCATGATGTGGCCCTAGTTTTCCGGAGTGCCTGAGATGACCGGGGTCGCCGCCGTCGCACTTGACCCACGCTCACCCCGCGCCCGCCTAGCGAACTTCTTTGATGATGGTCAGTTCGTCACGATCACCCCCGAGGATGACCGGGGGGTACTGGCAGCTGTTGGCCGAGCAAATGGTGCCACTGCCGTCGCCTTCATCACCGACCCCACCGTCCAAGGTGGGGCCATGGGCACCGATGGCTGCCGCGCGATCGTCACCGCATATGACCGAGCATTTGCCGACTCGGCACCCATCATCGGCATCTGGCACTCGGGTGGGGCTCGCCTGCGCGAAGGTGTCGCCAGCCTTGATGGGGTCGGTCGGGTATTCGCGGCCATGACCCGGGCCTCGGGCAAAGTTCCGCAGATCTCCGTGGTCCTCGGCCCGGCCGCAGGTGGCGCGGCCTATGGGCCGGCCTTAACCGACATTGTGATTCTGGCACCCGCGGGCCGCATTTTCGTGACCGGACCTGAGGTCATTCGCTCAGTTACCGGCGAGGACGTTGATATGGAAAGCCTCGGCGGCCCCGAACCCCATGGCCGTCGAAGTGGCGTCGTACACATAGTTGCCGACAGCGAACAAGATGCCCTCGATCACGCGCGCACCCTGGCGGCACTCCTTGGTCATCAAGGCTCACTCAACCTTGATGCCATCGACGATGTTGACCTTGGCGCGCTCCTGCCCGAGTCGGCGCGTCGGGCCTATGACGTTCATCCGCTTATCGAAGGCTTCGTCGATGCCGGCAGCTTCGAGGAGTTGCACACCAGGTGGGCCCCCAATATCGCCGTTGGTCTCGGGCGCCTAGGCGGGCGCACCGTCGGAGTCGTCGCGAATAACCCGATGCGTCTCGGTGGGTGCCTGGACTCGTCAAGTGCTGAAAAAGCCGCACGTTTCGTGCGCATGTGCGATGCCTTCGCGGTGCCACTGATCGTGCTCGTTGACGTCCCCGGGTACCTGCCCGGCCTCGGCCAAGAATGGGAAGGTGTTGTTCGCCGCGGCGCAAAACTACTTCACGCTTTCGCTGAGTGCGTTGTGCCTAGAGTCACTGTCGTCACCCGCAAGGCCTATGGCGGTGCCTTCGTCGCAATGAATTCATCTTCACTCGGTGCCACCCGCGTCTTAGCTTGGCCAACCGCCGAAGTTGCGGTGATGGGCTCGGTTGCCGCAATTCGGGTGCTGCACCGCCGCCGGCTTGCCGATGTGCCCGAAGATGCCCGCGCCCAAGTTGAACTTGAACTTGCCGCCGAGCATGAAGTTATCTCCGGTGGCATTACCAAAGCCCTTGAGCTTGGGGTGGTCCATGAAGTCGTCGAACCAAGTCTTACTCGGCGGGTAGTTGCCAAGATCATCCTTGACACCCCAGGGGTGCGCGGACTACACGGCAATATTCCGCTTTGAGGGCACCAGGCGTTGAGTTCGTGCCGGAGGTCACACCGCGTGCAATACCCGAACAGTCGAATCCTCGTGGGCGCACCGAAATGGCTCCAATTCATCATCCCAGGGCGCGCCAATTAAGCGTGCGATTTCTTCAGCCAGACCCCCGGCAACATCGGCTTGGGCCAAAGCGCTGCGAAGCCGATTCTCCGAGACCATGACATCACCACTGCCGCCGATATCGGCCCGGAACAGACCAAGGGTCGGGGTGGCGGCGAATCGCTCACCACTGCGCCCAGGTGAGGGGTCCTCGGTTACCTCATGGCGCACCTGCTGAAAAGCCAATAGTGCGCTGGCGATCTTGGCCCCACTACCCACCGGACCGGCCCAGAGGATTTCACAGCGCACCGCACCCGGATCAATGGGCTGATCGGCCCAGTCAACGGCAACAGGTTTGCCGAAAACCCGAGCCAAGGCCCACTCTAAGTGCGGGCTAACCGCCCGGGCACAGGAATGAATGAAGATGACGCCATGCGCCAAACTCCCTGCTTCCGGTAGCCCGCTGGTCGCGCTACCCATTGTGACGTGAACGGTCATCTTGCCTCCTTGGTTTCGAGTTCGCCTTCCCCAGCGCCTCGAACCAAGTGCCTTACCTAGAACGCCCTCAAAGGATAACCCGGTAAGGTTCGAATACCGCGAACGGCTCGCGCACCTTTAGCCCTCGGAGGCGTAATGGCTCTGGCCGCCCCCCAACCCCGGGTCCTAGCTGACGTAGTACCCCGCACCTGGGTCCGCCAGCTAGCCCTGATCGGCGGAGCCGCCGCATTTGTGGGCCTGAGCGCCCAAATCGCCATCCCCCTGCCCTTTACCCCCGTCCCGTTGACCCTGCAGACCTTCGCGGTGCTGCTTTCGGCCGCAGCGCTGGGCTCACTGCGCGGCGCCTTGGCCATGTTGGTCTACGCCCTCGTCGGGATGGCCGGCGTGCCGTGGTTTGCCCAAGGCTCCTCGGGCTTCGCCGGCCCCAGTTTCGGCTACATCGTGGGATTTATCATCGCCGCCCTGGTGGTGGGCCGAATCGCCGAGCGCGGGGCCACTCGCACAGCGGTTCGCACCGCCGGATTGATGATCGTCGGCAACCTGGTGATCTACGCGGTCGGAGTCACCTGGCTCAAGTTCGCTATCGGTGTGGACTGGGCCACCGCCATCGCCTTGGGCGCCACCCCATTCTTGATCGGTGATGCGATCAAGATTGCC
>JAQCEO010000079.1 GCA_027729805.1 Actinomycetota bacterium
GGCCTGTTCCTGTGCTCTGCCGGCATCATCGAGGCCGTTAAGGACCCGACCTAATGCATACCTTCGCGATGCTGCTCAAGTCATTCGCCGATGACTTCGATTACGCGCAGCGGTTGATCCTTAGTTTTCGCAAGTTCAATGCCGATGGCGTGCAACTTTATTGCGTCGTACCGCCGGCCGATCTATCTCGCTTCGAGGTTCTTAGTGGGCCCGACATCACGGTGCTTGCTGAATCAGAACTCGGGCGATACCTGGTCGACCGGCCCGTGCACGGTATGCGCGCCGGCTACATCAATCAGGAGATCATCAAACTCGCGTTCTGGGAACTCGAACTAACCGAGAACTACTTCTGCGTCGACTCCGATGCCGAGTTCATCAGGCCCTTCTACCGATCAGACTTCATGGCGGATGAGCACACCCCTTACACGGTGCTCGTTGAGGACAATGAACTAAAAGTCGAGCCGCGGTACTACCGCGAGTACTGGCAGCAGCGCGAGATCGAACTGCGCCACATCCAAGAGTTAGTCGACCTTGACACCAAGGTGGTTCGCACCTGCCACGGCCACCAGATTTTCTCGGCCAAAGTGCTGAGGTCCTTCAAATCCGAGTTCCTCGCCCCCCGCGGTTGGTCCTACGTTGATGCACTGGAGGCCGCACCCTATGAATTCACCTGGTACAACATGTGGTTGCAGAAAAATCGAACCATCGAAATCCACCAGCGAGAGCCGCTGGTCAAGGTTTTCCATAATGAGAGCCAGCACCTGGAGTATGTAATGCGCGGGGTCACCACCGCCGATATCGCTCGCGGCTTTCTCGCCGTAGTTGTCAATTCGAATTACTCACGTGACATGGGCCTACTTAATGCCGAATCATCAAAGCCCGAGTTACTCGCTCATTACCTTTCTTATGGCGAGGTCACTCAGGTCGTAAGTGGCAAAATTCGTGATACTTTTCGACGACACCTTCGCAAGCAAAGCTAGTTAGACGGCTTGAAGCCGATCGCATAGATTGACTCAAAGTCGCGCTCGGCCATGTCGATCTGCGGGTCAAACTCCCGCTTCGCGACATTCTCGAATCCCTTGGCACGAAGAATGTGCAGAAGATTCTCCTGATCGAACATGTACTTATGCTCACCAGCCATATAGGCCACGTAGTTGAGCGCGTCGATGGCCGTGGTTTGGTTGTAGGCGGGGAGCCAACCGAATGCGTCGGATGGCACCTCGCGCGCACCGGTATACCACTCGATATACATCTTGGCATTTGGCACCACGATCGAAAATGACCCGCCTGGCTTCAACACCCGCATGCACTCACCTAGGAGCACTTGGGCTTCGTTGTATGTCAGGTGCTCAAAGAGGTGCGAGGAATAGATCTTGGAGACCGAGTTATCCGGAAATGGCATCCCAAGACGCAAGTCCCAATAGATATCGCACTCATTACTTATATCAACGGTGAGCCAGCCGTTAGTTCCGGAACGGTAGCCACCGCCAATATCTAGCCAAAGCTCGCGCTTGCTCGCGATCAATTCGCGCAGGTGACTTCTACTGCGGTGCAATTTGATTCGGCTATCCGTGTATTCATATACTTCAGTACTGAGAGGGATACTCGTTCGAACTTTGGTTCGCAGTGACTCAAACATTCATGCCTACTTTCGCAGGTACCAGCGTTGCAGGCGGCCAATGACATTGCTGAGGTGGCGGACAACGGGACGCGAATCACCAAAGGTACGGCCAGCAAGTGCGAGGCCACCCTCGGGCGATCGTTTCACGAACTCAAAGTTGAATCCACGGCGGCGCATCATGAGTCCGTACGACACCGCACCGGGCCACGACCCGGGATTACGGTCAGCAAGGGCTGCTGAAAGTTCAGCCTTGGTGCCAGCCAAAGTTGCGCAGCCGAGCTGGTCATAAGCCGATGGGCCTAGGACAATCACCCGCTTGCCGGCGAATGCCGCTTCCACTCCAGTTGTCGATCCGTAGGTCACCACGATGTCGGCCTGACGCATCAAGGCGTACGAATCAACAGGTGAATGCGGGTCAAGATGGATATCCGGGTTGGCAACTTCTACGGCTTCAAGCCACTCGATGACATCCTGTTTTGGCTTTCGGCGCTTATGCGGGTGCGACCGCACGACTAGTTGGAAGCCATCACGTTTACGACACTCATCAGCGAGAAACTTCAAAGCTTCGGGCTGCGTGCCGATGAATTGATCCCAGTCGAGCTCCAACTCGGCAATTTCATCACCCGATGAACTGAAGTAGACAACTAAGCAATCGGCATCCGGGCGATCAATTGACGAGCCGATCACTTGGGCTTCGGTAAAGAGCGCATTGTCCGCAGCGGTGTGGCTCAGCCGTTCTTGGAACCAGCTGCCGCCGACCTCATCGCGCTGCCCCTCGGGCCACTGTTCATAGAGCTTCAACATGCGCCGCTGGAGGTCGGTCCAGTCATGGGTGACCGAATCGGTTAGGTCAAAGTCGGTGTCAATGCCACCGGTGTCGTAATAGAGAACTGGTACCCCTAAGGCTTGCGCGGCAGCTGAGGCGGCGCGGTCGTGTAAGAACCGGCCGTTGTAGACGGCCACCGCAGTAACACCACGCCTCTTGATCAACTCCGCTGTTTGGTCATACGCAAAGGCGTAAGACGTCGCGGCCAGATGAAGGAGCCGCTCGGGCCAGTAGTAAGCGTCGGTGACCGGGGTTTCAGTCAGGGTGCGCACCTGCAACATGGCCCGGCCCATCGGACTACCGAAGTAGGTGAGGGCCTTGATCTCACTTCGGTTCATCGCTCGAGTGATCGGCACCGGTTGGGCCGGCTGCCACCCTTTGATCGGTGGCAGTGCCAAGGACGCTTTCGGGATACCAATATCAATCAAGGCATCGCGCACCCGCTGATCACACGCCGGTGATGCGAACAATTTCGCTACCTTGTCATTTACTGACCAGCCGGTGTCATACATCGGCGTCTTGTTCGCCCAAAAAGCCAAAGTCACCTCGCTACCCATACCGTGCAGGCAGGTTGCGGTGTCGGCGAGCCCCGCTAGTGCAAAATCCCACTGCGTAAACGAAACAAAGAGCACATTCTTACGCTGCTCATCAGTTAGTGACGCCTTGAGGAAAACCTCCAGCGAATCATGCTCTGCTCTGGCCGCCACGGTCTCAGGCTACCCCACCAAGGATTGGTAAACACCCGCTGTCTTTGCGGCCGCCGTGCCCCAGGTGAAGCCCTGGGTCCGCTCAATACCTGCCGTCTTCATCCGATTTCGCTCCTGCTCATCGGTGAGCAGGTGTTCGATGGCCCCCGAAAGATCAAGTGCATCACCGGGGGTGAAGTACTTCGCGGCATCACCGCCGACTTCTGGCAGGGAGGAACTACGCGCGAGCACCGCGGGGGTGCCGCAGGCCATCGCCTCCAGAGCAGGTAGGCCAAAACCTTCGAATCTGGACGGAAACACACACATCAAGGCGTTGCCATAAGCCCCGGACATCGCGGTGTCTTTGAGTGAAATCTGCATTACCCGCTCAGCTATCCCGAGTTCTTGATGCTGGGCGCGTTCTGCTCGTGAAAATGCCCCGCCACCGGTAAAGACCAAGGCGACATTGTCATCTTTAGCACACAAAGTCGCGAAGGCCTTGAGCAAAACATTCGCATCCTTGTATTGACCTCGGTTACCGACGAAGAGCAGATAGCGATCGGGTAACCCTGGCACCCGCGGATCACCTGGCCGAAATATCGGATCGACACCGTGATACACCACCGAGATAGGCGCCTTGATGTCGCCGTAAACCCGCAGCATGTCATTTCGCGTAGCTTCAGAAACACAGATCACGTGGTCGGCGGACAGCACATAGCGCCTCTTCAAAGTGATGAAGTCAAGACGCCGCCGACTCTTGGGGAGTAGTTCGGGGATCATGTCGTGCACCGTGACCACCCGGCGCGCCTTCGGGTAACCCGCTAAGCCATGCGGCAGATAGAAAGTGTTGTGGATGACATCGACACTTGTTCGCGGCCGCATTCGCACGAAGTAGCGGGCTAAGGCCTGGGCTGTGGAACCGGCGTCACTGACCTTGAGTTGATCCCGAAGGTAAGGCTCGTCAAGCAAATACCGGTTAACCACCGGGGCATCAAGTGGCAGTAAATCGACCTCGAGCGCGTCGTCACGCAAGAACTGTTTTGACAATTCAGCGAACAACCGGGAGATCCCGCCATAGTGCTGAGCCACGAAGATCTGCTCATCAAAGGCTAGCCGCACCCCATGATCTTAGGGGTTAGCCCCGCGGCAGCCTTTCTTGAATTACCAGACGAGTTCTAGAATGCACCGTGCACCGCGTCCTGCTCTTCCCCCTGAGCGGCTACCTCAATCGACTCCAGGCCATCGCTAGCGCCTACATAATGGCGCAACAAATCGACGCCGAGCTTTCGATCTGCTGGGAGCCGGACGATGTTGTTCCCGTCGGAGCAGACGCCATTTTTTCGAGTGACTTCTGTCAACGGCATATGTTGACCGGTGTCGCAGTTAGTGAAATATTCGATTGCACCCGCGATTTAGTGCCCAAGTACCTCACCCATGACGCACACAACAACCGAATTTATCTGGCCGGAAATGATCTTGGTGAACAGCACTTCATGCCTGAGCTTGCACAGCTACTTGATAGTCCTGGTTCGTCAAAAACCCTAATCATCGCCGCTGGCGGAAAGTTCTTCATGCCTAACGCCAACCAAGCCGAGGAAAAATGGCAAGCAGAGTTCAGACAACTACGTCGGAACTTCTACCGCTCAATCTCATTTACTAACGAAATCGAAAATACGGTGAAAGCTGAACTAGCCTCGCGGTCTGCCTTCCTTGGCCTACATCTGCGCTACACCGACCGATCACACCAAACGCCATTGGATAGTGCGATTAGGCAGGCGCTGCAGAGCCTTTCGAGGCGCTCTGGCCTAACCGACCTCTTCATCGCCAGCGATAACGCCGCGGCGCGGCAAAAGTGGACGAGTCAAGCACTAGATCTTGGCCTAAAGCCCTGGAGCGTTGAGCATTTTATCTGGGATCGGGCATCGGGTGGTAGTCAGCAGGCCGCCCTCGTGGACTGGCGATTGCTAACACATGCCAAAGCGATGCTTTACTTCCTCGAGTCGTCATTTGCGGTAGAGGCCGCGGTGGCCGGCGGCACCTTCGAGACATCAATTGCCCTAGCGGCTAGCCCCGCTAAATCTGCATTTGTCCGAGGCCAGCGATACTTGCAAGCTGCGGTGACTTATCCCAAGCGCCACGGCTGGTTCAGTTCGCGCTGAAACCGTCTTGGAAGGACTGCCCGCGCTGACCAATCGCACCAGGGTTTTGCCCCGCGCATAGCGGATAAACATCCCAGCACTGATCAGATGGCACCGGCGTCAAGATCACCAGCCCACCGGGTAACTGCTGCTGATTCGTTTCCGGCATCGGTATTGGTGTCACTTGATAGTTGATGCGCACCGG
>JAQCEO010000020.1 GCA_027729805.1 Actinomycetota bacterium
GATGGGCATCCCGATCGACACCGTCACCGATGTCAATGGCGAAGTCGAGGGTTACCGAATCTCGCTTACGGATTACGAATTGACGGGCTTGTCCTTCACCACTGAGGAGCTTGCGGTCCTTACCTTAGCCGCCAGTGTCTGGGATGAGGCAATTATGGGGCCGGCCGCGACCACGGCCCTGCGCAAACTCGAAGCAGCTCAGGAGTCAGGAGTTTCTGCCACGAGTTTTTCACCCGGGGTCAATGTGCGCTGGTCCGAAACTGATGCCGCGATCCTCCCGCTGTTCACCGCGGTGCGCGAGCAACGGGTGGTGGCATTTGATTACCGCTCGGGCAATGCCCCACTCGCTAGGAAGCGCAGGGTTGATCCCTGGGCGGTGGTGGCCAGCGACGGACACTGGTACCTCGTTGGCCACGATCACGATCGGGCGGCGACGCGGGTATTTCGGCTCTCGCGAATAGTTGGCACCGTACAGATTTTCGCCGATGAACAGCAACATCCGATCCCACCTGATTGCAATGCGCGGGCCTTGGTCGGGGCCCACGAGCCCGACAGTCCATTCGAGGCGAAGATCTTTGTTCATGCTGGGCAGGGCGCAGAGTTGCGGCGCTTGAGTCAGACGGATCCAAGGCTGGACCCATTTTCTGCCGGTGCTGTTATTGTTGGCGCGCGTACGAGTGAGCAATTGCAGTCACTTGCCTGCGCGGCCGGCATCGGCGCCTTGGTACTTGAACCAGAAAGTTTGCGCCAGGAAGTACGTGCGGCCCTACAACGAATTCAACAGGTGCATACCGGTGACGGTAAATGAGCACAAGCACTAGCTCTATTGCCCGGCTCTCGCGCCTACTGGCCTTGGTGCCGTGGCTTACAGTCAACGATGGGGTCACGGTCAGTGAGGCGGCTAGTCACTTTGATGTGTCACCTGCCCAACTTGAGAAAGACCTATGGCTGCTGATCGTTTGCGGTCTACCAGGTTATGGCCCAGACCAATTGGTTGATATTGATTTCTGGGATGACGGGCGCATCCATGTGATCGATCCGCAGACCTTGCGTAAACCACTTCGGATCGCACCGGCCGAAGCCATGTCTTTGCTGGTCGCACTTCGGCTGCTAGCGCAGGTTCCCGGCTCCCATGATCGAGCTGCCCTGGTATCGGCGACCAATCGGCTCCAACATGCAGTGGGTGATGTTGATGCTTCCGTTCTACTTGATGACGTCAAAGTTGATGAAGTCTTATCAAATGTGACCATTGCCTTACAGCAAAATCGGTTACTTCATTTGCGCTACGGTGGCGTTGCGGGCGACACCGTGACCGAGCGTGATGTGGAGCCACTGCGAATGGAGGCCACCGATGGCCGCACCTACCTTGAGGGCTTTTGCCGAACTGCCGGCGCTGTTAGGACCTTTCGGATTGACCGCATAGTAGATATCAAAGTGGGTGACGTTATCACCGCTACGAATGCGCAAATCGATGAGACTACGGCCCCGAGTGTGGCTTTCAGGGCAAAAATCATGCTACGTCCGCAGGTTCGGTGGGCACTGGATGTGCACCCGATGCGGGTCGATAAAGAGTATCCAGACGGTAGCGTTACGGCCAGTGTTTCCGCCCATGACCGGGCTTGGTTGGTCCGACTGATTATGTCACTTCGGGGCTACGCTGAACTGGTAGAACCAGCGGATTTACGACATCTTCTAAGTACGCAAGCCGCCGCCGCCCTTGCGGCGTATGATGATCCCATGCCGGCCGGTTCCCCCGACGGCCAAGACAGGGAGGTAGAGGCATGCCAAATCTAGGTGGCGCGGAGTGGTTGATACTCATTGCGATAATCGCTCTACTTTTTGGCGCCAAGCGACTGCCGGATGCCGCGCGAGGCTTAGGTCGGTCAATGCGGATATTTAAGGCTGAAACCAAGGGCCTGGTGGGCGGCGAGGAGCCCACCGCGATTGCGGCGCCGCAAACCTCTACCGAAGCACCGGCCGAGCCCGCACCTGTCGTCGAATCCAAGGGCCCAGCCGAGAGTTAGTTTCTAACGCGGTTAGCAGGCACCCTTTCGATGGCTGAAGTTGAGCAGGTCAAGTCGGCGGGAGCAATGCCACTCTTCGATCACCTACGCGAGTTACGGTCAAGGCTGCTAAAAGCTGGTATCGCGGTCGCACTCGGAATGGTCGTTGGCTGGATCTACTACCCGCAATTGTTCGGTTGGCTCAGTGCCCCATTCGATACGGTAATTGAGCAAGCGCGGGCCAATGGTCAAACGGTTATCTTGGCGTTAACCGGCGTTGCGGATCCGTTCGTACTCCAAATACAGGTCGCAGCGATGGCCGGGATTATTCTCAGCTCACCTATTTGGCTTTATCAGTTATGGCGTTTTGTGACACCTGGGTTACGTCGGAATGAAAAGTTCTGGGCCTTGGGTTTCGTGGCTGTTGCGACTCCGCTATTTGCGGGCGGCGTCATGTTGGCCTACACCGTGCTGCCATACGGGATGCAAATCCTCTTTGGGTTCACGCCAGCAGGTGTGGAGAATATCGTTTCGGTTGATCGCTACCTCTCATTTTTCATCCGAACAATCTTGGTATTCGGGGTCGGGTTTTTGGCCCCACTAATGATCGTGCTGCTCAACTTCGCCGGGGTCCTATCGGGTGCCCGCTTGGTCTCTTGGTGGCGTTGGATTATTTTCATCGTCTTTATTTTCGCCGCTGTGGCAACGCCAACTGGTGATCCGATCAACCTCCTGCTGCTAGCCGGCCCGGTTTTACTCCTAGTGTTAGTCGCAATTCTTGTCAGCCTCGCTAATGACCGCAGGCGGGCTCGACGTCGCCCAAAAAACGAGGATTTCAGCAACCTTAGTGATGATGAAGCATCGACGATTCCCGAGAGCACTGATGATGATTCGAAGCCGTGATGCTGCGCGCCAGCTTCATCGTCAATTCACGGGCCGGCAAAGGTGCTGGGCTGCAAGCGGCGGGTATTGCCGCCCAAATAGTGGGCGCAGCCGGTATCGAGACCACGATCTACGTTCCGGCCTCCGAGGAAGCGGCGGCCTTAGCCAGCCAAGATGCGGTGGCACGTGGGGTGGACATTGTCGTGGCCTGCGGTGGGGATGGCACTATCCATACGGTTTTGCAGTCCGTGGCCCAGACCTCCACGCTATTTGGTGTTATCCCAACTGGCACCGGTGATGACAATGCCCGCACCCTTGGGCTCCCACTTGGGGACCCCGGTGCTGCCGCACGGGTGATAACCGAGTGGGTCGACTCGCCTAAAACCATTGATCTGGCACAGGTATCCATGCCAGGTGGGGAGCAGCACTGGTATCTGGGGGTGTTGTCCACCGGCTTTGACTCCTCGGTTAACGAACGGGCCAATCGCCTGCGCTGGCCCCGGGGCCAGGCCCGCTACTTGCTCGGAATCTTGGGGGAGTTGCGTACTTTTTCCCCCGTGCCCTATTGCGTTGCTGTTGACGGCACCACTTATGTCGATACCGCAATGCTGGTTTCGGTTGGCAATGGCACCAGTTACGGCGGGGGCATGCGGGTCTGCCCGAATGCGGTTATCGATGACGGTGAACTAGATATCACCTGGCTCCACGAGCTATCAAAGGCGAAATTTTTGCGGGTTTTCCCATCCGTGTATAAGGGTACCCATGTCACTAACCCCGCGGTCCAAATGCTGCGGGGTAAATCGGTAACCGTGGCCGCGGCGGGCCAGGTTGCCTACGCTGACGGCGAACGACTTGGCCCGTTGCCGGTGCAGGTGCAGGTCGTGCCGGGTGCCCTGCGCGTCCTCGCGCCCTAATTGAATTAACTGCGTAGCCTTACCGCATGTCCTCTCCTGCGGAGCGATACGCCGCAGCGGTCGCTCGGTCGCCGGCCAGCGCAGGTGCGCTAGGTGGATTCAGCAAGCTATACGAATTTGGACTCGATGACTTCCAACTGCGGGCCTGCCAGAGTCTTGAGGCCGGTCGCGGGGTTCTCGTCGCAGCCCCCACCGGTTCGGGTAAGACCGTGGTCGGTGAATTCGCGATCCACCTAGCGCTAGCGGGTGGGCGCAAGTGCTTTTACACGACCCCGATCAAGGCCCTCTCGAATCAGAAGTACCACGATCTAGCCGAGCGTTATGGCGCCGGCAGGATCGGGTTGCTCACCGGAGACAACACGATCAACAAAGATGCGCCAATTGTCGTTATGACAACCGAGGTACTACGAAACATGTTATACGCGGGTTCGTCAACACTCACCGGACTTGCTTATGTGGTGATGGACGAGGTCCACTACCTAGCTGATCGATTCCGGGGGGCGGTCTGGGAAGAAGTCATTATTCATCTACCTGAGTCCGTTACCGTTGTAGCACTATCGGCGACCGTAAGTAATGCTGAAGAGTTCGGCGCCTGGCTAGCGACGGTACGTGGTGACACCGACATTATTGTCGAAGAACACCGACCCGTACCACTTTGGCAGCACGTCATGGCCGGCTCACGCATGTATGACCTGTTCGTCGATGACGAGCAAGCCCTGGTGAACCCAGATCTTGAACAAATTGCCCGTGACGAGGCGCGCAATGAGAGAATGGGCGGTGGTCGACAAAGTGGTCGTCGGCAAGGTGGCAGGGGACGTCCCCGGAGCTCACATACCCCGTGGCGCAGTGATGCAATTAACCGCTTGGCGCGCGATGGCCTACTGCCCGCGATCTATTTTCTATTCAGCCGGGCCGGTTGCGATGATGCGGTGAAGCAGTGCCTGCACGCGGGGTTAAAGCTCACTAACCCAGCAGAACGCAAGGCGATTCGCGTGGCAGCACTTGCGGCCACCGGTGATTTGCCACCGGGTGATCTCACCGCACTCGGGTATGAGGACTGGCTGGCTGGGCTAGAACGCGGCATTGCCGCACACCATGCCGGTCTCTTGCCGCTTTTTAAGGAAGTAGTCGAGAGTCTTTTTCAGCAGGGCCTGCTGAAAGTTGTCTTCGCTACCGAGACCCTCGCATTGGGCATCAACATGCCGGCCCGATCAGTGGTGCTGGAGAAACTTGTTAAGTGGAACGGCGAAACTCATGTCAATCTAACCCCGGGGGAGTACACCCAATTAACCGGCCGCGCCGGCCGGCGCGGTATCGATATCGAAGGCCACGGGGTGGTGCTCTGGCATGTAGGCCTTGACCCAAGAGCCCTTGCGGGGTTGGCGTCAACTCGCACCTATCCGCTCAAATCATCTTTCCAGCCGTCCTACAACATGGCGGTGAATCTGGTTTCCCGAATCGGTCACCACGCGGCCCGCGAGATCCTCGAGACCTCATTTGCGCAATTCCAGGCGGACCGATCGGTGGTGGGACTGGCGACCTCGTTACGTAAGCATGAAGACGCACTCGAAGGTTACCGAGAGGCCATGCGCTGCCACCTCGGTGATTTCGAGGAGTACGCCAAGTTGCGCGAGGATGTATCCCGACGCGAAAAAGATCTAACAAGAAACGCAGCTCAACTCAGACGAGACGCTGCGTTTGGCTCGCTGCGGGCACTTCGAATAGGTGATGTTTTCATCATCCCCGGCGGGCGTCGCTCCGGTCCAGTTGTTGTACTCGATCCTGGCAGTAGCAGTGCCCGTGATGAGCCGCGCCCAATGGTCCTGACCGCGGATCGGCAAGTGCGCAGGATATCGACCGTTGAAATCACCGCTCCGGTTGAGGCAATCGCAAAGTTGCGCATCCCAAAAAGCTTCAATGCCCGCAATGCCCAATCGCGCCGTGACCTCGCCCTGGCTCTTCGGGAGTTGACCGCTGACTGGACCCATGAACGAACGCGGCGTGGATCCAGTGGTGAGGATTCCGAAGTCAGTGATCTGCGGGCCCGAATACGACACCACCCGTGCCACGGTTGTGCTGATCGCGAGCAGCATGCCCGTTGGGCCGAAAGGTACATGCGGGCAAAACGCGAAATCAAAGACCTTGAAACCCGCGTCGAAGGCCGAACCAGTTCAATCGGTCGTCGATTTGATCGGGTCTGCGAAGTGCTGACAGAATTGGGGTACCTCACCAGCCCGGGTGATCACTCAAAAGTCACTAGAGCTGGCACCTTGCTCATGGGGTTGTACACCGAATCAGATTTGCTGGCAGCGCAGTGCTTGCGGGAGGGCACTTGGCGCGAACTCAGTGCCCCCGAGTTAGCCGCTGCGGTTTCTGCGATCGTGTATGAATCACGCAGATCCGAAGATGATGAGTCACCCCGGGTGCCTGGCGGCGCGGTTCGAGACGCACTTAAGGAGATGGCCACCATCTGGGACATGGTCCACGACGCGGAAGCTAGGCATGGGTTGAACATCACCAGACCACTTGATGCAGGTTTTGTTTGGGCGATGCACCGTTGGGCGACCGGCGCGTCACTGCAGTTAGTTTTGGATTCCAGTGACCTAACAGCTGGTGACTTTGTGCGTTGGACCCGTCAAGTGATCGACGTGTTGGGGCAGGTCACGATTGCCCTCGAAGCAGATGATCCAATGCGAGTTACCGCCCACCATGCGGTCGATTCAATTAACCGTGGCGTCATTGCCTACACCTCACAGTTGGAGTGAACCAACCTTCAGATAGCGTTCGACCCCCCAACTACTCGCCAAATCCTGCAGCCTTGATTTATCTTTGGGATCCTTTGGTAGCGCAAGATCTTCGGGCAGATCCAAAGTACGAACCGCGGTGGCAATCTTTCGGGTGGCATGAATCTGCTCGAGGTTATCAGTTAATAGCTTCGCAAACCGCGGGGTCAAGGGCTTGGCGATTTCGCCCCGCGCAACCGCGAGTAGGAGTTCGTCAATTGAGCTGTACTTTTGGATAAGTGCAGCCGCGGTCTTGGCGCCGATGCCGGGCACGCCGGGCAAGCCATCGGATGGATCCCCGCGCAGCGTGGCAAAGTCCACGTATTGGGTCGGGTGCACCCCAAAACGCTCAACCACGCCGGCCGGATCAAGTAGCGGCCATAACTCCATGCCGCCATTGATCGTCATCAACAAACGTACATTTTCGTTGACCAACTGCACCAGATCACGGTCACCTGAAACCACGATCACGGGGACCTTGCTGCTGGTGGCGAGGGAGGCAATTACGTCATCGGCCTCATGGTCTTTGGCCCCGGGGCGGGCCACGCCCATGGCATCTAGGATTTCCGCAATCGCCGATATCTGCGGGCTTAGGGTGTCCGGCAATTCGGCTGAACCCGCGGTCTGCCCCGCCTCGTCAACCGCCAACCGGTGGGTCTTATAGGAGGCGAGTAAGTCCACCCGCCACTGCGGCCGCCAGGAGACATCCCAGCAGGCGGCCAGGCCGCTTGGCTGATACTGCTCGACTAAGCGGTTTACGGTCCCGAAAAACCCGCGAATGGCGTTGTGGGGGGCGCCACTAGGTGCCGTCATCGTGTCCGGAAGTGAATAAAAGGCCCGGTAGTAGAGCATCGCGGTGTCCAAGAGGAGTACGGGGGCGACCATGATGCCCATGTTGTCAGATCAGCGATAGCCGGAGTTGGGGCCATGACCTACGGTGGGGTTATGACTTTCGCCCATCGGTTGGACCACCTGCAAGTGGGCTTGGCTGCCGCGAACATTGACGCCGCGCTCATCACCCCGGGCGCGGATCTGCGCTACCTCGTAGGTTACGAGGCCAAGCCCTTAGAGCGCCTCACCTGCCTTGTCGTTCGCGCCGGCGGCGACCCGGTACTCGTGGTGCCCGCGCTTGAAGTGCTGGCGGCTACTGCCAGCCCGGTCAGTGAACTCGGAATCCAGATTCGTAGTTGGCAAGAAACCGATGACCCCTATGCGCTGACAGCCCAGTTAGTTGGTCCCGCCTCAGTTATCGCACTTGACGATCACATGTGGGCACAAAAAGTCCTAGACCTGCGTGCAGCGATGCCAAATACCACACAGGTACTCGCGGGCCAAATTATCGCGCCCATTCGTATGCGCAAGGACGCGCAGGAGATCGCCGCTCTGCGCCGCGCCGGTGCGGCCATTGATCAGGTCCACGCCAAGGTGCCAACCCTACTTCGCCCCGGACGCACCGAGCGGCAGGTTGGGCTCGATATCGGCAACTTGATAATTGCCGCCGGACACGTCACCGTGGATTTCGTAATCGTTGCCAGTGGCCCAAATGCCGCGAGCCCGCATCATGATGTTTCAGATCGCGTCCTAGCGGCAGGTGACGCGGTTGTTGTTGATATCGGTGGCACCATGCCAGATGGCTATCGAAGTGACTGCACTCGGACCTACCACATCGGTGCACCTAGTGTGGAATTCGCGGCGAACTACGAGGTACTGCTGCGGGCCCAAAAAGCTGCAACTGCTGCGGTGCGCCCCGGCGCCACCTGCGAAGAAATCGACGCCACCGCCCGCGATGTCCTGACCGAAGCGAATCTCGGTGACCTTTTCATTCACCGAACCGGGCACGGGATTGGCCTTGAGTCCCACGAGGAGCCGTACATCGTCTCCGGTAACACCCTGCCGCTGGCCTCGGGTATGGCATTTAGTATCGAACCGGGGTTTTACCTCGCCGGATCCTATGGGGCCAGGATCGAAGATATTGTCATTTGCACTGAAAATGGCGCTGAATCCGTCAATCATCAACCACGCGAATTAGTGATTGCGTAGGTCCGATGGCGATCGATTGGTACGCCGGTGGTGTGATGCGTCGAGTTCCGACAGCGGAAGCAGCGGCCCTGCTCGACCTCACCTACGAGATTGCGACCAAGGAGTTGCGGCCCCGCGCTGATGAGGCCGAAGCTGCAGGGTATTTCCCGCGTGAAATGTTCACCATGCTGGGCGAACTCGGTTTAATGAGTTTGCCCTATGAGGAGCAATTCGGTGGCGGCAATCAATCCCATGAAGTCAGCCTGCAGGTCCTCGAGGAGTTGTCGCGGGCCTGGATGAGCGTGGCGGTAGGTGTCAGCGTCCATCACCTCGCATGCTTTCCACTCGCGAATTTTGGCACCGACGTCCAACAGCGCCAATGGTTGCCTGATCTACTAGGTGGCAAGCTCCTTGGCGCCTACTGTCTAAGTGAACCAGAGTCAGGGTCAGATGCCGCCGCGCTAACCACCCGTGCGGTAGCAGACGGGGATGACTATGTGGTCAATGGCACCAAGGCGTGGATCACCCATGGCGGGGTCGCCGACTTTTACAACCTGATGGTTCGGACTTCAGATGACGGCGTCAAGGGCATTAGTTGCCTGCTGGTGAACGCTGATACCCCTGGACTAAGTGCCGCCACCCCTGAGCACAAGATGGGCGGCAACTCCTCACCAACCGCGCAGATTCGTCTTGTTGATGCACGGGTTGCCAAATCCCGCCGCATTGCAGCCGAAGGCGGTGGTTTCACCGTGGCACTCGCGGCACTTGATGCGGGCCGACTTGGCATTGCGGCTTGTGCGGTAGGACTAGCACAAGCCGCCCTCGACGCCGCTATTGAGTATTCCGGGGTCCGGGTCCAGTTCGGCCGGCCAATCCGGGAACTGCAAGGCGTCGCATTTATGCTTGCCGACATGGCAACCAGCGTTGCCGCATCGCGCGCCCTGTATCTGGAGGCCGCGCGCCGCATGGATGCCGGCCTGAACTTCACCTCGATTGCGGCCATGGCCAAACTGCTGGCCACCGATAGCGCGATGAAGGTGACCACCGATGCCATTCAAGTTTTCGGTGGGGCCGGCTACACACGAGACTTCCCGGTTGAGCGCTATTTCCGCGAGGCCAAGGTGCTGCAGATCGTCGAAGGCACCAACCAAGTGCAGCGTATGGTGATTGGTCGAAACTTGGGTCGCGAGCTAGGTTCGTGAGCCGCGAGGTTGGGGCACCTAGTTGGCGGGCGCGTCGCCCTGGGGGACCAATGAGAGGGCAACTGGTTTCCGCCCCTATTGGCGTGTTGCTCGCGATCGCGGCTGGGTTTTGTTTCTATCTGGCATTTCCGCCGATCGAGGTCGGTGCACTCGCGCCAATTGGCGTCCTGCTCCTTACGATCGCACTCTTCCGGGCATCCCTAAAACGGGGATTTGCTCTGGCGCTGCTCACCGGATTTGTCTATTTTCTACCGCTGATTTCCTGGATGGCCACCCCAGGTGTGGATGCCTGGCTGCTTCTCACCTTGCTGTGCGCGCTTTGGGTTGCCTTAATGGGAACAGGGATCGCTGCGGTCACGCGGCTACCGGGTTGGCCGATTTGGGTTGCCAGCCTTTGGGTTATTCAAGAGGCACTGCGTGGCACCGTACCTTGGGGTGGCTTCGCCTGGGGGGATCTGGCATTTGCCCAAGCCGGGACCTGGTTAGGGGGGTACGCGGCCCTGATCGGCCGGCCGGGGGTGACTTTTGCGGTGGCACTCGCGGGCACCAGCTTGTTGGCAGCGGTCTTGGCCATCCGCGGCGGGCGGCGGGTAATTGGCGGTGCCTGGGCCGCGATTTTCCTTCTGGTCTTGGTCATTGGGCTAGTGCTGCCACTTGGTATTGGCACCACCTCGCAGCGCTCGGTGGCGATCGCGGTTGTGCAAGGCGGCACTCCGCAATTGGGACTTAGTGCGATGGATGTGCGCCGGCAGGTGCTCGACAACCATGTAGCTCAAACGCTGCTGCTTGCCGAGCAGGTACGAACAGGTCAGGTGGAGCAACCGGTTTTCGTGCTTTGGCCGGAGAACTCAACCGACATCGACCCCTTCCAAGACCCAACGGTGGCTGCGGATATCACCCGTGCCGCGGTTGCCATTAACGCACCGATTCTCGTTGGTGCGGTGGTTGCGGTTCCTGATAATCCGATGGCGGCTTGGAATGTGGGCGTGGTTTGGGACCCGGTAACCGGCCCGGGGGCGCGGTATATCAAGAACCATCCGGTGCCATTTGGTGAATACGTGCCATTGCGAGCGGAGTTGGCGCCGATCTTGGGGCGCTTTGATCAGATACCACGCGATTTCCTTGCGGGCGATAAGCCAGGGCTCCTAGCGATCGGGGGAGTCTTGGCGGGTGATGTGATCTGCTTCGAGGTATCCGATGATCAAGTGATGAATGCCCTCGTTGTTGGCGGCGCCGAGGTGATAACGGTGCAGACCAATAATGCGACGTTCGGTGGCTCGGCCCAACCCGAGCAACAACTACAGATCGAGCGGCTGCGTGCCATCGAAACCGGGCGCACGGTTGTCGTCGCGGCAACCACCGGCGTATCAGCCTTCATCACCCCTGACGGGGTGGTGCAATCGGCAATGCAGCAAGGACAGGTGGGATCACTAGTGGTCCCGGTGGCCCTGGTTGACGGCCGCACCATCGCCGGGCACCTAGGCAAACTGCCTGAGCTCCTACTGGCCGTTCTCGGAATTGCCGCCCTCGCAATGGGTGTCATTCTTCGGGTCCGGCACCGTGGCCGCCGGGAGGCAGAACATAGGCTGGGAAAGTGACCTTCGAAGACCTCGGCCGCATTCTCGTCATCATCCCGACATTTAATGAGCGTGAGTCACTTGCGGCGATCATTGCTCGCGTCCGCGCCTCGGTTCCCGAAGTCGATATTTTGGTCATTGACGACAATTCACCCGATGGCAGTGGTGCAATTGCCGACGAGCTCGCAGCCGATGATTCCAAGGTGCAGGTGATGAACCGACTCGGCAAGGAGGGCCTCGGCGCGGCCTATCTGGCGGGATTTTCCTGGGCCCTACAGCATGCTTTTGATGTTGTGGTCGAGATGGATGCGGACGGCTCACATCAACCGGAGCAACTGCCACGGTTACTTGCAGCGCTGCGGGGCGCCGATCTGGTGTTGGGCTCTCGGTGGATCGCCGGCGGCGGGGCCGAAAACTGGTCAAAGGGCCGCGAGATTCTCTCGCGTGGGGGTAATTTTTATACCCGCGCGATGCTGGGAGTGCCCCTGCACGATGCAACCGGCGGCTATCGTGCATTTCACGCCGAGACCTTACGAAAACTTGATCTGCATGACGTAGCGTCGCAGGGCTACTGCTTCCAAGTGGACCTGGCGTGGCGTGCGGTGCAGCGCGGGCTGGTGGTGACCGAGGTACCGATTACTTTCGTTGAGCGCACCGCCGGTACCAGCAAGATGAGCCAACGTATTGTCCTCGAAGCACTTTGGCGGGTTACCGTGTGGGGCTTTGACGACCGTGTTACGCGCATTAGGCGCACCGCCCAGAAGAAGCGGCTCCAAAGTCGCACCCGAAAGAACTAAGTTCGGTCATGCGCTTTAGATTGCTCCTCTTCGGTTACCCGCTCCTGGAGATCATCGCGGCTTGGGCGGCTGCCCAAGTTCTCGGCTGGGGCTGGACTTTACTGCTACTGATCGCCGGCATCCCCATTGGTTTTTTGGTCATGCGCCAGGCGGGGGCAGCGACCTTCGCGAGTATTCGGCAGGCGGGACGCAGCGGCACTTTGCCAGACGGCGAGGCCGGGTCACATTCCCTGACTTTCATTGCGGGCTTGCTCATTGCGATTCCTGGGTTTGGCACCGATCTCATCGGCCTGGTGATCTTGCTGCCCCCCGTGAAGGAGCGCATTCGCCGACGTGTTGCTAGACGTATCGTGGCGTCGGGGTTACCGAATTCGGTCGGTTTTGCCGCGGCCCCTGATATCGCATCAGATTTTGGGCACGGTGATTTCGTAGTTGGTGAAGTAATCAACAAAGACCAACCAGGTCGGTCGGATCAAGGCCCAAAAGGACAGGCTGGGCCCGGTATCGCGGGCCCAGCCTGAAGAACGGTAGTTATGGTTTTGCGGTGACCTAAGCCGAGAGTAGTTGCTCCTTGGCTAGTTGACTGTGCAGCAGCGTCAGCCGCTCTTTGAGAAGTTCTTGGAGCTCTGCGATGGTGCGGCGTTCCCTGAGCATGTCCCAGTGTGTGCGCTGGGCCCGTGGCTCAGCTGCGGTTACCGTCGACATTTTCGGCACCGGCTTTGCCGCCCTGGCCTCCCGGCCGCAGCGACACATCCAGGTAACCGGAATTTCCTCCGCCTCGATTGAGAACGGGATCACGGATTGATGACCCTGTGCACAGACGTAGCGGACAATCTCGCTCTCTGGCGCCGGGGACACACGGTCACTTTCATAACTGATGGCTCCGAGCCCGGTGCCACGCATCGTTGCTGATTTCACGGCCGGTCCTTCCAACTCCGCCGGCCACCCGTAAACTAGGTGACCGAATTATGGGTTGGACGCGGGGGAGGGGTTATTGGTTCCGGCCGCCAGCGCGGCGCGATCTAGGTGATAGAGCTCATCCTCAACTAGGGGGAGACCTCGTCTTTGCCCCCGGGCTCGAGCTGGCCGACCAACCGGGCCGGGCCTGCAGGCAGCTGCCCCCCTCTGGCATAAAGTTCCAGCTTGGCGCGGGAGTCGGCGATATCGAGGTTTCGCATCGTGAGCTGGCCGATGCGGTCAAGGGGACCGAAGGGGGCGTCCTCCGTGCGCTCCATCGACAGCCGGTCCGGGTGGTAGCTCAAAGCCGGACCGGTGGTGTCGAGGATCGTGTAGTCCTCACCACGGCGCAGCCGCAGGACCACCTCACCCGTCACGACCGAAGCTACCCAGCGCTGCAGCGACTCGCGCAGCATGAGCGCCTGCGGATCCAGCCAGCGCCCCTCGTATAGCAAGCGCCCTAGGCGCCTACCCTCGGCGTGATAGTTAGCGATGGTGTCCTCGTTGTGGATCGCACTGAGTAGACGTTCGTAAGCGATGAACAGCAGGGCCATCCCCGGTGCTTCGTAGATGCCCCTGCTCTTGGCCTCGATGATGCGGTTCTCGATCTGATCGGCCATCCCCAATCCGTGCCGACCGCCAATGGTGTTGGCCTCGTGCACGAGATCGGTCGCGGTGGCAAACGTCTGCCCGTTGAGCTCCACTGGCCGGCCCTGTTCGAAGCGGATGCGCACGTCCTCGGTCGGGATGAGCAAAGACTCGTCCCAGAAGGCCACGCCCATGATCGGTTCGACGATCTCCATGGGGGTGCTCAGGTGTTCGAGAGTCTTGGCCTCGTGCGTAGCGCCCCAGATGTTGGCATCTGTGGAATAGGCCTTCTCAGTGGTGTCGCGGTAGGGAAGGTCGTGGGCCGCGAGCCACTCCGACATCTCTTTGCGGCCACCGAGCTCGGCAACGAAGTCGGCATCAAGCCAGGGCTTGTAGATGCGCAGCCCCGGATTGGCAATGAGCCCGTAGCGGTAGAAGCGCTCGATGTCGTTGCCCTTGAACGTGGATCCGTCGCCCCAGATGGAGACGTCATCCTCGCGCATTGCGCGCACCAGCATCGTGCCGGTGACCGCACGACCCAGGGGGGTGGTGTTGAAATACTGGCGACCCCCCGAGCGGATGTGGAAGGCTCCACAGGTCAGAGCCGCAAGGCCCTCCTCGACAATTGCCGCCTTGCAGTCGACCAGACGTGACAGTTCCGCACCGTACGCCGACGCTCGACCAGGTATCGAGGCGATGTCTGGCTCGTCGTACTGGCCGATATCGGCGGTATACGTACACGGCACGGCACCCTTGTCGCGCATCCACGCCACGGCCACCGAGGTGTCCAGACCCCCGGAGAAGGCAATGCCAACGCGTTCGCCAACGGGCAGGGAGGTAAGCACTTTCGACACGGGATCCACCCTAATGGCTGAGGCGGGGGCGCCGACCCATGGTGAGTTGCCCGTCCGCTGAGGCCACCAACATCGGTCGGTTTCGCCGATAATGCACATTATGTCATTTTACGATACCGGGGTATTGCTTCCTCCCCGCGATCTCGTCCCCCGCTCGGGATGATGCCACCGCAGGGACCGGGGCAACACAACGGCGGTGACGCAGGTCGACCCCCCGACGCAGACGGGCCCCCGGGTGCTCGTGCCCATCTGGTGCGATCCGTGGATGGTCGTCGGCCAGCGGACCTTCGCACGTGCCGGCACGGCTTTACCCGGAGTCCGTTCTGCGTCCGACCTGATCAGGGCCAACCTCGACACCTGATATCCAATTCACTCAAGGGATACTGACTCAATTGATATTGACGGGTATTCTATCCGGGTCTGGATCTTGTTGGGGAGGCGGACCGGACCTGACGTCGGGCGCGAGTCGAGTAAGGCCTTAGCTGCGGGGATCTTATCCGCCGGCGAGGTCCAACCCACCTAGACACTTGACATTCAAATTGCTCAGTGTATACTGAGTCAATGCGAATTGACGAGAATTCTATCCGGGTTCGGAAGTTCGCCGCCTTGGGCGATCCGGTTCGCTTAGCGATAGTTGATCTGCTCCAGGATCAAGACCTATCCCCTGATGCGCTCGCAACTGCTCTCGGATTGCAGAGCAACCTACTCGCTCACCATTTGAAGATTCTTACCGAGCTGGGGGTTGTTTCTCGAAGCCGTTCCCAGGCCGATGGCCGGCGCACCTATCTGCACCTCGCCCCGTGTGCCTTTGCTGATCTACTTCCAGCGGCGGCCCAGATCAAGACCCCACGGGTGGTGTTCGTCTGCACCGAGAACTCCGCGCGCTCGGTGATGGCGGAGGTGCTCTGGCACGTGCACAGCAAGGCCCCCGCCAGCTCTGCTGGCACTGACCCAGCGCACCGAATCAATCCACGGACTCGAACGGCGATTCGACGGGCCGGGCTGACGCTGGAGCAAACCGAACCGCGTGATCTTGACGAAATCCTTAGACCCACCGACCTCATAGTGTCGGTCTGTGATGCAGTGAACGAAAAGATAGCTAGGAAGCCGAACCCAAGACTGCATTGGTCAATCCCCGATCCGGCCCGCATTGGCACCGATGCGGCGTTCGCCGAAACATTCGAAGAGATTAAAGCTCGGGTTGTTGCCCTAGCGCCAAATGTCACTTGCCCGCCAAAGCGAAAGCGGACAGCAAATGAGTGAGACCTACCTGCGCGAGGATCTCTCACTGGAGCTGCAGCTGGTGCTGCGGGCGGCCGCATCGCGGTTGCAACGCGAGTTCGATGGCGTGTTCGCCTCCGAAACCATCGAGCGGTTTCTACATACTTCATATGACGATTTCGCCAGCCGGTTCACGGTCGCCACCTGGCTGCCCCTGTTTGCCGAGCGCTTTGCACGGGAGCGGCTATTTGCGCTAGCCCGCGTTGAAGGCAAGTCAAGTGACGCTCGACCAATCGTGTTGTTCCTCTGCGTGCACAACGCCGGGCGCTCGCAGATGGCAATGGGCTTCTTCCAAACTCTCGCTGGTGATCGCGCGATTGCTTGGTCTGGTGGTTCTGAACCCGGGAGCCAGGTCAATCCCGCGGCGATCCAGGCGATGGCCGAAATCGGAATCGATATATCGGGGGCCTTCCCGAAGCCGTGGACCGATGAGATAGTCCGCGCCGCCGATGCGGTAATAACCATGGGTTGTGGTGACGCCTGCCCGATCTTCCCCGGCAAGAAGTACCAGGACTGGATCCTTGCGGACCCCAAGGGCCTTGATCTGGAATCAATTCGCCCTATTCGTGACGAGATCAAGCAGCGGGTAGGTGGCCTACTTGCCGAACTTGGGATACCGATCAACTGAGCAGCGCTAGACGCTCGCGAGTTCCTGCGGGCTGGGACACGAGCAGACCAAGTTGCGGTCGCCAAAGGCACCGTCAATACGGCGCACGGGTGGCCAGTACTTGTCCTGCACCTTCGCCCCGGCCGGATAGGCACCGAGCCGAGCCGGGTATGGGTGCGACCACTCCCCGATGAGGCAGTTCGCGGTATGGGGCGCATTGCTCAGTGGGTTGTCGTCGACGGGCCATTCGCCGGCGCCTACCGCGTCAATCTCACCCTTGATCGCGACCATCGCATCGATGAACCGGTCCAGTTCGCGCAGGTCTTCGCTTTCGGTCGGCTCGACCATCAAGGTGCCGGCGACCGGAAATGACATAGTCGGTGCGTGGAAACCGTAATCAATCAGTCGCTTGGCAACATCTTCGACACTAACGCCGGTGGTGGCGGTAATTTGACGTAGATCCAAAATGCACTCGTGGGCCACCAGCCCATTGGCACCTGTGTAAAGGGTTGGATAGTAAGGCGCTAGGCGCTTTGCGATGTAATTCGCCGACAGGATTGCGACCTGGGTGGCCATGACTAAGCCGGTTGGTCCCATCATTTTGATATAGGCCCACGGGATCGGCAAAATACCCGCACTTCCCCATGGGGCCCCGCTGACCGGACCCACTCCCCCATCAATATCACCGCGGCCCAGTGGGCCGGCTTCGGGCCGGAGCGGATGCGATGGCAGGAAGGGCGCTAGATGTGCTCGGACGGCAACTGGGCCGACCCCTGGACCCCCACCACCGTGCGGGATACAAAAAGTCTTATGCAAATTCAGGTGCGAGACATCGGCGCCGAACTTACCGGGCTTAACTAAACCGACGAGCGCATTTAGATTTGCGCCATCGACATAAACCTGCCCGCCGGCATCGTGGACGAGGGCGCAGATTGTTGCGACCTCGGTTTCAAAGACCCCGTGGGTTGACGGGTAGGTGATCATCAAGCCCGCCAACTGATCAGCATGCTCGGCAATCTTGGTCCTTAGATCGGCGAGATCAACATTGCCAGTGGCATCACAGGCAACAACGGCGACGCGCATTCCTGCCATAACGGCACTTGCAGCATTCGTGCCGTGCGCACTACTTGGAATGAGGCAAACATCGCGCTGCGAGTTCCCGCGAGATAGGTGATATCCACGGATTGCCAGCAGCCCGGCGAACTCACCCTGGGAGCCAGCATTTGGCTGGAGCGACACCGCGTCGTATCCGGTGATCTCAACTAACCAGGCCTCCAGCTCGCCAATCAACTCAAGGTAACCGGCCGCTTGGTCAAGTGGGGCGAACGGATGGATACCGGCGAACTCCGGCCAGGTAATCGGCTCCATCTCGGTGGTGGCATTTAACTTCATGGTGCAAGAACCCAACGGGATCATCGTCCGATCAAGTGCCATATCGCGGTCCGCAAGAGTCCGCAAATAGCGCATCATGGACGTTTCACTGTGGTAGGTGTTAAACACCGGGTGCGTTAAGAATGGACTGGTGCGCAAGAGCGCCGACGGGACCTCGCTCCAGGCATCGGTTAAGTCGGCGTCAACGGCCTGAACTTCTAGGCCACCAAGGTCGGGAACAGCCACCGCCAGTGCGCGCCAGACCCCTTCGATATCGGCTGCAGTTGTTAACTCGTTGGTTGAGATCGAAACGGTGTTAGCGTCAATAAGTCGGATGTTGATGCCAAAGTCAGCGGCGCGGTCAAATACCTCTTGGGCGATACCTGGTACTTCAACAACCACGGTGTCAAAGAATGACAAATGCGAGACCCTGCCACCTGTCGCGCTAATCCCCTCGGCCAACACGGCCGCGTAGCGATGCGCCCGTTCCGCGATATTTCGCAGCCCCTTGGGACCATGGTATGCGGCGTACATTGAAGCAATCACCGCCAGCAGCACCTGCGCGGTACAAATATTGCTGGTCGCCTTCTCGCGTCTGATGTGCTGTTCGCGGGTCTGCAGCGCTAACCGATACGCAGGTGCCCCATCGGCATCCACGCTAACCCCAACAAGTCGCCCGGGCATGCTGCGCTCCAAGCCGGCGCGTACGGCCATGAAGCCGGCATGCGGCCCACCGAAGCCAAGTGGTACGCCAAAGCGTTGGGCCGAGCCCACGACAGCATCCGCACCCATCTCCCCGGGCGCCTTCAGCACGGTAAGGGCCAATAGATCAGTGCCAACAATGGCCAATGCGCCACGGGCGTGAGCGGCCTCGATCAACTTGGTTGGGTCGATAACCCGGCCCGAGGTCCCCGGGTAAGCGATGAGCAACCCGTTGAATTGGCCTTCGGGTAGTGGGCCTTGGAGGTCCCAAACCACCAACTGAGCACCGAGTGGCTCGGCCCTAGTCGCCAATACCGCGAGGGTCTGCGGGTGCGTATCGGCATCGACGATAAATCGAAGGGCGTCCTTTGGTCCGTGCCGCAGGGACATGGTCATGGCCTCAGCAGCCGCTGTTGGTTCATCAAGTAGTGAGGATCCGGCCACCGGCAATCCGGTGAGATCCTCGATCATCGTCTGAAAATTAAGTAGGGCCTCGAGTCGGCCCTGGGAAATCTCCGGTTGGTACGGCGTATATGCCGTGTACCAGGCTGGGTTCTCCAGGATATTTCGCAAAATAACCCCGGGTGTTTGGGTATCGCTATATCCCAAACCGATCATGTTCACCATATTGGTGTTTTTTTCAGCCAACTCACTAAGAAGGGCCAAGGTGGTGCGCTCATCGGCGGCAGCCGGTAGGTCAAGGTCCGCACCCCAGCGAATCACCTCAGGCACCACCGCTTGGCTCATCGATTCCAGGCAGTCATAACCGATGAACTCAAGCATCTGGGCGATGGCAGCAGGGTCTGGGCCGAGGTGCCTACGCAAAAAAGCGTCGTCAGCATGTAGTGCGTCTAAGGCACCGTCTACTTTGTGTGCACTCCTCATAGATTCGCCTCGCCTTAGTGCACCGGGTTGGCGGCGCAGGGATATCGGCCACGGTTGTGACCGCTCTCCCCCTCTGTCTTCCGCGATAACTCGCGACCTGAGAGCTTCACCACTTGCGCGGCTTGCACCGTCGGCGGGGTGCAATGCACCCGCTTTCCAGAGGCGCCTTCCCCGGGCGGTTCGTTGGCCTGAGAGATTATCGGGGAGATATGCACCTTCGGCGCCCGCGAATGGCTTCCGCGAGACTCTCCCGACCGGGGTCAGTCAGCATGGGTGAGTCTACTAGGCGAAGTTGCTAGCCGAGCGCCTTAACTGGCAATAACGCGGGCGCGCCGCGCGGCCAATTCGTCGACCCCAACAGTTGGCTGGATAGCGAGCCCATCGGGGCGTTCACCGGGCAAGGTTGACAAGGTGCCCTCGACCTCGCGCCACACGCTGCCCACGGCGATACCGAATACCCCTTGCCCACCTCGTACTAGGTCAATGACCTCATCGGCGCTGCGGCATTCATAGATGGTGGCCCCGTCACTCATTAGCGTGATCCGGCCGAGGTCCTCACCGGTATTGGTGGCCAGATGTTCGACCGCGGCCCGGATATTCGGTAGGGACACTCCGGTGTCAATTAAATGCTTCACCACCCGCAGAATCAAAATATCGCGGAAACTATAAAGTCGCTGGGTGCCAGACCCGGTCGCTCCCCGGACCGATGGCTGCACCAACCCGGTCCGCGCCCAATAATCAAGTTGCCGGTAGGTGATACCCGCAGCCGAGCAGGCAACCGGGCCGCGATAGCCGATATCCGCCGGCAAAGCCCGCAGGTCCGCGTCATCAAAAAGCGCCTCTTGACCACTGGGTACCCGGCTACCCGGAGTATCGGCCTTCACAAAACCTCCTTGGAAAGTGTGCCACCCAAATTCGTCGATGGGCCGCCATAGCGAACGTTACGAAGCCAGTTGGGCGGGGTCAACCCGACACACGGGGCGGGTCCGAACCTAAGTCTTAACCTCATGTGGAGGGTTGGCTACTGGCCACTTAACCGCTATTCGAAATCCTCGGGACTGACTTGATCCAAAAACTCTCGGAACTGCGCCAGCTCCACCGCACTTGGCTCTTGGGCGGCACCGGTGGCGGGGCCATCAGCACCCGCCTCATCCTCAGGCAATTCGATCCCGGCCGCGTCCAGCACCTCCTCAGCGCCGTAGATGGGCACACCGGCGCGCAGCGCTAGGGCGATCGCATCCGATGGCCGGGCGCTGACTTCCACGCCCGAGGCAAAGACGAGGACCGCGAAAAACACCCCGTCTTCTAGTGCGGTGATGCGGATCTCGGTCAAGGCCGCGCCCGTAGCTTCTAATGCCTCCTTCAATAGGTCATGGGTAAGTGGCCGCGGCGGCACCACCCCCTGCTGCGCGAAGGCAATCGCCGTCGCCTCAACGGCCCCAACCCAAATCGGTAGATACCGCACCCCGCCCGATTCACGCAGCAGCACGATCGGATTATTGGACGGCATCTCCATCCGGACGCCTATCACGTCTAGGGCTTGCATTCCATCAGCCTAACCCCTAGGTCAAGCCACCGCGCACTAGTTCTGCTCGTAGCAAAGCCCCGTGGAGTTGGACCAGCAAGGCGGCCGCCTGCCGAACGACCTCGTGGGCGTGCTCGCGTTGGCCGCGGTCCTTGGGCTGGCTAAATGGCGTCACGATCTGCTCGACCAACCCGGTATCGCGATCGGCAACCACCCGAAAGGGTCGCAGGTGTCTTGGCTCAACCCCCAACGGCGCTAATTGGGCGAAGATACTGGCGATCGCCAGGGCGTCCTCGTCATAGTGGCCGGCCGGGGTTGCCCACACCAAACCAATTGACTCCAAGGCCCCGATCAGGGCCTCGGGAAGTTCGACCAGCTCGGCCAACTCCCCGCGCGTTAACCGCACCTTGCCCGCCCCGGGACGAAAATCATCAGCCCGGAGCCCGGTACCGGCAACCGGTTGACCGGCGCTTTCGGCTGCTTCGTCTTCAAGATGCTCGCGGATGACTTTTAAGGGCAAGTACTGATCGCGCTGCAAGGTCAAAACTGAGCGCAGTTGAACTAGATCGCGCTCGGCGAAACGCCGGTAACCTGATGGGGTGCGTTCAGGGGTGATGAGCCCCTCGGCTTCAAGGAACCTGATCTTGCTGATCGTGATATCCGGAAACTCGCGCTTTAGTAGAGTCAAGACTTCACCAATGGAAATGGTGCCAACCACCGGACCCCGGGCTAGACCAGTCACGATTTCGGCTCGACACCCACGAGGAAAACGAACCGGAATTTACCAATTTGCACCTCGTCACCACCATTTAATTGACGGTCCTCAACGCGCCGCCGATTGACGTAAGTGCCATTTAGACTGCCCGTGTCCCGGATACTCCAACCGGCACTGCCGCGACGAAATTCCGCGTGCTTTCGACTTACCGTGACATCATCTAAGAAAACATCGGAATCTGGTGACCTCCCGACGCTCATGAGATCGGCATTCAATTTGAATTCACTGCCATCACCGGGTCCGCGCTGCACTACCAACAGGGCAGACCCGGTGGGTAGGTCAGCTAAGGATGGGGAACCAACCGGAGCCATCGGCCCCGAATTGGTGCCGGTGCCGATTTTGATAATCGAAGTAATTGAGCCGGTGTGCTCCAAATTTTCATTAGTGGTACCCGCCTGCAATGCGGTACCACACTCGGCGCAGAAGTGGTCGTCAATATGCACTTTAACTCCACAATTAGGGCAGCGCACCCGACCCACCTCCGATCATCTTGTTGGTTTGAATTATTCCTTTAGGGCAATTGCCGCGTATTCCGTGGCGCTCAGTAGGCCAGCGAATTGCCCAGGATCACTAGGTCGCATCGTGACCAGCCAGCCAGCCCCGTAGGGATCGGCATTGATTGTTTCCGGGGCCGTAGTCAAATTGTCATTACGTGAGATCACTACACCGTCAAGTGGTGAAAAGATGTCGCTCACACTCTTTGTTGACTCAACCTCACCACATGGCACACCGGCACTTAAGGATTCGCCAGCCGCGGGCATAGTCACGTAGACGATGTCACCGAGGGCATCTTGGGCAAATTCGGTGATCCCGAAGACCGCGGTGCCGTCCGCCTCGGTGCGCACCCATTCATGCTCGGTCGTGTAACGCAACTGCGCTGGGTACATATCGCCCTCCATGTACGTGTCCTACCCCGAACCATACGGGTCACCCAAGCTGGTTTCCCGGAGTAGACGCTACCAGCGGCAGCCGGAGCCCGGTGCGCACATAGTCGAGTCCAGCCCACCAGTAAAGTGCCGTGCCCCAAAGGGAAAAGGCCCATCCGCACACGAGGCCGAAAGTGCCGATGGCACCACCGACCGAGCCAAGAAGTAGGCCCGGGATTCCCCAGAGCAGGCAAAAAGTGGCGGCCTTGCCGAGCAAAGTTACCGGTAAAGCCACTAGGCCGCGGCGCCTTAGGTTTGGCAGCAATGCCACAAGCATCACATCGCGAAGGACCAATACGATCAGTAACCACCAGGGGATGATCCCCCGCAAGGCTAGCCCGATGATCATTGCAGCGATGTAAAGGCGATCGGCGAGAGGATCGAGTATTAGTCCCAGCCTACTGGTTTGGTTAAGTGCGCGCGCTAGCGCACCATCTAACCAATCGGAGGCGCCGGCGAGCACCAGAACAACAAAGGCCCACACATCTGCCTGCTCAACTAGCACCAACCAAAGGAAAAGCGGAATCCCTAACAAGCGGATGAAGCTCAAGATATTGGGGATCGTCCAGATACGATTGCTCAATTCGGTCGTCGGCACCTCCGCATTACCACCCATGAGGACCTCGCCTTCTTAAGTGCAACATCTAAACACACATTAGAGCCATAGTCGCAGGAGCGCGGGTAGCTAGTTGCTATCTGGCTCGTTGCGCCATATAACGGCCCCCCGACTGTTCTAAGGTCAATGTCATATCAAAAGTTTGACTCAAAGCAGTACTCGTTAGCGTTTGCTCAATTGGTCCTTGGGCCACAATCCGGCCCTGCCGGAGCAGCAGTGCATGGGTAAACCCTGGCGGAATCTCCTCAACGTGGTGGGTCACCAGGAGTTGAGCTGGTGCATTGCGGTCATAGGCCAATAACGCCAGTCGCTGCATTAGATCCTCCCGGCCACCGAGGTCTAGGCCCGCGGCCGGCTCATCAAGGAGCAATAACTCCGGATCGGACATCAATGCTCTGGCTATCAGAGTTCGTTTTCGTTCCCCCTCGGACAAGGTGCCAAAAGTGCGATTCGAGAGTGCTTCTAGGCCCCAACTCTTAAGTAGTTGCTTGACTCGAAACTCATCAATAATTTCGTACTTTTCTCGCCACCGGCCCGTCACCCCATAAGCCCCGGTGAGTACCACATTTTCCACACTCTCCCCCGCTGGCAGGTTAGTCAAAATAGCGCTACTCGCCCAGCCGATCCGTGGTTTCAACTCTGCCAGATCGACGGCACCGAGTTCGGTACCAAGTAGATGTACCGAGCCGGTTGTCGGAAATAGCCCAGCGGCGGCCACTTGCAACAAGGTGGTTTTGCCGGCGCCATTCGGGCCCAGGATCACCCACCGCTCGGCCGAACGCACCGACCAACTCAGATCGGCAAGCAGAAGTTTGGACCCGCGTCGAACTGCAACATGCTGGCAGGCGAAGACTTCGTCAACTTCTCGGTTGGACGCCACGAACGTGACTTTAGTCGCCTTTTTCGTCACCCGGTGTCGCACGCGCTAGCGTTATGCCGTTATGACGTCACAGACCCTGCTACTTACTCTCAGCGGCACCGACCGGCCCGGGGTGACCAAGACCCTTTTTGCCGCCCTCGCAGGGCATCCGGTAACCGTTCTTGACATCGAACAATTAGTGGTTCGCGGCCACTTGGTGCTATCGGCATTGGTTGCCGTCGATATTGATGCCGTAGACAAGGACGAGGTAGTGAGTCAGCTTCGCCAAGATATCCGGGGCACCGCGGCAGCACTCGGGATGGACGTAACGATCGTGCCCGGGGCCATGGAGAACGATGAGCGACGCCGCGGCCGCGTACACGTAACCATCCTCGGCGCACCACTTCGACCGGGCGCGGTGTCTAGAATCGCCGAAGAGATCGCAAATCGCGGCGGCAACATTGATCGCATTCGCCGCATCGCCTCCTACCCGGTGACCGCTGTCGTCTTTGAGGGTTCTGGGGCCGAATTAGCCGACTTGCGTCGCGCCCTAGTCGAAGCGGCTGCTGAGGTTGGTGTTGACATAGCGGTTCAAGAGGCGGGCCTTGACCGGCGCGGCCAGCACCTGGTGGTTATTGACGTTGACTCCACCCTCATCCAAAATGAGGTAATCGATCTCCTCGCCGAGCACGCTGGTGTGGGCGATCAAGTTGCCGAGATTACCGAGCAGGCGATGGCCGGAAATCTTGATTTCGCCGCTGCCTTACGGGCGCGGGTGGGCTTACTCAAAGGCTTGCCTGTTGGTGTCCTTGAGCAGGTGCGCGCGGCCTTGCAGCTTACCCCTGGCGCTCGCACCATGTGCCGCACTCTTAACACCCTCGGCTACCGGGTGTGCCTGGTTTCCGGGGGCTTTGCCGAGGTAATCACGCCGCTGGCAGATGAGCTTGGTATCGATGACGTACGAGCCAATCACCTTGGGGTGCGCGACGGTTATTTGACCGGCGAAGTTGTCGGCGTGATTGTTGACCGCCAAGGTAAACAGGCTGCACTTGAGGAATTTGCCGAAAAATATGAGATCCCGATGCGGCGCACTATCGCTATTGGTGATGGCGCCAACGATGTTGCCATGCTGGAAACTGCCGGACTCGGTGTCTCATTCAATGGCAAGGCTGCGGCCCGCGACGCGGCCGACGCGGCCCTTTCGGTGCCCTATCTAGATTCGGTGCTCTATCTACTCGGCATCACCCGTGAAGATATTGAGGATGCTGAAGCGCGAACTGGCTTATTGACACCAGCGCCACCCCTGTTAAGCGACTAGCCCCGAGGCACCACGAAGTCGGTGAGCAATGCACTGGCCGCCCCAAGGCTTTTCCAATCAATAAGTTCAAAGACGGCAATTCCACTTGTTGGGTACTTGCCAACCATCTGCTGGAATGCTGCTGACTGGGGATTGCTCGCAATACTTGTAGCCAAGTCCTCAAGCCCTGGGTTATGAGCAATCACTATTAAAACCTCGACCGCTGGTGGCGTAGCGACAATTACTGAACGTATTGTTTCGGGTGTGGCCTCATAAAGTTGGGGTTCGGATTTTGCGATGCTGTCAACCCCGTTACCTTTGATAAGCGACCAAGTTTCTTGGGTGCGCCGGGCCGATGACACAACAACAGCAACCTGTCGCTGCCGCAGACCAGACGCATCAACCCACTTGGCGACGGCGCCAGCATCGGCTACCCCCCGCTGGCTTAAGGGACGGTCACTATCTGGAACTCCTATCGGGTATTTCGATTTTGCATGACGAATTAGGACCAGCTGTTTATTAGCCACCTTGGGAATGCACTCCGCCGTCAACGTGCACGATCTCACCGGTGGTGGCCGGGAACCAGTCGGACATCAGCGCAACACAGGCCCGAGCCGCCGGCTCGGGGTCGTTCACGTCCCAAGTTAGCGGTGCGCGCGTGGACCAGATCCCTTCGAATTCTTCAAAACCAGGGATGCTCTTGGCGGCCATGGTGCGAATTGGCCCGGCCGACACCAGGTTTACTCGAATACCCTGTGGCCCGAGGTCACGTGCTAGATAGCGCGAAGTACTTTCGAGTGCGGCTTTCGCGACGCCCATCCAGTCATATTTCGGCCAAGCCACCGCAGCGTCAAAATCCAGCCCAACTATTGAGCCGCCACGGTCCAGCAACGGCTCGGCCGCCACCGACAACGATTTCAACGAAAACGCTGAAACATGCAACGCGGTGCTGACGTCGGCCCATGGTGTTGACAGGAACTTGCCGCCAAGGGCGGTCTCGGGTGCGAACCCGATGGAATGCAAAACACCATCAAGTCCATCAACATGTTCACGTACTCGACCTTGCAGAGCCAACAGATCATCGTCATTGGTCACATCAAGTTGGATGACGGGCGGCGTCGATGGGAGCCGGCCGGCTGACCGTGTGGTCAGTGACATCACCCGTCCAAATGAGGTGAGGATGACATCGGCACCTTGCTCCTGGGCTAAGCGGGCAACATGAAACGCGATCGACTGGTCGGTCAAGACCCCGGTGACCAGGATGCGCTTACCCTGCAAGATGCCCATGTGTTTTGCTCCTGCTCGCTACTTAGTGGCCCATGCCAAGACCGCCGTCGATTGGGATAACCGCCCCGGTTATGTAACCGGCCTCCGCCGATGCCAAAAACTGCACGAGTGCGGCAACTTCATCCGGCCGAGCATAACGGCTCAACGGCACCGCATTGAGGATTGCTGCCTTGCGGTCCGCATCCAACTGTGCGGTCATATCGGTTTCAACAAATCCCGGGGTAACCACATTGACCGTGATCTGGCGGGAGCCGACCTCACGGGCTAGGGATCTCCCCGCTCCAATTAATCCGGCCTTTGCAGCCGCGTAGTTGACTTGGCCTGCGGATCCGAGCATGCCGACCACCGATGAAATGAAAATAATGCGCCCGCTGCGAGCCTTCAGCATGGAGCGCAAACTACGACGCGCAAGTCGAATGGCACCCGCCAGATTGGTATTCAGCACTTCGTCGATATCCGCATCACTCAAACGCATTAGCAAGCCGTCGCGGGTGATGCCCGCGTTCGCGACAAGAATCGACACCGAACCAAAGTCCGCTTCGACCTGCGCGAAGCCAGAGTCAATGGCGCCCGGATCAGCCACATCCATCGCCACCGCGGCTAAGCCATCAGGGGCCTGCCCGGATCGACTGGCCACTACGACCTGGTAGCCAGCGGTTCGTAGGCGCAAGGCAATGGCCAATCCGATTCCGCGATTACCACCTGTTACTAGCGCCACTTCACTCAAGGGTTGCTCCACTCGTCATCGGTGTGTGCGTCTTCGGCGTCTTCGGCTTCAACAAGATACTTAGTAAGAAGATACCGATGGGCAAATATCCGGCAATAACCGGTGAGATCAGGCTAACTAGACCGATGACGGCGAAATAGCCCGCCATAATCCACCCGCGGAAACGTGCGGGACCACTCACGACCACGAGTGTGACGCCTTCGAGAAGTAGCTGCGGGTTTCGGGTCAAATGTCCTGCCATGAAGTTCAAGAGTGCACTAATACCTGCCATCAAGAACCAATAGAGGAAGGCAATATCATCACTACCCGCCGAAATTAAGCCCGAGTCGGTGGGCCCGAACGTGAAAGTGTCACCATAAAGACTGCTCAGCCATGGCAGGAGCACAATTCCAGCAAGCCACGTCACGTTGAGCCAAAATAATCGATTGTCATACCCGCGTATTTCGCTAAAGATACGACTGTGCAGGCGCCACATAACCGCGACCACATAAAAGGTGAACAGAAAAATCAGCAACTGGCCAAAGTTATTTGTCACCACCGTGTAGAGAGGTTCACCCGCCGCGGGCTTGGGAATGTCAATTAGGGGAAGGGCCATCAAGGTGATCGCGACGGCAACTACCCCATCGCTGAACGCCATCAGGCGATCAACCTCGCGGCCGGTACTTATCGGAGCAAGCCTGCGAGCCCGCATTAAACGTCCTCGAGCCGGTACCCGATTTTAAGTGAGACCTGGAAGTGATCGACGGCGCCATCCTTGACGTAGCCACGAACCTGGGTGATTTCGAACCAGTCGATGTGCTTCATCGTCCTACCGGCGCGCTCGACCGCGGAGCTGACCGCTAATTCAATGCTCTCCGAGGAGGTGCCGACGACTTCCGCCATGCCGAATGTGCGATTTCCCATAGTCGCGAACTTAACACCTCGGCTAAGCCGGTCCAGCGGGCGGACTACTGGCACTTGCCTTACGGTAGGGACATGAGCATTGCGGTACCCCGTGGGTAAGGACATGGGACAGGCGGCTGAGGTGTTTACGATCACCGGGGCCCAGCGGGCCCTGAGCCAAGAGCAGACCGGTCGTACCCGGAAGTACCTGATTTCCATGGGGATCCGGACCGCCTGTGTATTGGCGGCAATCGTGGTGCCGGGATGGCCTAGATGGGTACTAATCGCCGGTGCGGTCGTCTTGCCCTACCTTGCGGTAGTGGTTGCAAATGCCGGCCGCGAAAACGACGAGCCGGGAAAGTTAGGGGTGGCTGCGCCGTCTCAGCCGGCTTTGACCCAGTCGACCATGACCCACCCCACAATGACTCAGCCCACCAGTACTCCACCGACGATGCCGCTGGTACCACCTAGGCAGTTGGGGCAGTCGTAGGCTGACGGCATGCTCGCCCTGCTTCAAACGCGACGGTGGCTTGGCTTCACCATATTGGTGTTGGTGGCGATTGTGGCATTTGGTCTATTAAGTAATTGGCAGTGGCAGCGCGCCGAAGAAAAAGCGGCACAACGCAGCGCTCTGGAGCAGGCCGCCGCCGTTAATCCAATCGAGTTGACGGCACTTGGTGCCTCAACACCGAACTGGCAAAGTGTCGTAACAACCGGAACTTATGACCCCTTAGCGCAAGTGGTGGTGCGGCAACGTCCCCAAGATGGGCGAAATGGTTTTTGGGTACTCACCCCCCTGTTGCTCGCGGACGGACGAGCGATTTGGGTAGGGCGCGGCTGGCTACCGGCGAGTGCCTCTGCCACCACCTCGCCGGATATCCCAGCGGCTCCCACCGGCGAGGTATCCGTAACGGGCTCCTGGCATCAATTTGAAATGGTTGATGAAGCGGCCCGGGTTGGCCTGCCAGCACAGATGGTGGGGGCCGTGGATCCCCAAGTCCTGCCGGTTCCTGGTGATTTCACCGGGTACCTCCGGCTCGGCGCGCCCACGCCACCAACTGCCGGGCTCACATTCATATCTCGGCCCCAAATCGATGACAGTATGAACTTGTCCTATGCCGGGCAGTGGCTGCTATTTGCCGGAGTGGCACTTGTTGGTTGGTATTTCTTCCTAAGGCGCGAAGCCAAAGAGGGACCGACCTAGTCCGACACCGATTGCTCAGCGAACTGCGCTTCATAGAGATCAAAATATGGGCCGCCGGCCGCAATAAGTTCGTCATGGGTACCACGTTCGGCGATCTGCCCGTCAACAATGACCAGGATCTGGTCCGCGCGTCGAATCGTTGAGAGCCGGTGGGCGATAACAATAGAAGTTCGACCGATTAGAGCTAAGTCGAGTGCGAGTTGGACCGCAACCTCACTTTCACTATCAAGATGCGCGGTCGCCTCATCCAAGATCACCACTCGCGGCGCTTTCAGCAACAGCCGGGCTAAGGCGATTCGCTGTTTCTCCCCACCTGACAATCGATACCCACGATCACCGACGACGGTGTCAAAGCCAGCTGGAAGTGCATCGATTAGCTCCGATATCTGTGCGGCGCGACAGGCCTCCACCATTTCGGATTCCGTGGCATTGGGTTTTGCATATAGTAGGTTCGCTCGGATAGTATCGTGAAAAAGGTGTGCATCTTGGGTAACGGTGCCCACCGCATCGTGCAGTGACTGCAGCTGCAACTCCCGGACGTCATCGCCACCAATCAGAACGGTGCCGCCGGTAACGTCATACAGCCGGTTAACTAATGCACTTACCGTGGTCTTACCGGCACCGGACGGGCCAACCAAGGCCGTTAAGGTTCCAGCAGGTACCTCGAAGGACATACCCGAAAGGGCGTCAACACCAGCCTCGTTCAAATCCTCGCGGGCTATTGACTCTAGTGAGGCCAGTGAAACCTGCGCGGCCAGCGG
>JAQCEO010000021.1 GCA_027729805.1 Actinomycetota bacterium
CTATAAGGCCAAGATCTCCCTTGATTATCTAGATTCGCTTCCCGATAATCCAACCGCCAAGTTGATTTTGGTAACCGCGATCAGCCCCACGCCGGCCGGTGAAGGCAAGACCACAACGAGCGTTGGCCTCGGCGATGGGCTAAGGGCAATCGGTAAACGCGCCATGATCTGCCTGCGGGAGCCATCCCTTGGCCCGGTGTTCGGGGTGAAGGGTGGCGCAGCCGGTGGTGGCTACGCGCAGGTCGTGCCGATGGAAGACATAAATTTGCATTTCACCGGTGACTTCAATGCCATCGCATTGGCCCACAATTTGCTGGCCGCCTTGATAGACAACCACATTCACCACGGCAACGCACTTGATATTGACGTGCGGAGAGTCACCTGGAAGCGCGTCATCGACATCAATGATCGCGCGCTCCGCGACATCACGATCGCACTTGGCGGGCCAAGTAATGGGTTCCCGCGCTCTGATGGCTTCGACATCGTCGTTGCCTCGGAGATCATGGCTATCTTTTGCTTGGCAACCTCACTCGAAGATTTACACCGCCGAATTGGAAATATCATCGTGGGCTACAACCGTGCCAAGGAGCCGGTCCTGGCTGCACAGTTAAATGCGCCGGGAGCCATGACGGTGTTGCTCAAAGATGCATTGCAGCCCAACCTCGTACAGACTCTTGAGAACACCCCGGCATTTGTGCACGGCGGCCCATTCGCCAATATTGCCCACGGTTGCAACAGTGTCGTCGCAACCACCGCAGCATTGAAACTTGCTGACTATGTGGTTACCGAAGCTGGATTTGGCGCTGATTTAGGCGCCGAGAAGTTCGTCGACATCAAATGCCGTAAATCCGGATTGCGCCCATCCGCCGCGGTGATAGTCGCCACCGTTAGAGCACTCAAATATCACGGCGGCGCTGACATGCAAACCATCAGCTCTGAGAACCTGCCTGCCCTTGAAGCGGGCTTGGTGAATTTGCAGCGCCATATCAACAATGTGCAATCGATGTACAGCATTCCCTGCGTGGTCTCAATAAACCGGTTTGACGCCGATACCCAAGCCGAGACCGAACTCTTGCAGTCTCGGGTGGCAGACATGGGCGCCGAGGTGGTGCTCGCCTCCCACTGGGCCCATGGCGGCAAGGGTGCCGCCGAGCTCGCGCAGGTGGTCGTCGACCTATGTGAAAGGCCGTCGGAGATGACTTTCGTCTACTCCGATACCGACACGCTGTGGGAAAAGGTGACCGCAATCGCAACAGGTATCTACGGTGCTACCGAGGCCACCGCGGGCGTGAAGGTGCGAGCGCAGATTGCCGACCTGCAGGCGGCCGGTTACGGCCACTTTCCGGTCTGTGTCGCAAAAACCCAGTATTCGTTTTCGACCGACCCGGCTCTTCGGGGTGCGCCAAGTGATCATCAGCTAAATATCCGTGAGGTACGCCTTGCGGCGGGCGCGGAGTTCATCGTCATGGTGTGTGGTGATGTGATGACTATGCCCGGGCTACCGAGGGTGCCTTCAAGTGAGCGCATTGACCTAGTCGATGGAAAAATCATTGGTCTGTTCTAAAGCCTCCTCCCCCTGCCAACGGGTCGACCATCCGCCGCATTAGTCAGCCGGCCTCGGGCAGCGGCCCGTGCCAATCGCGTCGGTACGATTGACACCAGCGGTGATCGCGGCATCAAGTTGTGGGGCCGTGATTGCATAACCGGTCTTCGGATCACCAACCCCAGCGCCGAAGACGAGCCCCAGGACTTCGCCATCCGGGTTAAGCAGCGGGCCTCCAGAATTTCCAGGGCGCACCGAGCCTCTGAAGGCGTATAACTCACGCTCGACTCCAGCACGGCCGTAAATGTCATCACCGCGCGCCGTGACGACCGCTCGGATGCGGGCCGGTGTCGCCGTAAAATCACCGCCGCCGGGGAAGCCGGTGGCAACCGCGGGATCACCGGATGAGGCAGGTATCTTCGCAAAGACCAGTGGTTTCACGCCGAGCTTCGGCACGAGTAGAACTGCCACATCGAGTTTCGGATCGAATGCCACCACCTTCGCCGCTCGATACTTCCCTTGGTTACCCACCCAAACCCGTGGTTCGTCGACCCCCGCAACGACATGCGCGTTGGTCAGCACATAACCCGGAGCGATGATGAAGCCGGATCCGCCTAACTCAATTTGGCACTTTTTGGCGTCCCCGGTCACCCGCACGATGGCGGCCCGCGCCGCTTGCACGGCCGGGGACAACGAAGTTTCGGGATCTGGGTCTTCGACGTCAGGGCCGGTTAGCTCGGCAAGTCCAGAAAAAACCCTCGGCACTGCAGTTTCACTAACCGAGTCACGCAAATTGGTAAAGGTGTTGCGTGCGATATCTGGTACCAGTTTATCGAGTCCAATGAGTACCGGTGACTGCCGAATATTAGTTGTAACCGCCGACTCCGGTAGATAAGCAACCGCACTTACCACGATCCAGCCGACGATCGCGACCCCAAGAACATTTAGGGCGGCGCCCGCCAAACTATCGATTAATCGCACTGGCCGCCAGGTGAGACCACCGCGTATTCGCCTGCCAATCAATGAAGTGAGAACTTGACCCAAGGCGGCACAAACAATTATCGAGATTGCTAACACGGCCACCCGGATGAATCCTGAGTCTGTGCGTTCGACGATTACATCGGGTAAGAGGAATGCGGCCAAGAGGCCGCCACCGATGAACCCAACAAATGAAAGTAGGCCGGCAATGAAGCCTCGACGCCACCCGGCCCACGCAAAAACTATGAGCACACCTATTAACACCCAGTCGACAATGCTCATATTGCCTCGATGTCGATCATGCGTCCGGTATCCCAAGGTTGCGACCAGTTGACTCGGTCAAATAGTTTCGAAAGCACTCCGGCAGTGAAACCCCAAACGACCATATTGCGCACCGTGAAACCCGGAGCGATGTAGCCGGACGGATGCCGCACAAGGCAGCGATTAGCGGGATCGGTTAACTCGGCCACCGGGATGCGGTGCACACTTGCCACTTCGGCCAAGTCCTTAGCGTGTACCGGTGACGGTACGCACCACCAACCCATTACCGGGGTTACTACAAAATCGTTAACCGGCACCCATAGGTCAGGTAGTTGCCCGAAGATAACCACACCCGATGGGTCAAGACCCGTCTCTTCATGAGCTTCGCGCACCGCTGCGGCCGCGGCGTCGGCATCGGTATCATCAAGGGCGCCACCGGGAAATGCCGGCTCACCAGCATGGTTGCGCATAGTGCGCGCCCGCTCAATCAGCAAGACATCCGGGCCCCGCTCACTTTCGCCAAGCAATACCAAGACCGCGGAGTGACGACCTTGGTCATCGGGTGGCACGAACCTGGTGATGCTTTCGGCCGTAATGTTGCGCATTACTTCGACAACAGGCTGCAGCCAAGGCGGCAAAGTGCTAGCCACCTGTTCATCCACTATGCCCACGCGCGACCAAGCTGTCATGCCGGACCCTGATCTTTGACGAGTTTCTCAGCAACTACCGGGTCGGTCGGACCGTCACCGTAGGACGGGCACCACTTCGCGATATTGCAAGCTCCGCAGGCCGGCTTCCTCGCGTGGCAACGACGGCGACCGTGCCAGATCACCAACTGCGACATTCGAGTCCAGTCCTTGCGTGGGAACAAAGCCATCAAATCCGCTTCGACTTTGTTCGGATCGGTCTGGGCGGTCCAGCCAAAGCGCCGAGCCAACCGCCCGACATGGGTATCGACAGTTATGCCCGGTAGGCCAAATGCCTCACCTAGCACCACGTTGGCCGTCTTGCGCCCGACTCCGGGCAGGGTTACCAACTCATCAAGTGCTGCGGGCACCTCACCACCATAGCGATCACAAAGTGCTTGCCCGATGCCTTGCAAGGTTGCCGCCTTTTGCCGGAAGAATCCGGTTGAAGCGATTATTGACTCCAACTCCTGCCGATCGGCACCCGCATAACTCACCGCGTGCGGATACTTCGAAAATAGCTCCGGGGTGACTTTGTTGACCCGCCGATCAGTGCATTGGGCACTGAGCACGGTCGCGGCGAGTAGCTCAAGTGGAGTGGTGAAGTCCAATTCACATTGTGCATCCGGGTATTGCTTAGCCAGTGCTCCTAACATCAAGTGAGCACGCTTTTTAGTGGGTACCGGGTCTGCCACCCCCCCAGCGTATGTCGGCGTCTACTGGTCAAACCGCAGGCGCACCCGCGGCCTTGGCAGCGGGCACCCGGTACGGCACAATGGAGCGACTTCGACCAGTTAGGCATGGCAAGCAGCGCGATTCCGCGGAGGTGATGATGGACGAGGTATTCATGCAGGCGCCGATGTTTACTGCCCTTGACCCAGAAGCCGCTGCCGCGTTGCGCGCCTCACTTACCGAACAGACTCTCACCAAAGGCAGCATCCTCTTCGCCGAAGGTGAGCCAGGTGACCGCCTTTATGTGATCCTCGAGGGTAAAATCAAATTGGGGCAAACTTCACTCGATGGACGCGAGTCACTACTTGCGGTACTTGGTCCGGGTGAGATGTTCGGCGAGTTGAGCCTTTTTGATCCCGGGCCTCGGGCATCGACCGCGACCGCCCTGACCGATGCGGTTGTCGCTGGCCTTGCCAACGATCAACTAAGCCCGTGGTTGACGGGTCGACCCGAACTCGCGGGCGCATTACTGCAAGGTTTGGCGCGCAGGCTGCGTCGCACCAACGAGACCATGGCTGACCTAGTTTTCTCTGACGTACCAGGACGCGTAGCCAAAGCACTGATGGATCTAAGTGAAAAATTTGGTGAGATCACCCCGGAAGGTCTACTTGTCACCCATGACATGACCCAGGAGGAGATCGCGCAACTGGTCGGTGCCTCACGCGAAACGGTTAATAAGGCCCTTGCGGATTTTACCCAGCGTGGCTGGATCCGACTTGAATCACGGCAGGTGATGGTGCTTGACGTAGAGCGCCTCGGACGCCGCGCCCGCTAGCAAATCTCTGCAGCGATTTCACCGGAGTCACGCAGATACTGCAACTGCGCACGAACCGATAATTCGGCGGCCGGCCACAATTCACGCGGAGTATCGGCATACACGACCGCAACCACGTCCGCGGTCGAACCCGCACCCGCTGCAACCGCATCGCGTACATCATCAAGTCGAGCCATTCGATGATCAAGATAAGCCGTCAAAATCGCACCGGGTGCTTCCAGTATCGGCCCGTGCCCGGGCAGAATTCGCTCAATGCCCGAGCGCTCGGCTAGGTCCCGTAAGTTGGCCAGGCTCACCAGGTATTCGCTCAGGCGGCCGTCCGGCCAGGCCACCACCGTGGTACCCCGGCCCAGCACGGTGTCGCCCGTTAGCAGTGAGCCTTCGTCAGGTAACAAAAAGCAGACACTGTCAGAGCTGTGACCGGGAGTTACGATTACTCGCAGCTCAAGGTCACCCGCGGTGACTACATCACCCGCGGCTAGGCCCTCGCCACCGTGCCGATGCGTTGGGTCCACGGCGCGCACCGGGGCACCCGTTATTTCACCGAGGCGGCGGGCACCCTCGGAGTGATCAATATGGCCATGGGTCAGCAAAATAGATGTGATTCGCGCCTCGCGTGCCGCAACCTGCTCGACAACTTCACGCAGATGACCCTCATCACCTGGGCCGGGGTCAACGATGATCACCTCGGATGCACCCGGGGCATGGAGTAACCAAGTATTGGTGCCGTCCAATGTCCAAGGCGACGGATTCGGCGCCAACGCACATGTCGCAACCGTCGTTTTCAGCCCACTGGCCCACGCATCTTTCGACCCGATGAACGGCAGCACCCGGCCGGTCATCGATGCCGGCCCGTGAGTTCGGATAATTTCGGGGCCGGCTGATTGTCGATCAGGACCGCACCGGTATCGGCATCGACGATGGACCAAACCTCGGTGCCATCAGACTTTTTACTCGGGCGGGGCAATTTGGGCTTTATTTCTCTCAGCGCAGCTGCTGCTACTACTTCATGCACGCTCGAGTGCTCAGCAAGCCACTGCAGGACCATTTCAGTTGGCATCAGTAGCGGGAGGCGGCCGGCGGCGCTTTCGGTCAACGCATCGGCCGGAGATATCCAGGTAACTAGGTCGGTCTCGGTGCTGAGCGAAGTGGCCGTTTGACCCACAGGCATCTTGGCCAGAAAGAACCGCGCGCTATAGCGACTCGGCACAAACTCAGGGGTCACCCAGTGGTCAGCGAAGATCAGACCGTCGGGCTGCTGCGGAAGAAGCACCCCGGTTTCCTCGAACACTTCACGCACCGCGCAGTTTAAATATCCCGACAGTTCATCACCATCGATGAAGTCAGCGTCATCCACTCGGCCACCCGGAAAGACATACATACCTGGCGCAAAGCGCATTGTGGCTGATCGTCGCATCAAGAAGGTCTCGAATCCGACCTCAGCTTCACGCATCAAAATTACGGTTGCCGCCGGCAGCGCCTCTGCGATAGGCATCGGTTAGTTAGAAATCTCAACGATCATTTCGACTTCGACCGGTGAATCCAGCGGTAGCACGGCTACCCCTAACGCAGATCGCGCGTGCACACCGGCATCGCCAAAAGCCTCGCCGAGTAAATTACTGGCACCGTTCATCACACCTGATTGGCCGGTGAAATCCGGAGCACTGGCGACGAAACCGACGACCTTGACAACACGTACCACGCGGTCAAGGTCGGGGATGACTGATTTCACGGCCGCGATCGCATTCAGGGCACACCTGCGCGCTAGCTCTGCCGCATCCTCGGCGCTTACCTCGGCACCAACTTTGCCAATGCGTAGGAGTTTGCCGTCAACAAATGGCAATTGACCTGACGTGAACACGTAATTGCCAGTGACTACCGCTGGCACATACGCCGCTACCGGTGCCGCTACCTCGGGCACCGTTAAACCGAGCGCCGCTAAGCGCACTTCAACACTTGATAGTGCCACCATCAAGAACTCCGTTTCGAGTCAGGCGATTGGTCGCTTGAGATAAGCAACCATGTTCTCCGGATTGGGCCCGGGCACCACCTGAACGAGCTCCCAGCCATCTTGGCCCCAGGTATCGAGGATCGCCTTGGTCGCATGGACGAGCAATGGCACGGTCACGTACTCCCATTTGGTCATACCGCAGCGTAGTACTCGTCCCAAAAATGGATGCAGCCGCTAGCGGCACCTAGAATGGCGAAGTGACGGACGTCTGGTGGCCGGGTGTGGCACTACATGTCGTCTCCGGCAAGGGCGGTACCGGCAAAACCACCGTAGCCGCCGCTTTGGCCTTGACTTTAGCCCATCAAGGTAAGCGCATCTTGCTGATGGAGGTAGAAGACCGCCAGGGCATCGCCCAGCTCTTCGACACCGCTCCCCTGCCTTATGAGGAGCGGAAAATTGCGGTTGCGCCCGGTGGCGGTGAGGTATGGGCGTTGGCAGTCACTGCCCAAGAGGCACTCCTTGACTACCTCGACACGTTCTACAACCTACGTCGCGCCGGTTCGGTACTGCGCCGGATGGGAGCCATCGATTTCGCCACCACCATCGCACCGGGCCTGCGCGATGTGCTCTTGACCGGTAAAGCCTGCGAGGTCGTGCGGCGGATCGAAAAACGCGCCCCGAACGCCTACAGCGCAATTGTTCTTGACGCGCCGCCAACCGGACGCATTACTCGGTTTTTGAATGTCAACTCCGAAGTTTCGGGTTTAGCAAAAGTCGGGCCGATTCGAAACCACGCGGATCTGGTGATGAGTGTGATCTCCTCGCCCCGAACCGCGGTGCATCTTGTGACCTTGCTGGAGGAGATGCCGGTTCAAGAAACCATCGATGCTGTCGGTGACTTACGATCAGCGAATTTGCCTGTGGGAGGCATCTTCGTGAATATGACCAGGCCGCCGATGCTCACGAGTAGACAACTTCAGGCGGCGCGCAGCGGCACCATGTCGGTAGTGGCTATTGAGCGCTCCCTTAACGAGGCTGGACTCACTGGTGACAGCACGGTCGTCACCGCCCTAATGCACGAGGCACATGATCATGCGGTGCGGGTAGATCTTGAAGCCCGTGAGACTGCGCGCATCGTTGAACTCGGGCTCCCGACCTTCATGCTGCCGCTCATTTCCGAGGGCATCGACCTCGGCGGGCTCTATCAACTTGCCAATTTACTGCGCGCGGGTGGGGTGCGGTGAAACTCAACGCACCAGATCTTGATATCGATGCGCTCCTTAACGACCGCTCCATAAACATCATCGTGTGCACCGGGGCCGGCGGGGTCGGAAAAACCACCACCGCAGCCGCACTTGCACTACGCGCAGCCGAGCAGGGTCGCGATGTTTGCGTCTTAACCATCGACCCCGCAAAACGCCTTGCGCAGGCAATGGGTTTGAGTGTTCTCGATAACACCCCGCGGCGGGTTGACGGTGTCACCGGGCCAGCTGGCACCGGCTCATTGCACGCAATGATGCTCGACATGAAACGCACTTTTGATGAGGTTGTCGAGGGGAACGCTGATCCAGATCGCGCGCAGGCCATTCTCAATAATCCCTTCTATCAGGCGCTGTCTTCGTCATTTGCCGGTACGCAGGAGTACATGGCGATGGAGAAACTCGGTCAGCTGCGCACCACGGCAAGTACCGAAGGTAGTTGGGATCTGATCATCGTCGACACTCCACCATCACGAAGTGCCCTTGATTTCTTGGACGCCCCCGAACGCCTCGGTTCATTTCTAGACGGACGATTCATTCGCATCCTGAGTGCACCAGCGCGCGGTGCGGGGCGCGGTATCGGAAAGCTCGCGGCATTTAGTTTCGGATTGTTCACCAATGTGCTCAACAAGATTCTTGGTTCACAGGTACTCGCGGATGTCGGCAGTTTCGTAGCGGCGATCGACACCACTTTCGGTGGTTTTCGCGAACGCGCTGACGCCACCTACAAATTACTCCAAGACACCGGCACTTCATTCATCGTCATCGCGGCCCCCGAAGGGGATGCGCTCAGGGAAGCCGCATTCTTCGTCAAGCGCCTGAAAACAGATTCCATGCCACTGGCCGGGCTGGTTCTTAATCGGGTCCAAGGGGATAACGAGATTGAGCTGTCCGCCGAACAAGCAACCGCATCGGCCGAGCGGTTAGAGAAGTTGGGTGCGGACGAGCGCCTTACCGCCGCCCTGCTTCGACTGCATGCGGACCGGCAGCGAATTCACACCAGACAATTACACCTGGCGGAGCGGTTCACGGCGGCTCACCCAGATGTCGCAGCCACCACCGTGCCCGCACTTGCCGAAGACGTCCATGACCTTGCCGGCCTCCGCGAAATCGGTGACCTACTGGCTAGGAAGCGCGAGCTGAAGTCTCGTTCAAAATAGCCTGGCGCTCGAACTCACCGTGCGCGGTCTCAAGCAGCAGGTGCCATGAGGTCACATTGGGCCGGCGGCGCAGTAGTGCGCGGCGCTCGCGCTCGGTCATGCCACCCCAAACACCGAACTCCACGCGATTGTCGAGGGCGTCGGCGAGGCACTCGGTGCGCACCGGGCAGCCCAGGCAAATGTTCTTGGCTCGCTTTTGGGCGGCGCCTTGGACGAAGAGGGTGTCGGGGTCGGTGCCCCGGCAGGCGGCTTCTGCGGCCCAGTCACGCTTGAACGTCATACTCGCTCCGCCCATAAATATTTTCGACTTGTTTCCCTAACCGCCCCCACCATTTGGTACCTCGTAGCCGGCGGGTGTGGTGAACTATCCACCTGCGCCCTAGTCGGCGTCAATAGTTTTTCCAGACTAGTTTTTTTCCCTATCCGTCCCCGTGGGTGTGGCTGGTGCCCGCTGGGGATCCAAGCGACTTACGCTGGACGTCTGATGAGCATGCAGGAGCCCCCGGGCGGGTCCACCCCATGGCAGCCGGCAGCCGACCGCCGGCCCGGGATTTGGGGCGCCCTGGTGCGAATCGGGGCGATTTTGGCCATTGCTGTCGTAGGTGGGCTGGTTCTCGGCCTGATGGCGCTGCCATTTCTGGGCGGCGCCGGGGTCGCGGCCCGCAATGTGGTCCAAAGCTTTGAGCGCCTACCCGACTCGATCCAGACCCCGCCGCTACCTGAGCGCACCCGGATTTTGGCCGCCGACGGTACCGAACTGGCCGTGCTCTACTACCAAAACCGGGTTGAAGTCCCACTCCTTAGCGTCGCCCCCTTGATGCGGCAGGCGATGATCGCGGTCGAGGATGCCCGCTACCTAAGCCATCGTGGGTTGGACCTTCGCGGGGCCCTTCGGGCTTTGGCTAGCAACACCTCCGCCGGTGGCGTTCAAGAAGGTGCCTCGACCTTGACAATGCAGTACGTGAAGAACGTGCTCGTAAACCAAGCCACCAACGCTGAAGAACTAGCCGCGGCCCGCGGGCAAAGTACCCAGCGCAAGCTTCGGGAGGTGCGTTACGCCTTGGCACTTGAGCGTCAATACACCAAAGCCGAAATCCTCGAGCGGTACCTAAATATTGTCTACTTCGGCAGTGGTGCCTACGGGGTTGAGGCAGCGGCCCGACGCTACTTCTCCAAATCCGCAGCCGAGCTAACCCTTGCCGAGTCGGCGGCATTGGCCGGCATCGTGCAGCAACCGGTGGCATTTGACCCACTCCGTAATCCAGGGCTCTCCCAAAAGCGGCGCAACGTTGTGCTGGGGCGGATGGCTAACCAAGGCTACGTATCACAGGAGGAAGCAAAGCGCGCGAGTTTGATACCCATTACCGAGACCCTGCGCCCAACTAACGCGGCGAATGGTTGCACCACTTCGTACGCGCCATTCTTTTGCGACTACGTACTACAGACCATCCGCACTGACCCGACTTTTGGCGACACCCCTGAAGCCCGCGAAGCTTTCCTGCGCCGCGGTGGTTACACGATTCGCACCACCTTGGATCTAAAAGCCCAAACCGGTGCGTTCACGGCGGTGACCGAGAAGATCCCGATCACCGACGACAGTAAGCGCGCAGCGGCCATTAGCATGGTGCAACCGGGCACTGGCAATATCTTGGCGATGGCGCAAAACCGACTCTGGGGTACATCCGGGGCAGGGCGCACCACTTACAACTACAACGTCGATCGGGCATTTAACGGCACTATCGGCATGCAAGCCGGGTCAACTTTCAAAATATTCACCTTGGCCGCGGCCCTCGAAGCGGGTGTCTCACCACTTGAGCCGATTCGATCACCGTCACCAAATACTTTCGAGGGTTTCGTCAATTGCGAGACGGGTGCCTCGTTTGGGCCGGTAACCGTACGCAACTCAACCGGTGCCGGCACGTTCGGCATGGCGCAGGGCACCGCCTACTCAATTAACACCTATTTCATGGCGCTCGAGGAGCGCACCGGGCTTTGCCGGCCGGCCGAAATTGCCGAATCCATGGGCGTGTTTCGGGGCAGTGGTGAACCGCTGCTTCGGGTGCCATCCTTCACCCTGGGCACCATGGAAGTCACCCCACTGGCGATGGCAAATGCCTACGCCACTTTCGCCGCCCACGGCCTTTATTGCCAGCCTCGGGTGATTTTGGAAATCCGCGATCGCGCCAACAAATCAGTACCCGTACCACCGGAACAATGTGAGCAGGTAATTGAGCCGAATATTGCCGATACCGTCACAGCCCTGTTAACCGCTGTCATTGATGGTCCCATCAAAGGTCGCACCGGTGGCGCTATGTCACTTGTGGATCGGTCAGCTGCCGGCAAGACAGGTACTACGAATGAATCAGCCGCAGTCTGGTTCTGCGGATTCACCCCGGATATCGCGGCGGCGGTTTGGGTTGGCGATCCACGCGGTGGCTTCGCCTACCCGATGAAGGACATCACGGTGAACGATAAGTACTACAGCCAAGTCTTCGGTGGCACACTGCCCGGCCCGATCTGGCAGCAGGCGATGGAGTTTGCGCTCGCCGGTACTTTGCCTACCGATTTCATCCTCACCGCAGATTACGGTTTGCGGCCGGCTCGTGGCCTAAAGTCGCTGCCGGGGCTGATCGGGGTCGAGACCGGCGGTGACGTTTTCACCTTCGACAATTCCAATGCGGACGGGGTCGACCCCAATGCACCCGACCCCAATGCACCCGAACCGGTAGCACCCGACCCAGTAGCACCGGTTACAACAACTACCCCCGAACCGGTACCAGCACCTACGGGTTAGTTACAGCATCCCCAGTAATTACCTACCGGATCCACTACATACCCAACGCACTACATACCCAACGCACTACATACCCAACGCACCGCGCACTAACGCAGCCACCTGACCGCCATCGGCGCGGCCTTTGACCTGCGGCTGCACGATCTTCATTACCGCGCCCATCGCGGCTTGGCCGGTGGCCCCATCAGCAGCAACCTGCGCGACCGCTGCATCAACTACCGCTTTCACTTCAGCTTCGCTCATCGACTCGGGCAAGTACTTGGCAATCACCAAGAGTTCGGCCCGTTCGCGATCGGCAAGTTCGGGGCGCGCTGCGCTGTCATATGCCTCAGCTGACTCTCGCCGCTTCTTCGCCTCGCGCCCGAGCACCGTCAAAACATCGTCATTGGTTAGTTCACGGGCCTGCTTACCTGAGACTTCCTCGCTCGTTATCGCGGTGAGTACCATGCGCAAAGTCGCCACGGTGAGTTCATCCCGGGCTTTCATCGCGGTCGTTAAATCAGCCTGTAATTGCGCTTTTGAGGTGGTCATGGCCCCATTGTCGCAGGCGGCTAATTTGCCCCGGTAGCACTGGCCGATTGCCATCGATGGCACGATCAACCCATGCGCGGATCCACCAAAGCCCTGCTGGGGCTGGTCGCTGCCGGTACGGCTGGGCTGGTTTATGCCCGCTGGGAGGCCCAAGCTTTTACCCTGCGCCGGGCAACGGCTGCTGCCTTGCCCGCTGGTCAACCCGATATACGCATTTTGCATCTATCCGATCTGCACCTGGTACCCGGTCAGCGCAGTAAGCAAATGTGGGTGCAGTCCTTGCGCGAACTTCGACCGGACGCGGTGATCGTCACCGGTGATTTTCTATCGCATGTTGATGCGGTGCCGCATGTCGTGGATGCCCTTGATCCGCTTTTCGACATCCCTGGCGCATTCGTCCTCGGCAGTAATGACTACTACGAGCCGCGACCAATTAATCCCGCACGCTATCTGGCCGGGCCATCTGGGCGCGAGCCAAATCGCCCGATGCTGCCGTGGCCAGATCTGGTTAACTCCCTCACCAAAGTTGGCTGGCTGGATTTGAGCAACCGGCGAGCCACCATGAAAGTTGATGGTCGGCACGTTGATGTCCGCGGGGTGGATGACCCGCATATCAGACGCGATCGTTACGCCGACATCGCTGGCGCTTTTGACCCGGCCGCTGATCTCGCCATTGGTGTTACCCATGCTCCGTACCTGCGCATTCTCGATGCCATGACCGATGACGGTGCAAATTTGGTCCTCGCCGGTCACACCCACGGCGGCCAGTTGCGGCTACCCGGTGTTGGGGCCCTGGTCACCAACTGCGATCTAGATCGGGCCCGCGCACGGGGGCTATCGCGGCACGGCGCCGCCCACCTGCACGTCTCGGCCGGCCTCGGCACCTCGCCCTTTGCCCCGATTCGCTTTGCCTGCCCGCCCGAGGCCACTTTGTTGACGCTGACCTCAGGTTGAGCAGCGCCGGCACCTGCCAGCCGCCTAAGGCCACCAACACTGGGTTAGACTCCGCAAGTCCTTCCGGGGTGTGGCGCAGCTTGGTAGCGCGCTTCGTTCGGGACGAAGAGGCCGTGGGTTCGAATCCCGCCACCCCGACGCCAAGCGGGGGCTGATCAGTTGATCGGCCCCCGGTCGCTAGTCCGGGCACGAGCACCATCGACAGAAGGGGCCAAGGATGACGGTTCCTGAACCTCGCCCTCATCGCGCCGAGTTGGGTCCGGCCACCGCCGCCTATGTCAATACCATCGGCTGGCGCTCGGTCAATGCCCATACCCACATTTCACTGGTCAACCACTATGTCTATGTCGAAGTTCCAAAAGCCGGTTGCGGGACGATGAAGGCCACCTTGGGTGGCCTAGAAGCAGCACGCCTTGGCCCCAAGGTGGTGGAGCGGGTGCAGGCGGCGCCACATGATCGCACCAAGATGACTCCATTCGTCAAACCTTTTCAATTACCACCCGAGCAACTCGAGGAGGTATTTACCTCCGCAACTTTCAAGCGATTCGCCGTGGTTCGCGATCCTGCTGCGCGGCTACTCTCCGGTTATCTGGAGAAGATTCGGCAGGGGCTGCAGCAAAGTGCGCCGATTTTTGACATATTGACTGACCTCGGCCGCGCGCCTGAATCAGCCGCGGATATTTCGTTCGCGGATTTCATTGACGTAATTGGCGCTCAGGCGTCACGCGATCAAGATCCGCATTGGCGTCGACAAGTGGATCACCTCGGCCTACCCGATATGCAGTATGACGCACTGATCCACCTCGAACAGCTGGGTGCGTCCTGGGACCAAATTGGTGCGCTAATAAATGTGCCGGAGGTGCAGGAGCAATTCTTCTGCCGCAACTCAACTCAGGCCGGTGCGCACCTAGCCGAGCATTACACTCCCGAACTCCTAGCAAGGGTTGCGCAAATTTATGCTAGCGACTACACCACCTTGGGCTACCCACTTCCCGCTCGATGATTTCGGTTACATCACCGCGTTAAGGAATCTTTGGGTTTCCGGCAGCCGCGCGCCGTCAAACATCTGCTCCGGTGCGCACTGCTCCAGAATCCTTCCCTCATGGAAGAAACACATTCGCGTGGCCACTTCACGTGCGAATCCCATTTCATGGGTGACCACGATCATGGTGGTGGAGTGATCTTGAGCCAGGTTTCGCATCACCGACAGCACCTCGTGAATTAGTTCAGGGTCAAGGGCCGAGGTTGGCTCGTCGAAGAGCATTACTTGCGGGCGCATAGCCAGGGCCCGGGCGATAGCCACCCGCTGCTGCTGCCCGCCCGATAGCCGGATCGGGTACTCAGCGGCTTTATCCGCTAGGCCCACATCAGCAAGCAGTGACATTGCGTGATCCCGCACCGATTTCGCCGAATCAGTTGAAATCCGGCGCGGTGCCTCCATGACATTGTCAAGAACACTCATGTGCGGGAATAGGTTGAATTGCTGGAAAACCATTCCGCAGGTCCTACGTAGGTGCTGCACCTGCTTTCTGCGGAACCGAGTCGGAATGCCGGCAGAGATACTTCTGCCCGCCACCTCAATCGTGCCCTGCGTTGGCTCCTCGAGAAAATTAATGCACCTAAGGAAGGTGCTCTTACCTGATCCAGAACGCCCAAAGACCACGATGACCTCACCGGCATTGATCTGCATGTCAACGCCCTTGAGCACCTCCAAGGAGCCAAAGGACTTGTGTAACCCCGTGACGCGAACTATTGGCGCGCTCATGCTGCGTTCTTCACTTGACGCACGTATCCCTTACTCATCCGCTCTTCCAATTTTCTTTGGAAGAAGGAGAAGACCGCCGTCAAACCCCAATACACCAGCGCCGCGGCGATTAATGCTTCCAGATTACGGAAGTCAGCCTTGCCGGACAGTTGCGCCATCCGAAATGGGTCAGCCCAGAACAAGGTGGTGCCCAGGAGGCCGATCAGTGCGGTGTCCTTCATCATCGCGATGAATTCATTGCCCGTCGCCGGTATCACGATGCGGGTGGCCTGGGGCAAGATGATCCTGCGCATCTGTTGCCCCGGAGACATCCCAAGGGCCGCGGCCGCCTCGGCTTGCCCGTGCGGCACCGCCTCGATACCGGAACGGAAAATTTCCGTCATATAAGCCCCGTAATTAAAAGCAATCCCGACGATGCCGGCGACCTGTGCCGGCCAGATGAACCAGGTCGCATATTGCTCCGGCAGTAGTCCAAGGGCCAACTGCGGCAACGCCAAGTACCACAAGAAGAGCTGGACAATCAGCGGCGTGCCACGAAAGAACGACGTATAGAAACCACTAATCCCGTAGGCGATGGGATTTCGTGAAACTCGACCTTGGGCCCCCAAGAGCGCCAGCCCCACCGCGAGTGAGATCGCGATGACGGAGAAGGCGATGGTGACCCAAACCGCCTTAGCGATGGCGAAGGCATGGTCACCCATCCAGGCAATATCAAAGCCACTTTTTAGAAATCCGGCGAGCAGGAGTCCGCCGATGACGAGCCACACGGCGGCGACTTTGACCCGGAAGGGCAACTTGAGGCTGAACAGTTCGAGGGACTGGGCGAGGCCGTGCCGCTGCTGCGGCACGGCCTCGTCAGTTGGGGCTAAGGGCATCGTTGGTTAGGCGCCGGCCGCCTTGGTGAAATCAATCCCATACCACTTCATGGAAAGATCACTCAAAGTTCCGTCCGCTCGCATGGCTTCGAGGACCGTGTTGATTTCTGTCACGAGGGTATCGACTGGAAGCATTGACCCTCTATCAGTTGCCACCGAGAGCGGCTCCTGAAAAACCGGATCGCCAAGCAAAACAAGCTTCTTACCCTTCTTGATCGCCTCTTCCAAGGTGGGCATTGAGGAGACCATCGCGTCGATGCGCCCTAGGGCGAGATCTTGAATACCCGTGGAGTCGGTGTCGTAGGTAACCAACTCAATATCCTCGGGCACCACGAATGGAAAGTCGAAACCTGGGATCTTCAATGTGCGGTTTAGGTAGAACTCATATGTGCAAGCACCGCAAACACCGACCTTCTTACCCGAAAGTTGATCAACCGAGGTGATGTCGCTCTTGGCTCCCACCGCGATCCCAGCCGGCGTGAAGTAGTAGGGCGTCGTGAATTGCAGTACCTTATCGCGCTCCTCGGTGATGGTCATCGAGCCAACTGAGATATCCCAGCGATCATTCCAATTGCCCGCGGTCAGGACATCCCATGATGGCGTCTCCCACTGCACCGTCGTGCCAAGACGATTGGCGATCTCGGTAGCAACATCGATATCGAAGCCCACCCACTCGCCCGTGGCCTCGTCAAATGAGGACTGCGGTGGATATGCCGGGTCTGTTGAAACTCTCAGCACCCCATCACGTTGGATCCGCTCAAGCAGTGTGGTGGGCTCGGCGGGTGCTGCCTCACTTGGCTCCGCAGCCGGAGCTGATGGCGCAGCACTTTCCGGCGCCGCGGGTGCAGGTGCCGAACTTTGCGCTGCTTGGCCGCCGCTAGAACTGCAGCCGACCGCGAACACCGCGGTGACCGCGAGAATGCTCGTGGTAGCAATTGTTTTCCAGGTACGCATTATTGCACTCCCTAAGGTGGTGTGAGCATGGGCGCTACTAGGGTAAGTGTGGGCGGGTAAGTCAAATCTGGTGGCCCTTTCGCAAGATTGTTTCCGAATTGTTTTTGGCCCCGCCGGCAACCCCTAGTGCCTTTGGGAGGAGGAAACGGGTATGTCAGCTCCCGCCGATCGGCACGATCGCGCCCCAGATGCCGCAGCCCTCCACCTAAATGCTGGTCAAGGGTGGACGCGGCTTGGGGTGCCAGGCCATCAAGACCAGCCCACCAATTACCCCGCGCTCACGACACTGGCCGGGCCGCAGCTACTCGCTCTGGATATCCCGATGTTCACCGAAGGGGTCGACCTGCCACCTGTTGGAGCGCCCGGACCCACCCCCTGCAGGAAGCCCCCGACCTGGCAGCCGATGCTTGGGGTGCAAAACGCACCTGGTTTTTGACCAACGGCGCCTCGCAGGGCAACCACGCGGCCTGCTTTGAAAGCAACGACGAGTAACTAATTGTGGTGGCCCGGTTAATCGGGCAGGTTGGCCGCCACTAGTTCAGCTATCTGCACCGCGTTCAGTGCCGCACCTTTACGCAGATTGTCACTGCTTACGAACAACGCCAGCCCCTTGCCACCGGCCACCGAAGAATCTTGACGAATGCGCCCAACAAATGACGGGTCAGCGCCGGCCGCCTGCAGTGGCGTTGGTACGTCTGATAACTCGACACCAGGCGCGACGGCCAATAGCTCGGTAGCCCGCTCCACCGTTATTGGCCGGTCGAACTCGGCATTTATGGCTAGCGAGTGCCCGGTGAAGACCGGCACCCGCACGCACGTTCCTGACACGAGCAGATCAGGGATGTCTAGAATCTTGCGGCTCTCATTGCGCAGTTTTTGCTCCTCATCGGTTTCGAGGGAACCGTCATCGACTAGATTTCCAGCCAGCGGAATCACATCAAATGCGATGGTGCGCACGTACTTTTGTGGCTGCGGGAAGGTAACCGAGCCGCCATCATGGGTAAGACTTGCAATGTCCTGGCTGATCGCCGCCCGAACCTGCTCATCAAGTTCCTTGACGCCGGCGAGCCCGCTGCCCGATACCGCTTGGTATGAACTAACCACTAGTCGGCGCAGGCCGGCCTCCGCATGCAGGGGCTGCAGCACCGGCATCGCGGCCATTGTCGTGCAATTGGGGTTGGCGATAATCCCTTTGCGGGCTTCGCTAATTGCCTGCGGGTTGACTTCGCTGACAACAAGTGGCACGTCCGGGTCCATCCGCCAAGCCGATGAATTGTCAATGACGATGGCACCGGCCGCTGCGTACTTCGGGGCTAGTTCCTTTGACGACGCGCCACCGGCGGAAAAAAGTGCAATATCTATGCCGGTTAAGTCAGCGGTCGCGGCATTCTCAACGAGGATCTCCGCACCGCGCCAAGGCAAGGTGCTACCGGCTGACCGTGCAGATGCGAAGAATCGCACCTGCTGCATCGGGAAATCACGTTCGTCAAGGAGTCGGCGCATTACGGTGCCAACTTGACCGGTAGCACCGACTACCGCGACAACTGGCTTGCGACTCATCTGCCGGTACCTCCGTAAACAACCGCCTCGCCAGCAGCATCTAAGCCAAAGGCGGTATGCAATGCCTGCACCGCGCGCTTGGCATCATCAACACGGGTCACGATGGAGATCCTAATTTCAGAAGTGGAGATCATCTCGACGTTGATGCCCGCCTCAGCAAGGGCCGAGAAGAAAGTTGCCGAGACACCAGGGTGTGAGCGCATGCCCGCACCAACAAGGGAGACTTTCGCGATTTGATCATCAGATAACAAGGATTCGAAACCGATCGCACCTTGCTCTTTCTCTAGCGCCTTGGTCGCCTTTTGCGCGACCCCTTGGGGACAGGTGAAAGTCACGTCGGTGCGACCGGTCGATGCGGCTGACACGTTCTGCACGATCATGTCGACGTTGATGCCGGCGTCGGCCAGCGCGCGGAAGATAACGGCGGCCCGCCCTGGTTTATCGGGCACGCCCACCACAGTGATTTTGGCATCATTGATGTCAGCCGCGACTCCGGAAATGATGGGTTGTTCCATGGCTCTTCCTTCGGCTACCGCAGCTGCGATTGCAGCTGGTGACATAACAAATGTGCCCTCGCGATCGGAAAATGACGAGCGCACGTGAATGGGTAGATCAAATCGCCTCGCGTACTCGACGCAGCGCAGGTGCAGAACTTTTGCGCCAACGGCCGCGAGTTCGAGCATCTCTTCATAGGTAACAAGCGGCACCTGCCGGGCGAGCGGTACAACTCGGGGATCAGCGCTATAGACGCCGTCCACATCGGTATAGATCTCACACACCGAGGCATCAAGTGCTGCCGCCAAGGCTACCGCGGTGGTATCTGAGCCACCACGTCCAAGGGTGGTGATGTCCTTGGTGTCTTGGGCCACCCCTTGGAACCCGGCGACGATCGGGATCGCGCCGTCGGCCAGGGCCTCTTGAATCCGGCCCGGGGTGACGTCAATGATGCGGGCCGCGCCATGGGCGGAGTCGGTAATCAAACCGGCCTGCGAGCCGGTATAGGACCGGGCATCGGCCCCGAGGTCTGAGATGGCCATCGCCACCAAAGCCATCGAGATGCGCTCACCCGAGGTCAAGAGCATGTCGAGCTCACGGGCCGGGGGGTTTGGGGATACCTGCTCGGCGAGGTCTAGGAGCTCATCGGTGGTGTCGCCCATGGCCGAAACCACCACCACGACCTGGTGCCCGGCCAATTTTGTGTCGACGATGCGCCGGGCCACCCGCTTGACGCTCGCGGCGTCGGCCAGGCTGGAACCCCCGAATTTCTGCACAATCAAGGACATAAGCCCTAATTGTAGGGCGGCTAACTTTTCGCCTACAAACTTGGCCGTGTCGGGATTGCCGCTATCAGAGCTCAAAACCAACCTTTCGGCGGTGGCCGACCAAGTCGAACGAGCGTCCGGTCGATAGCTCCAAGGCCTAATGGCCCGACGCACTTGCCTAGTGCACCCATTGTCATTCTTCCGCCAGCTGCGCGACAGGTATCGACATGACGCTTACCTAAGTTAGTGCTCCACGCGGCGCCGGCCTTCGAAAGCCCTCCCCAGGGTGACTTCATCGGCATACTCGAGGTCACCCCCGACCGGTAGCCCACTTGCCAGCCGTGACACCGCGATCCCAAGGGGCGTGATTAACCGCGCTAGGTAGGTTGCGGTGGCTTCGCCTTCTAGGTTCGGATCGGTTGCCAAAATAACTTCGGTAATCGCGCCATCGGCCAGCCGTGCGATTAGTTCGCGAATCCGCAGGGCATCTGGGCCGATACCTTCGATCGGGCTGATGGCCCCACCTAGTACGTGATAGCGGCCGCGAAATTCGCGGGTCTTTTCGATCGCAACTACATCCTTGGATTCTTCAACAACACACAAGATCGTTAGGTCGCGCTTTGGATCACGGCAGATGCGGCAGTGATCTTCTTCCGCCACATTGCCGCAGACAACGCAGAACTGCACCTTGTCCTTTACTTCGCGCAGCGCATTAGCCAAGCGCTCGACATCGATTGGGTCGCTGGCGAGGATGTAGAAGGCAATACGCTGTGCGCTCTTGGGGCCAACACCAGGGAGCCTGCCTAACTCATCTATTAGGTCTTGGACCACACCTTCGTACACGTCAGTGCTCGATCTCGCCGATTTGGGTGGCGCCGAGCTCGCGCAGGGCCAGGTCAACACCTACTGCGTCATCCATGTTCTCATCATCCAAGCTCGGGGTATCGGCGACCGGCGGGCTGGTGCGCGCCGTGCCGGTTGCCGTAACAGTTGACGCCGCCTCGGGTGCGAGCACTACGTCAATCTTGACGTCAAGGTGCATCACATCAAGGATCGCTTGCCGCAGGCGCTCATCGTGGCCGCTCGCTCGTGCGTTGTTGATCTTGTTCGCGTTATCAAGGCCAACAGCCAGCACCCCATTCTCCAGTGACAGCGGTGCCGAAACGCTAAAGAGTACCCACGCCACCCGCGAATACGACTTAATCGCATCAAGTACCGCTGGCCACATTGACTTCAGCTCGGTCAGGCCCGCGCCACTTAGCGTCTTGGCAACCACCGGTTCGGAAACCACCGGTTCGGAAACCACCGGTTCGGCGACCACCGGTTCGGCGACCACCGGTTCGGCACTAGCCGCTGCCTTGCCGGTCGATGGCGCGACTTCTGACAACTTACGGGGACGCGATGGCGGTGCCGGCGCAGTCGCGACTGATTGCGCAGCGGCTGATTGCGTGGCAACCTCCTGTTGGAACTCACCGGTCAAGATGCGTCGTTCGAGTTGATCAAGGCGTGCGAGAAATCCGCGCTCATCAGTATCGGCCGCGGGCAAGAGTAGCCGTGCCACCATCAACTCAAGTTGCAACCGCGGTGCGGTGGCGCCCCTAAGTGCACTAAGTGTTTCGCTCACCACATCGGCAGCCCGCGCCAGCTCAGCTGCTCCGAACAGCCGCGCCTGCTCGATCTCACGGGCCACCTGATCATCTGGTGCATCGATCAACCCGCTCTCGACAGCCCCTGGCACATTCTGCAAAACAATAAGATCACGCAAGCGCTCAAGAAGGTCAGTGACGAAGCGGCGCGGCTCATGGCCGGCCTCCATCACGCGATCGATGACAATGAACAACGCAGCCCCATCATGCACGGCGAGTGCATCAACGGTTTCGTCAAGCAAAGCGGCATCGGTCATACCCAACTGCAATAGGGCTTCGGCGTAGGTCACACCCTCGGGGCCACTGCCCGAAATCACCTGGCCGAGCACCGAAAGGCTATCTCGCACGCTGCCGGCACCCGCCCGAGCTATCAAGGCCAATGCCGCGGGCTCGGCAGCGATGCCCTCAGCTTCACATACGGTCGCCAAGTGCTGCTGAAGTAACTTCACCGGCAGTAACCGGAAGGTGTAGTTGTGGGTGCGCGACCGGATGGTCGGCAGCACCTTCTCGGCCTCGGTGGTCGCAAAGATGAACCGCACATGCTCCGGCGGTTCTTCAACGAGCTTGAGTAGTGCATTAAAGCCAGCAGGCGAGACCATATGGGCTTCATCGATGATGTAAATCTTGTACCGCGAAGACGCCGGGGCAAACATCGCGCGCTCGCGCAGATCACGGGTGTCGTCGACACCACCGTGGCTGGCCGCATCAAGTTCAATCACATCAAGGGAACCCGGGCCATTGGCCGCGAGGTCAGTGCAACTTTGGCAGACCCCGCATGGGTCAGGGGTTGGGCCCTGCTCGCAGTTAAGGGAGCGGGCCAGGATGCGTGCGGTTGAGGTCTTCCCACAGCCGCGTGGGCCGGAGAACAAATATGCGTGATGGACCCGGTCATTGGCTAAGGCCCGGCGCAGCGGGCCGGTGACATGCTCTTGGCCGACGACTTCGTCCAAGGTCGCAGGGCGATAGGTGCGATACAAAGCCATGGGCACATGCGCCACCTTAACTGCCCACCGTGACCAGGCTCGCGTTCGCGGACTAAAAACAGGGACCCCCCGCGCACCCATCAGAGCCCGCCTGCCCTTGCTGCCTTCCGGCCCTGGGGGGGTTCAGCGAGGTGACGCCGCACGAGGGGTCAACGCCAAGGGTAACGCCGCCGCACCACTTGACGGAAGGCCGGTAGCCATGTGCACCGGCACTAACGAGCACTTGTAATCTCCGGAGCGGAGGATTCGCCTAGTGGCCTATGGCGCTCGCTTGGAAAGCGGGTTGGGGGAAACCCCTCAGGGGTTCAAATCCCCTATCCTCCGCCAGCGCAAGCCCGCGCCCTTAGGCGCGATACCTTTCAGTTAGGGGCCTCGATGCGGTATTCGGGCGGGCGGGGTTGAGGCGTCCGAGGAGCCGCTGGAGGAAGAACAGCCAGCCGGGGCTGTCACGGTCGTGGTGGTCAGGAGGAATAGCGCCCGGGTCGGTGAGGGTCTGCAATTCATCGGCTGTTTAAACAAGCACCGGAACACGAATATCACGATAGGACTTTGCGCTTTCACGAACGGGAGAAAATGTCACCAAGTGCTGCAGGTACTTGGTGACTTAGCCAGATCTGCCTGCGCCGCTTGTGGTGGCCCGTGAGCACCCCGCCTGTTCTGGGTGTTCTTGGCTGTGAATTACCCTTTGGATCTCTACTGCGGAATAGGGGAACACTGTTCATGAGACCTTCATCTCGTCGAATGACAGTGCTTGTGCCAATAGCCGTACTTGCCAGCAGCCTGACGGCGTGCGGTTCGGATACCGCCGATGCTTCAGATGCCTCAGATGCCTCCACCTCAACGCAATTGAAGGGGACCGCTGTCAAAGGCGAATCCAGTGTGTTAGCGACCCTCATGGAGTCCGGCAAACCAGAAGGGGATTACCGCTACACCGACGACCACATGTGGGTAAGGCGAAACGCTGACGGCACGGTGGAATTTGGGCTTACCAATTTTGCCCAAGAAGCATTGGGTGACATTGTCTATTTGGACTTACCGAAACCCGGAACCAATTATAAGGCCAATAGTGCCTGTGGTTCCCTGGAGTCAACCAAATCTATGATTGATATTTTCACACCCCTTGACGGCTTCGTCACGGAGATAAATAAGGGATTGATCGAAAACCCAAGGAAAATCAACGACGATCCTTATGGTTCCTGGTTGATTAGACTGGCGCCTGACAGTTCCACCGCATTCGATTCGCTCAGCAAAACACCGACATAGCAGGTTGAGGTGAGGTTGTCGGTGTGGTCCGATTCGGGCCATTTAACTCTTGCGCTATTTAACACTTAAGGTTTTCGTTTTTCGTTCTTGGCTTGTCCGAGTGAGGATTCTGTGACCCAATGTCGGACTGAGGCAACAACAGATTCCTAGCAGCCCGCTGGGCGGCCCTCATTTTCGGCGATACCTAAAGGGCTCGAGTCTCGTCCTGTCGATGATCACAGTCGTCCCCTTGCCCGATGGGGCCGAACCAAGGATGGAACCCGTAACAATGCCCTCGGGCAGGACAGTGTCGGGATCGGTCGTGTCGTAAGTCACGCCATCGACTGTGATGCGGGCGCCGACACGGACGGTGGGGTCAAAGGTGCGGAGTAATTCATCTTCTGACGAGCCCACGCAGCGCGCTTGACGCGCTTATCAACGAAAGGCGCTAGAGCCGGAAGCCGCCGGGTCGAACCCGTCGTAGGTACAGGTCGCCGGATCCTGAACAGTGCATTTGGGCGGGCTACAACCTTCCTGTGAGGGTGCGGGGGAAACCTTTCCGTCATTCACGCCAGAAGGCGCTGACTAAGAGGACTCCGGCGCACCCGAACCGCACGCCTACAGGACCCAGGCAAACACCGCTATCGGCAAGGGCGAACGAATCCGCCAAGCCGGGTATTTGTACAGTTCTCTGCGGTGGCGTGTCCGAGCGGCCAAAGGAGCACGCCTCGAAAGCGTGTGTGGGGGGAACTCCACCGTGGGTTCAAATCCCACCGCCACCGCCAAAACTATCACCTAGATAAGAATTCGTATTCGCCCCTAGCTCGGGATGAATGGGAACTGCCGCATGGTTCCGTCAGCCCAAGGTTGCTCCGTTGGCGCCAATCGCTTTGCCGTGCGCTCGGCGTTCAGGAGCGCCGCCATGACCTGTTGGATGCCGATGTAGCTTGAGTTTCCGTAAAGGTTTGTCAACTCAGCAGGGTCAGTGCTCGCGTTATACAACTCGAACTGGTCAGCCGGTGGTGCGATCTGTCCGTCGGTCGGGTTGACCTGCTTCACCACAGTCGTGGCAACTTTGTTCCCCGGCTGGTTCACTCTCCCGGCAACGATCGTCATGACGTCTTGAACATTCGGGGTCGTCCAAAACTGCGGGTTATCCCAATAGCGGGAGTACTTCCACCGCTCCTTTGTCCCGCCCAGACCGGTGGGTAGGTAGGCGACTACTGTCTCGACGCAGTTCGGCTGATCGACCGGCGTATAGGGCAACCCGAGAATGGAAACCGCGTTGGCGCCCTTGAAGGGCTGATCGTCGGTCATGAAGTAGACCGGGCTCTTTTCCAAGCGCGACGGCTCATCAACGCCCAGCAAAATGCCGGAGAGGTCTTGGCCAACAAGGCGTCGGACCTGCGTATGGGACCTGCTCAACTCCTTGCCGAGTGAAAGTTCGTCCAAACCGGCCAAGCCAAGCATCGTCGGTAGGAGATCTGCATGACTTGTCAGTGCATCGCTTGTCACATGACCACTGAAGAGCACGGGGTTGTGGAAGATGAACGGCACTCGCAGCATCTCGTCGTAGCCCGAGTGCCACTTTTGGAACATGCCACCGTGGGCACCGAGCATCTCACCATGGTCAGATAGGTAAATCACGATCGTGTCGCGATACTGCTCGCGATCCTCGGTGAGTGTGTTGATCACCTTGCCGATTTGCTCGTCGACATTTTTTTGAAGTTGGTAATAGAAACGGTGGTACGCCTCATTGTTGTTAAGTGGTTGGAAAGCCTTGGGGTATTGCGCAACAAAGCTTTTCTGCGCCACCGGCTTGGTACTGAGATCCTCATTGGTCGACGCCGTATAGGCCGGGCCGAAAAGATTCCGCGGCACATTCGAGCCCAACAACTGTTGCGCTAGGTAGAAAGAGCCTTGGCTGCCGGAGAGATCCCCAGCCAGACTTAGGCTCCCCCACACGGTGATGTCGTGCGGATTAACGAAGGACGTGACCAACAACCATGGCTTGTTGGTGCGGCGCAGACGTTGTAACTGCTCCGAGCCCAGTTCTGCATAGACCTCGTCGCGGCCCCGACCGCCTGGGCCAGAGGAACCGGAGTTAAGCGGGTTACTCCCGTGGGGCTCGGGGCCGATGAAGCCGGTGAATCCGTAACGGTCCAGCCGCTCGGCCTCCAGGTAGATGTCCTCAAGGTATCGATCTCTGCCACCCGCATTGTTATATGACGGCAACGGATTGTAGGAACCGGCCTGATAAAGATCCGCATCGGAGATATGCCACTTGCCCTTCCAGTAAGTGTCGTACCCGGCCGCCCGAAACCAGTTACCCAAGGTCGGCACCGTAGTGGGGTCAAGCCAGAAGAGATCCTCTTCAATCGCGGACTTGGCCGCGCCAGCAGTCTGCGCGACACCGTGAAGAGACGGGTATTGCCCGGTGTAGATGGAGGCCCGACTGGGCTGGCAGGCCACCGACATCACATGGTGGTGGGTGAACTCAAAGGAATTGCGACGCAGAAAGTTTTGGGTCGCCAGGTTCTGCAAGCGCCAAAGTTGCAGTTCCGGTGACTCGTAGAATGGCGCAGCGCGCTGCTCATCCATCATGACAATCAAGAAGTTGGGGCGCCGCTTCAACCGGCCCCGCGGCTTAAACTTAGGCAGCGGGGCAGCTTGCGCCGTCGGACGACTGGATGCGGCCAGACCGGCGGCGGTAACACCGGCAACGCTGGTGGCCTGTAAGAACTTGCGACGGCTCAGGTGCGGCTTGTTGTTCTCTGACATTTTACTAGTTACCTTTCAAGGTGGAGTCGTGCAGCGATACCGTGCCCACCACTAAGTCATAAGTGAGGGTGTAGTCAAAGTAAAAGGAATTTCCTGTGTTAATAGTGGGTTTACCCCTGGGAATGAGGCGCACTAGATTACGTGAGCCGGTATTTCCAGCAATGAACTTGTGCCCGTAGTAAGAACTCCCCGCCGCGGCAATCTTGACCCTTGTTCCGGTTCTCACCAGATTCGTACTCGAATGCGGAACCCGGGCGAAGTTGCGGCCGACAACTCGCATCAACGTAAAACCGGAGTCGAACCAGGTTGGTACGCACTGCTCGCGTAACACTGCGAATTTCCAGCAACCCGTAGCCTGATGGTCATCCCAGTTGAGAGCCCCGTTGATGTCTTGGCTCACGTATGGCAATTTAAAACTCATCGTCGGGTCAACCGGCGGCTCGGCGCCAAGTATCAGGGCGCCTGGGCGGCCAATTGGGGTGCCGATATTTCGGTTGAAATGAATACTCCAACGCAACCCGAGCGCACCGGGCATGGACTTCAAGATGTTTGTCATGTTGCCGCCGTCGCCGGTACCAAGGCCGATGATTCCGGAGACCCCACGGTTCTTCCACTGCTGGATGTAGGGGTTGTCGGTGTTAACGAGGGAAATCGCCACCGGTTGGGTGGTGGTAACCCCACCGATGGTGACCGGGGCGGTGACGATCGCGCCCGGGATCTTGACACCCTGAATCGTGGTGGTGGTGCGCTTAGCCGTCGGCTTGACGCCGTCGGGTTTGCCGAACAGCACCAGCCCGACGATGCCGGTGTCAACCATGACCGAGATGGGCGCAGAGCGACCCACGCGCAACAACAAGATGCCGCTTTGGCCACTTCGGTCGGGGGTGTTCATCGTTCGGATCGGCACGGAGACCTTGACCGGCTCCCGCGCCGACTGGCTCTGGCTGTCTTGGTCATCGGCCTACGCGGCTGGCACCGCCAGGAGGCCGACACAGAGTATGGTCGCAAGACCCCTAGTTACCCATCGCACCATGCGTCCTCCCATAATTTCGGCATCTTACTCACCTAACAAGGGGCAAATCAAGGGATCGGATAACTAGGCCCGAATTCACCTCAAGTGGCGCTGGGTGAAGGCGAGACTTCGGCACCAGGCTCACTCGCCGGCTCCGGGCTAACCGGCGCAGCACTCGAGCAGCCGGGGCCAGAAGTTGATGGCGATGGTGATGCCATCGCGGCCGCGATCTGGGCTTCACCTTCGAGTTCAGTAAAGGCAGCACCTAATGCCACGTCAACGATTTTGCCCGATCGGTTATCTTGCACCAAGATCGCGCCAGGAAAATGGAAGGCGAGCAGTTGTGCACGGGCGGCACCTTTTGGCCCGTAGCGAATTTCTGCAACACCTTGGACGTTCTTGCTCATCGGGTCGTTGCCGACCTCCTTGATAATAAATCCGCGTGCCTTAAGCACTTTGGCGGTGTCACCCGCTAACCCGATCTTGTTGGTGGAGTTGTGGACCGAAACCTTGACCTTGCTGCTGATCGGCAGCACTTCGGCCGGGTTGACCATCGTGGTTTCGCATGGCAGCGGTTCTGACATCGAGCTTTGCGCCGGATCAGCCTGCGGGGTCTCACTGCTGCGGAAAATCATCGACACGCCAAAACCGATAGCGAAGAGCACGACAATACCGATCAAGATGATGATCAACAGGCGCCAGATTGGCACCCGACGCCGCCGCGATGGGCGCCGAGTAATCGAGCTCTCTCGGTAACTCATCAGGCCTCCTGCTGCAAGCGTTGTGGGGCTAAGAACTCCCGCACTAGCGTGCCACATTCCTCGGCCATTACTCCACCCACGACCTCTGGTCGGTGATTTAGTCGCCGGTCTCGGACTAAATCCCAGTTGGAGCCGGCGGCTCCGTACTCAAGGTTCCAGGCACCAAAGACCAGCCGGTCAACCCGTGACATAACGACCGCCCCCGCACACATCGGGCACGGCTCCATGGTTGCCACCAAAGTGCAGCCGGTCAGGCGCCAGCTCCCAAGTTCAAGGGCCGCTGCTCGCAACGCGAGAATCTCCGCGTGCGCCGTCGGGTCGGTCAACGCCTCGCGACTGTTATGCGCTTTGGCAATGACCGAACCGGTCGAATCCACGACCACGGCGCCGATCGGAATATCACCGGAAGCACCGGCCGCCCGCGCGCAGGCCAGGGCAACTTGCATCAGGTCGAGATCTGACTCTAAAAAGTGCATTAGTTCGCGCGCAGCACTGATTTCAATTGCTGACTAAATCCGAGCTGCTTGGCGATCGCCTTGATCTGCTGATCGGGATAAAGATCTTCATCGCGACAAAGCAGGTCCAACTCATCTTCATCAAGACCGAAGTCAGCGAAGATGCTCATGTCACCTACTGGCTCAAAATCCTCAAGGTCATCGTCGTCAATATCAAGTCCGATGACATCTGCAGCTTCTTCGGCGAGCACCCAGTCCAGTATCGCTGCACCAGCGCTGATCATCGCGCGTGCTGAGCCGGCAGCCTCGCGCACCACAATGAAGTATTCGTCAACAACTGCAACGAAACCGAATACGCCACCTTCGCCGGGCAGCTGCCGAAGCGCCTTGGTGAGTTCTTCCATTGACGTTGCCACTCGCCCTGGCAAGGTTGAAGCCAGCCACTCGCCCTCTTCGCGCCAGATCGCAACCGCAAAGTCAATCGAGTCGGCGCCCACCTGATGCGTTCCCATGGGTAGATGGTGGCACGCCGGGTATCTTCACCGCCGGGCCCCCACTACTCTCAGCGCTATGCGCACCCTGGTAATCGACCATCCCCTCGTTGCCCACAAGCTCACCCGGCTGCGCCGATCGGAGACCTCATCGGCGACTTTCCGCCTGCTGGCCGAGGAGTTGGTAACCCTCTTGGCCTACGAGGCCACCGAGACCTTGCGCATCCAGCCGGTTGCTATCTCAACTCCGGTGGCCGATTGCATGGGTGTCGAAATGGCCGACCCGCGGCCCCTCGTGGTGCCGATCCTGCGAGCCGGCCTAGGCATGCTGAACGGAATGGTCAAGTTGATGCCCACCGCCGAAGTCGGCTTTTTGGGCATGGTCCGGGACGAGGATTCACTGCTCGCCACCACCTACGCCGACCGGCTGCCCCAAAACCTCGCCAACCGCCAGGTCTTCGTGCTCGACCCGATGCTGGCAACCGGTGGCACCTTAGTCGCAGCCATTGACCTATTGCTTGAGCGCGGTGCCCGTGACGTCACGGCCATCTGCTTGCTCGCCGCACCCGAAGGCGTCAAGCGCCTCGAGGACACCTACAACGATCGCGATGTCGAAGTCACCGTCGTCACCGCCGCCTTGGATTCACATCTAAATGCGAAGGGCTACATCGTGCCCGGGCTCGGCGATGCCGGTGACCGCCTTTATGGCGTCGTCTAACCGAACTGCACTCACCTTGCCCCTTAACCCCAGTGGTGCGGGCGGCCGGTGCCGGCTATAGGTTCTTCAGGGACGAAACCACCTTGGTCAATGAATCCTTGGCGTCACCGAACAGCAGCATCGTCTTTTGGTCATAGAGAATCTCGTTCTC